>JAEULI010000178.1 GCA_016793845.1 Sphingosinicella sp.
GATCAAGACGCTCAACCTGGCGCTGGAGGAAATGGGCCGGCTGTGGCTGCCGGTGGAGAAGGACTGGCGCCTGAACGAGCGCCATTATGGCGGGCTGACCGGGCTCGACAAGGCGGAGACCGCCGCCAAGCATGGCGATGAGCAGGTGAAGATCTGGCGCCGCAGCTTCGACGTGCCGCCGCCGCCGATGGAGGCGGGATCGCCCTGGGATCTCTCGGCCGATCGCCGCTATGCCGGCATCGCCGTGCCCGCCACCGAAAGCCTGAAGGACACGATCGCGCGCGTGCTGCCCTATTGGGAGGCCGCCATCGTCCCCCGCCTGAAGGCAGGCGAGCGCGTCGTGATCTCCGCGCACGGCAACAGCCTGCGCGCGCTCGTGAAGCACCTCTCGGGCATCTCGGATGACGATATCCCCACGCTCGAAATCCCGACCGGCCAGCCGCTCGTCTACGAGCTCGACGCCGATCTCAAGGAGATCGAGCGCTACTACCTGAAAGACCGCGCCTGATCCGGGCCTGACTCAGCGCTTGCCGAGCACCGTCCGCGCCGCAGTCACCATCGCCTCGACGCCGGTGCGAATCGTCGGCTCGGGATCGGGCGCGAACTTCGAGGAGTGCAGCGAGGGCAGCTTCGTCGGATCGCCGCCCGCCGCATCATACGTCGACTGCTTGACCGCACCGACGCGGAACAGCGTGCTTTCGATGCTCTTGTCCTCGCGGTAATAACGGCTGAAATCCTCGCCGCCCATTTCCGGGCGATACGGCTTCACCTTGTCCGCACCGAAGCGCGCGACAAACGCGTCCTTGAGCACGCCCGTCTGCGCCGGCGTGTTGTATGTGGCGGGGGTGAATTCGTCGGCCACGATGACGACGGGCATCAGATCTTCCGGCATTCCGGCCGCAATCGCTTCGCCCCGCACGATACGCTCGATGCCATCGATCAAGTACTGCCGCGTCTCGTCAGAATAGCTGCGCACCGTGAGCTGCAGGTGTGCGCCGTCCGAAATGATGTTGTGCTTGGTGCCCGCGTTGAACGCGCCGACCGTCACCACGGCCGGCGTCTGCGGATCGAGCTCGCGGCTGATCAGCGTCTGCAATGCACCGACGATTCGGCTTGCGAGCACGATCGGGTCTTTCGTCGTGTGCGGATAGGCGCCGTGTCCGCCCTTGCCCTTCACCTCGATATCCACCGAATCGACATTCGCCATCACGTAGCCGTCAGAAATGCCGAGCGTGCCCGCAGGCAGCGTCGCGCTGTCGTGAAGGCCGATGACGTGCGCCGGCTTCGGAAAGCGCGCGTAGAGCCCGTCCGCCAGCATGTCGCGCGCGCCGCCCCCGCGTTCCTCGGCGGGCTGCATGATGACGACGAGCGTGCCCGACCATTCGGCCTTCGTCGCCGCGAGCCGCCGCGCCGTACCGATCATGCTCGCCATGTGGATATCGTGGCCGCAGGCGTGCATCACGCCGGAGGTGCCGACGCCTGGAACCTGAATGGTCTTCTTGCTGGCATAGGGCAGGCCGGTTTCCTCGGTGACGGGAAGCCCGTCCATGTCCGCGCGAAGCATCACCACCGGCCCGTCGCCGTTCTTCAGCACCGCGACCACGCCGGTCTTACCGACTCCGGTCGTGACCGTGAAGCCAGCCTTCTTCAGCTCCGCCGCCATGCGCGCCGAGGTTTCCACCTCCTGGAACGACACTTCGGGATTGGCGTGCAAATGCGTGTAGAGCGCCACCAGATACGGCGTGTCCGCCGCGACCGCATCGGTAAGCGTATCGGCGGCGGCAGGCCCGGCGAGGCCCATGAAAACGGCGGCGGCAACGAAACGGTGCATCGGCTTCTCCCTGTTCGAAGGGGAACCCTAGCGACCGCTTCGGCAAAAGTCCTTTTGAAAGGCCCGTGCCTTATATGGAAAGGGCCGCGCCGGCATGAAGCCGACGCGGCCCACTCCTTCGGGCAGGGTGACCCGCGTGCGTTGGGGGCAGAAATCACGCGAGTCAGATGACACAACACCGCAGGCGACAAGCGGTTCCCGTCGCGCTAGGATTTCCAGCGTGAAAATTGCATTCGAGTCTGCGAGATGACGGTAACCGCCGAGAGTTTGAGCCCCGTTTCGATGGCGGGCCGCCCGGCTGATTTTTCGCAGCGGTTGATGCACGATTTCAGGATGTACGGCTTCGGCGTGGTGACCGATCACGGCATTCCGACTGAAACCATACGCGCGGCCGACGCCGCGGCGCGGCGCCTGTTCGCACTGCCCGACGCCGTGAAGCGGCAATGGCAGATCCCCGGCACGGGTGGCGCGCGCGGCTATACGCCGTTCGGCGTCGAGGCTGCCAAGGACGCCGCGGAGGTCGACCAGAAGGAGTTCTGGCACGTCGGCCGCGAGCTTCCCGCCGGTCACCCTTATGCCACCGACATGCCGCCGAACGTGTGGCCCGAGGTTGCGGGCTTCCGCGAGGCAGCGATGGGCATCTTCGCGGCGTTCGAGGCGGCCGGTGCGCGGCTGCTCGAAGCCATCGCCATCGGGCTCAACCTGCCGGACGCCTTTTTTGCGGACCCGACGCGCGACGGCAACAGCGTGCTGCGCTTCCTGCACTACCCGCCGCAACCCGCCGCGCCGAGCGGCATCCGTGCCGCCGCGCACGAAGACATCAACGTCATCACGCTGCTGCTCGGCGCCGAGGAAGCCGGGCTCGAACTGCTGAACCGCGACGGTTCCTGGCTGCCGGTGAGCCCGCCCGAAGGGGCGCTCGTCGTGAACATCGGCGACATGCTCCAACGACTGACCAACCACGTGCTGCCCTCGACCACGCACCGCGTGGCGAACCCCGTGGGCCATGCCGCGGGGCGCGCGCGCTATTCGATGCCCTTCTTCCTCCACTTCGCGCCCGACTACCGGATCGAGACACTGCCGGGTTGCGTCACCGCGGCCAATCCCGATCGTTACCCCGAAAGCATCAACGCCAACGCCTATCTGCTGCAGCGGCTTCGGGAGATACGGCTTCTCTGAATTCGCCGGATTTTACTTGCGGGGGCGGAACAATACGTGCTCGTAATCAGTTGCCCTGAGTATAAGAATTGAGCCGGAAGAGCCATTCATGCTGCAGTCGCGCAACTATGCTCCCTCGTCGCACCTCGCGCCATATATCGCGCGCCACTATGTATTCCGGGCACCGCTCCCTGACGATTTCGTCATGGTGGACCGGCTGCTCGCCGAAACCGCGTTCGTCCGCATCCTCATCACCGGCGACTGGGCGGCGGAGATCGCGCCGGGACGCTGGGAGCGGCCGGGCGACGTGCTGTTCTTCGGCGCCAACGCGCGGCCGTTCAAGGTGCGCGTACGCGGGCCGTTCTTCATCGTCGGCATCGCGCTCCGCCCTTCGGCCTGGCGCGCGCTTTCGGAGCACCCAGCTTCCAACTTCGCGGACCGCATGGTCCGGCTCGCCGACGTGTGGGGCGAGGAGGCCGAGACGCGGCTCGCTGCAGTTGCGAAGCTGACCGACGACGACAGCATCATCGCGATCTGCGAGGATGCGATCACCGCGCAACTGAAAGCGCCCGAGCGCGTCAACAGCGCCATGCAGCACCTCGAAAGCGTCGCCCGCCTCGACAGCGCGACGCGTGTCGAAGACCTTGCCGACCAGCTCGGCATCTCGTCGCGCCAGCTTGAGCGCCTCTCCACGACGCATTTCGGGCACACGCCCAAAACCGTGATGCGGCGCAGCCGCTTTCTCGACATGGCCGCCGCCATGCGCGGCCTTGGCGATCCCGATGACGAGTATCTCGCTGCGCTGCGCTACTTCGACCAGTCGCACCGCACGCGCGAGTTCAAGCACTTCATCGGCATGACGCCCGCCGAGTTCGAACGCACGCCGACACCGCTGCTCGACGCCGGCATCCAGCTTCGACAGGAGCGCAAGCACCACCGCTTCTGAAACGACAAGTGGGCGAAGTGGAGGCCAACGCGCTGCCAGCAGCTTGGCTGGCAGCATAAATCCTATTTTACAAGGGCTTATTCGCCAAAAACGCGCCGGAAGACCGTGTCGACGTGCTTGAAGTGATAGCCAAGGTCGAACAGGCCCTCGAGTTCCGCATTCGAAAGTCGCGCGGTCACATCCGGGTCGGCCTTGAGGAGGTCGAGGAGCTGGAGCTGCCCGTCCGAATCCCACACTTTCATCGCGTTGCGCTGCACGAGCCGGTAGGAATCCTCGCGGCTCACGCCCGCCTGCGTCAGTGCCAGCAGCACGCGCTGCGAGTGGATGAGCCCGCCCATCTTGTCGAGGTTCTTCTGCATCCGCTCGGGGTAGATGAGCAGCTTGTCGACGACGCCGGTGAGCCGCACGAGCGCGAAATCAAGCGTGACGGTCGCATCCGGCCCGATCATGCGCTCGACGGACGAGTGCGAGATGTCGCGTTCGTGCCAGAGCGCGACGTTCTCCATCGCCGGAATCGAATAGCCGCGCACAAGGCGGGCAAGGCCGGTGAGGTTCTCGGTGAGCACGGGGTTGCGCTTGTGCGGCATCGCCGACGAGCCCTTCTGGCCCGGCGAGAAATACTCCTCCGCTTCCAGCACCTCGGTGCGCTGCAGGTGGCGGATCTCCACCGCCAGCCGTTCGACCGACGAGGCGACAACGCCGAGCGTTGCGAAATACATGGCGTGGCGGTCGCGCGGGATCACCTGCGTCGAGACCGGTTCCGCCGTCAGCCCCATCGCCTTCGCGACATGCTCCTCGACGCGCGGATCGATGTTCGCGAACGTGCCGACCGCGCCCGAGATGGCGCAGGTGGCGACTTCCTCGCGCGCCGCGACCATGCGTGCGCGGCAGCGTTCGAATTCGGCATAGGCCTGCGCGAGCTTGAGGCCGAAGGTGGTCGGCTCGGCATGGATGCCGTGGCTGCGGCCCATCGTGGGCGTCATCTTGTGCTCAAGCGCACGGCGCTTGATCGCGGCGAGCAGCGCATCGAGATCGGCGATGATGAGGTCTGCCGCGCGCACGAGCTGAACGTTGAGGCAGGTGTCGAGCACGTCCGAACTCGTCATGCCCTGGTGGACGAAGCGCGCCTCATCGCCGACATGCTCGGCAAGGCTGGTGAGGAAGGCGATCACATCGTGCTTCACCTCGCGCTCGATCTCGTCGATGCGCGCGACATCGAAGCCGCCGCGTTCCCACACCGCCTTCGCCGCATCCTTCGGCACGACGCCGAGCTCGGCGAGCGCATCCATGGCGTGCGCCTCGATCTCGAACCATATCTGAAAACGGGTTTCCGGCTCCCAGATCATCGTCATCTCGGGGCGGCTGTAGCGTGGAATCATGCGTGGGCTCCTGTCAGGGCCGCGCGGGTAGCAGACGGGGGGCGCGGTTTCCAGCCTTAGAGAAGGCCGAGCGCTTTGAAGCTGGCGTGGCCTTCACGCCCGATGACGATATGATCGTGGAGCTGGATGCCGAGCACGCGTGCCGCGTCGCGGGCGTGGTTGGTGAGCTGGATGTCATCCCGGCTCGGTTTCGGGTCGCCCGAGGGGTGATTGTGGACAAGGATCAGCGCAGTGGCGCCCAGATCGAGCGCGCGGTGGATCACTTCGCGCACGTAAACCGAGGTCTGATTCACGGTGCCGTCCGACATCGCTTCGTCTGCGATGAGCACGTTTCGCGAATCGAGGAACAGCACGCGGAAGCGTTCACGCCCCAGGTGCGCCATGTCGGCATGGAGATAATCGAGCAGCGCCTGCCAGCCGGCAAGCACAGGCTTTCCGTAGACGTTCGCGCGCTGCAGCCGAAGCGCGGCGGCGCGCACGAAACCGAGCGTCGCGATCACGGCATCGCCGACACCCGCCACGCGCTTCAGATCGCGCGGCTCTGCCGAAATCACCGCGGCGAACGACTGGAAGCGCGCGATCAGGGCTTTCGCAAGCGGCTTGGTGTCGCGCCGCGGGATCGCAAGACCGAGAAGATATTCGAGCAGCTCGTAATCATGGAAGGCGTCACCCCCGCCCTGCAGGATGCGTGCACGCATCCGGGCGCGGTGACCGGTATCAGCGCCCGAATCGGAGTCCGTATCGGCCATGAAACGAGGCTAGCCGGAAGCCGGGCGCGAAGGCCAGTCCCTTGCGGGCGCCAAGGCGTTCTGGCTTAAAAGAAACATGAGCCCGATCCCCTGCCAGCGTGACCGTTTCGATATTCCGCGCGAGGTCGCCTATCTGAACTGCGCCTACATGTCGCCGCTCGCGCGCGAGGTCAGCGACGCTGCCGGCAAGGGCGTGGCGCTGAAGGCCGCGCCGTGGACGTACCGCCCCGCCGACTTCTTCACGCACACCGAGGCGGCGCGCAGCCGGTTCGCCGCGCTCGCTGGCGGCAGTCCCGACGATTTCGCCGTCGTTCCCTCGGTCAGCTACGGGCTTGCCGTCGCGGCGCGGAACCTTCCGCTCCGGCGCGGGCAGGAGATCGTGGTGCTCGCCGATCAGTTCCCCTCCAACCTCTACATATGGCGCGAGCACGCCATCGCGTGCGGCGCGCGCATCGTGACGGTGAAGCGCGAAGCGGGAGAGGCGTGGACGCCCGCGGTGCTCGCCGCGATCGGCCCGGACACGGGGTTCGTCGCCGTGCCGAACTGCCACTGGGCGGACGGCGGCCTTGTCGATCTCGAGGCCGTGGGCGCGGCGTGCCGCAAGGCGGGGGCCGCGCTCGTGCTCGATCTCACGCAGTCGCTCGGAGCGCTGCCGTTCGATGCGGACAGCGTGCAGCCCGATTTCATGGTCGCCGCGTGCTACAAGTGGGCGATGGGGCCCTATGGCATCGGCATGCTGTATGTCGCGCCGAAGCATCAGGGCGGCACGCCGATCGAGCACAACTGGATGAACCGCGGCGGTAGCGAGGATTTTTCGCGGCTTGTCGACTATCGCAACGATTTCCAGCCCGGCGCGCGCCGCTTCGACGTGGGCGAGAAGGCGAACCCGCCGCTTTTGATGGGTGCCGCCGCCGCCATCGACATGCTGCTCGGCTGGGGCATCGCGAACATCGCCGAAACGCTCGGGAGCCGGAACCTCGCGCTTGGCAAGGCGGCGCGCGGCATCGGCCTTCTCGCGCCCGATCCGGAAACGCGCGCGCCGCATTTCCTGTCGCTCGGCTTTCCGGGCGAGGTGCCCACCGGGCTGCCGGAGCGGCTGGCCGCCGAGAACGTGTTCGTCTCGCTGCGCGGCCGTTCGCTGCGTGTAACATCGCACCTCTACAACGACGATGCGGACTGCGACCGATTGATCGCGGTGCTGAGGGAGGCGCTTGGGTGATGGAGATTCGCCGCGACGATCTGCAAGGCCCGGAAATTGCCGCGCTGCTGCAGGCGCATCTCGACGAGATGCACCGCCATTCGCCGCCCGAGAGCGTGCACGCTCTCGATCTCGACGCACTGCGCGCGCCCGATATCACCTTCTGGACGGTGTGGGACGAAGGCGTGCTTCTGGGCTGCGGCGCGCTGCGCGAACTCGATCCACAGCACGGCGAGATCAAATCGATGCGGACCGACGAGCGCTATCGCCGACGCGGGGTCGCAACAGTCATGCTCGACCACATCATCGAAGAGGCGCGGCGGCGCGGCTACACGCGGCTCAGCCTCGAAACGGGCACGCCCGCCGCGTTTGATGCGGCACGGCTGCTCTATGCGAGCCGCGGCTTCACGCTGTGCCCGCCGTTCGGCGACTACCGCGAAGACCCCTACAGCGTCTGCATGACGCTGGAGCTGTAGAACCTCCCCTCGCTCTCAAGGGGAGAGGCTTTTCTCTCAGGCCGCGTAGGGTGGATGATCGAGACCGGCGGGTGATTTCGTGAAGATCTCGCAGCCGGTTTCGGTGATGCCGATCGAATGCTCGAACTGTGCGGAGAGCGAGCGGTCGCGCGTGACCGCCGTCCAGCCGTCGTCGAGCACCTTCACGTCGGCGCGGCCGAGATTGATCATCGGCTCGATCGTGAAGAACATGCCCGGCTTCAGCAGCACGCCGCGCCCGGGCTTGCCGACATGGACGACGCTCGGTTCGTCGTGGAACATGCGGCCGAGACCGTGACCGCAGAAATCGCGGACGATGCCGCAGCGCTGCTCCTCGGCATAAGACTGTATGGCGTGGCCGATGTCGCCGAGGCGGTTGCCCGGCTTTGCCGCCGCGATGCCGCGCATCAGGCACTCATAGGTGATGTCGACGAGGCGGCGCGCCTTCAACGGCACGTCGCCGACGAGGAACATGCGGCTCGTGTCGCCGTGCCAGCCGTCGACGATGACGGTGATGTCGATATTGGCGATATCGCCCTTCACCAGTCGCTTCGCGCTCGGGATGCCGTGGCAAACGACATGGTTGATGCTGATGCAGCTGGAATGACTGTAGCCCTTGTAGAACACGGTGGCGGGAACGCCGCCACGCTCGCGCACGAACTCGTAGACCATCGTATCGAGATCGATCGTGCGGGCGCCGGGCACGACGTGCGGCACCAGCATATCGAGCGCAGCCGCGGCGAGCTGGCCCGCGCGGCGCATCCCTTCGAACGCATCGGGTCCGTGCAGCTTGATGCCGGACGCATCGAGAATGACGTCTGAAACTTCCATGTCCATGAACCTATCCTAACGCGCGGTCCGGCTGGCGCCAGCCGGACGATCCCTCATGGCGACGACGCACTTGCCGTAAGGCGACGCCCCGACCCAATCCTTGTCCGGATGCCAGGCGAAAACGAAATTGCCGCCCTTGATGAGATCGATGACACCCTCGGCGACCGCGCTGCGCAGTGCCGGACAACCCCAGCTGCGCCCAAGCCGGCCCTGCTTCGCACCTGCTTCGGGATTCACATACGGTGCACCGTGCATGACGATGGCGCGATCGCGCGCCGCATCGTTGATGCCCGGCACCAGCCCGTCCATGCGCAGCGAATAGCCGTTCGAGCCCGTATAGGTCTCGGCGGTGACGAACAGGCCGAGGCTCGACTGGTGCGAGTTCATCGCGTTCGAAAAGCTCGTCGTGCGATTCTCACCCGAGTTGCGGCCGTGCGCGACATATTCCTGCACGAGCGCGGCGCCCGTCTTCAAATCGATGACCCACAGGCGCGGCTCCAGCGAGGCGCGGCCGTAATCGATGATCGTGACGCTGCGCGCCGCCTTGCCAATGCCCGACGCCTGCGCGCAGGAGACGACATCGAGCGCGGCGCGGCGCACGTTTGCGTCCAGCGTCACGGCCTTCGGCGCAGGGGCCGCCAGCAGGGCAAAGGTGAGAATCCCGATCATGTCGTCACTCCGAATACCCTAAACCGGCCCGATCCGGCAACGGCGACGCGGCGCCGTGCCATCACGCTTTACCCTGTTTGCCGCTGCGGCTACGGATAGCGGCATGGCTGAAACCCGCATCTGGACCGCCGCGCTCATCGTCATCGGCGACGAGATTCTCTCCGGCCGAACCCAGGACGCCAACCTCGCCTATCTCGCGAAATGGCTTAACATTCAGGGAATCCAGCTCGTCGAGGCGCGTGTCGTTCCCGATCAGATGGGTGCCATCGTCGCTGCCGTCAATGCGTGCCGCGCCCAATGCGACTATGTGTTCACCACCGGCGGCATCGGGCCGACGCACGACGACATCAGCGTCGATGCCGTCGCGGAGGCTCTCGGCGTACCGGTCGTGCTGCACCCGGAGGCCGAGGCCATGCTGCGCCGATACTACGGCGAGCGCATCACCGAGGCGCGGCTGCGCATGGCCCGCGTCCCGGAAGGCGCCGCCCTCATCGAGAACCCGGTTTCGGGTGCGCCCGGCATCCGCATCGGCAACGTCTTCATGCTCGCGGGGGTGCCCAAGATCACGCAGGGGATGCTCGCGGGACTCGACGGCAAGCTCGAAGGCGGGCTTCCCGTGCTCGATCGCACGGTGGGCGCTTGGGTGCCCGAAAGCAGCGTTTCCGAGATTCTGATCGCGGTCGAGCGGGAGAAACCCGGCATCCAGATCGGCAGCTATCCCTTCTGGCGCGAAGGCCGCATCGGCGCGAACTTCGTGATCCGCAGCCGCGAGCAGGCCGCGCTCGACGACGCCGCTGCCCGCCTGATGGACGCGCTTTCCGCCGCCGGGCACCAGCCCCTCGACGGCGCCATCTAGAGGCGCTAGGCACGCCGAACACCGCAGCGGCCCACGTGGCGGAATTGGTAGACGCAAGGGACTTAAAATCCCTCGCCTGTTTCAGGCGTGCCGGTTCGATCCCGGCCGTGGGCACCAGCGACGGTTTTCACTCCGCACGTTAAGGATATTTACAGTCGTGTGACGGCATGATTCCCTGTGCCTAGGTTCCACAGGAAAGGAACTTGCGATGCACGATGACGTACCGCACGGGGTTGATGGCGATTTTGTCCGGCAGATGCAGGACTGGCGCCCGCTGACCGCCGATATTCTCTACCATATGCCGGATCACCCGCACGTGCTGCAGAGCTTTACGTGGCAGACGCTGGACATGGCGCCGCGCTTTCCGCGGCTGATCCGGTTCCTCGATTTCTGGTCGCACAGTATCGACGGAATGCTGCATTCGGTGCGGATCATGCACGGCGCATCGATCCGCCCGGCCGAATACCGCTTTGTCGACCACGAACTCAGGCTGAACTGACGCCTATTTGAGCGCGGTGATATCGAGCGGGGTCAGCGCGGCAGCCGCGGCAGCACTCGCCTTGCGTTCGGCATCCGGCTCGGCGATGAGGCCGCGCGATTTGAGATAGCCCTCCGGCCCGAACGCCGCCTCGCTCGTATATTCCTGCAGGAACACCGCGAGCGCGGGCTTCGCACGAGCGTGCTCGCCCTTCACGTAGATGTAGAGCGGACGTGAGGCCGGATAAGCGCCGCTCGCGATCGCTTCGTATTCCGGCGCGATGCCGTTCATCTTCACGCCTTCGATCTTGTCGAGGTTCTCTTCAAGATAGGAGTAGCCAAAGATGCCGACCGCGGTGGGGTTGGCGACGAGCTTCTGGACGATGAGATTGTCGTTCTCGCCGGCTTCCACATAGACGCCGTCCTCGCGGAGCTTGGTGCAGCGCGTCTTGTATTCGTCCTCGTTCGAGTCCTTCAGCGCCTTCAGGTTCGGGAAAGTGGAGCAGCCCGCCTCCATCACGAGCTCGTTGAAGGCGTCGCGCGTGCCCGAGGTCGGCGGCGGGCCGAGCACTTCGATCTTGCGGTTGGGGAGCTTCGGATCGATCTGGTTCCAGGTGGTGACGGTGTTCTTCGAACCGTCCGGCTTCGTGGCGGCGAGCGCGAGGAAAATCTGCGCGGGCGTCACGTCGAGATGCGCATCGGACTTCGACTGCGCGATGGCGATGCCGTCGAGACCGACCTGAACCTCGACGATCTGCTTGACGCCGTTCGCGTTGCAAAGCTCGACCTCGCTCTTCTTGATGCGCCGCGAGGCGTTGGCGACATCCGGGTGCTGCGTGCCGACGCCGCCGCAGAACAGCTTGATGCCGCCGCCGGTGCCGGTCGACTCGACGATCGGCGCGGCCGCCGCCGGATACTTGCGGCGGAAGTTCTCGGCGACCGCCGTGGTGAACGGGTAGACAGTGGACGAACCGACGATGCGGAGCGCGGGACCGGAGACGTTGATGCCGCCAGTCGCAGCCGTGTCACCGCCCTGCGGCGGCGTAGGCGCGGGGGACGAATCGCAGGCGGCGAGCGCCAGAAGACCGATACCGGCAAGAGCAAGGCTGGTGATGCGCATGGGATTCCGTCTCCGCTTCAAGGACGACCTGTTTCTGACGCCGCCCCTAGGCGCGTTCGATGACGCTTTGGTGACAGTGAAATGTCGGATGCGTGACAAGAGCCTTTGCTTGCCCCCGCTCCCGGCGGGAGAGGGGGGTGTTAGTGGGCGGCGTTCCAGTTTTGGCCGGTGCCGACCTCGACGACGAGCGGGACGGTCATTTCAACGACGGGCGCGCAGGCTTCCTCCATCACGCGCTTGATGATGGTGCCGGCCGCGGCCGCCTTGTCTACGGGAACCTCGAAGACGAGTTCGTCGTGCACCTGCAATAGCATCCGTGCGTCGGCGAGGCTTTCCGCCTCCAGCGCATCTTCGATGCGGATCATCGCGCGGCGGATGATGTCCGCCGCCGTGCCCTGCAGCGGCGCATTGATCGCAGCGCGCTCGCCGAACGCACGCTCGGCCTGGTTCGACGACTTGATAAGCGGGGTGTGGATGCGGCGGCCGAACAATGTTTCGACATAGCCGATGTCGCGCGCGCCCATCTTGGTGCGCTCCATGTAATCGCGGATGCCCGGGAAGCGTTCGAAGTAGCGCTTGATGTAATCGCCCGCCTCACCGCGATCGATGCCGAGGTTGCGCGCGAGGCCGAACGCCGAGATGCCGTAGATGATGCCGAAGTTGATCGCCTTCGCCTGGCGGCGAACGAGCGGCGTCATCTGCGCCATCGGCACGCCGAACATCTCGGACGCGGTCATGGCGTGAATGTCGAGCCCGTCCGCGAACGCCTGCCGGAGCTGGGGAATTTCGGCGATCTCGGCGAGCAGACGCAGCTCGATCTGGCTGTAGTCCGCCGAGAGCAGGACATTGCCCGCTTCCGGCACGAAGGCGTCGCGAATCTTGCGGCCTTCTTCCGTGCGGACGGGGATGTTTTGGAGGTTGGGATCAGTGGAGGAGAGACGCCCCGTGGTGGTCGAGGCGAGCGCGTAGCTGGTGTGGACGCGGCCCGTTTCGGGGTTGATCTGTTCCTGCAGTGTATCGGTGTAGGTGGACTTGAGCTTGGCGAGCTGGCGCCAATCCAGAACCTTCTGCGCGATCGGGACACCTTCGCCGGCGAGGCGATCGAGCACGTCGACGTCCGTGGAGTAAGCACCCGTCTTGGCGGACTTCTTGCCGCCCTGCAGGCCCATCTGTTCGAACAGGATCTCACCGAGCTGGCGCGGAGAGGCGACGTTGAACGGCCCGCCCGCAAGCGTATGGATTTCCGCCTCGAGCCGTTCAAGGCCCTGCGCATAATCCGCTGAAAGGCGTGCGAGCGCCGCGCGATCCACCTTGATGCCGCGCCGCTCCATGCGCATCAGCACCGGCGCGAGCGGGCGTTCGAGCGTTTCGTAGACGCCGGTCACATGCTCCCGCCACAGGCGCGGCTTCAAATGCTGCCAGAGGCGGAGCGTGCAATCGGCATCCTCGGCGGCGTATTTCGTCGCAGCGTCGAGCGGCACCTTGTCGAAAGTAACCTGCGCCTTGCCGGTGCCCGCGACCTGCTTGAACGGGATCGGCTTGTGGCCGAGCAACCGCTCAGACAGCCCGTCCATGCCGTGGCCCATCGGGCCGCCGTTTTCGAGCGCCTTGCCCGAATCGAGCGCGTAGGAAATCAGCATCGTGTCGTCAAACGGTGCGATTCCGATGCCCTGCCGCGCGAGCACGAGCATGTCGTACTTGAGGTTCTGGCCGACCTTCAGTGTCGCGGGATCTTCGAGCAGCGGCTTCAGCCGGACGAGCGCTTCCGCCCGGTCCACCTGCACCGGTGTTTCGCCGAGCAGACCCTCGCTCGCGACATGGCCGAGCGGGATGTAGCAGGCGCGGTTCGGCGCGGTCGCGAGGCTGACGCCGACGAGATTGGCGCGCATCGCATCGAGATTGTCCGTCTCGGTATCGACGGCGACGGTGCCTGCCGCGAACGCCTCGGCGATCCAGCGGTCGAGCGCCTCAAGCGTCGCGATGGTCTCGTACTTGTCGTGCTCGAACGGCAACAGCGCCGGCGAGAAGGCGTCGGGCGGGGGCAACGCCGCACCCGGCGCGCCACCTGCCGCTTCCGCCGCCGCGTGCTTGCCGAGCTTGGAGAGCAACGTGCGGAAGCCGTGCTTCGTGAAGAACGCCGAAAGCGGCTCGTGCGGCGGATCCTTGAGCGCGAAGGTCTCGATCGGCTCGGGAAGCGGCCAGTCGATCTTGAGCGTGACCAGCACGCGCGACATGCGGATGTCGTCGACGCTCGACTGGATCATCTCGCGCAGCTTGTCGCGCTTGATCTCGCCGGCGCGAGCGATCAACGTCTCGACGTCGCCGTATTCCTGAATGAGCTGCGTTGCCGTCTTGGGGCCGACGCCGCGCACGCCCGGAATGTTGTCGACCGCGTCGCCCATCAGCGCCAGAACGTCGCCGACCTTCTCGGGCGGCACGCCGAACTTCTCCTCGACATGCGCCACGTCGATGCGGAGGTCGCGCATGGTATCGAGCATGTCGATGCCGCCGCCGACGAGCTGCATCAGGTCCTTGTCCGAAGAGACGATGGTGACCTTCATGCCGGCGTCGCGCGCCTTCACGGCATAGGCGGCGATGATGTCGTCCGCCTCGATGCCGATCTCCTCGATGCACGGCACCGAGAAGGCGCGCACGGCATCGCGGATCAGCGGGAACTGCGGGATCAGATCCTCAGGCGGCTCCGGCCGGTTCGCCTTGTATTCAGGGTACAACTCCATGCGGAAGCTGTGCTTGGAGGCATCGAGGATGACGGCGAGATGCGTCGGCCCCTCGCCCCGGTTCAATTCCTCGATCAGCTTCCAGAGCATAGCCGTAAAGCCGAACACGGCGTTGACCGGCGTGCCTTCGGGATCGGTGAGCGGCGGCAGGCGGTGATAGGCGCGGAAGATGAAGCTCGACCCGTCGACGAGGTAGAGATGCTGGGGGGAGTCGGTCATGCCTGAGCGTGTAGCAAGCCCCAATCGGCTTGGCGACTATGGGATGAGCACCGTGTCTTCCGCCGTGGGCGATGCTTCCGGATAGTCGAGCGTGTAGTGCAGCCCGCGGCTTTCGTGGCGGCGGAGCGCCGAGCGGACGATGAGGTCGGCGGCCGTGAGAAGATTGCGCAGCTCGATGAGGTCGGGCGTCACGCGGAAGTGGCCGTAGAAATCCTCGACCTCGCCGGTCAGCAGCTTGATACGGTGCTGCGCACGCTCCAGCCGCTTGGTGGTGCGGACGATGCCGACATAGTTCCACATGAACCGGCGGATTTCCGTCCAGTTCTGCTTGATGACGACCTCTTCGTCCGAATCGGTGACGCGGCTCTCGTCCCACGCGCGGATCGGCGGCGGCGATGCGAGCCCGTCCCAACTCGCCGTGATGTGCTTCGCCGCAGCCTCGCCGAACACGAAGCATTCGAGGAGCGAGTTCGAGGCAAGGCGGTTCGCGCCATGGAGGCCGGAGTGGCTGACCTCACCCGCCGCATAGAGGCCGGGGAGGTCGGTGCGGCCGTCGCGGTCGATGACGACGCCGCCGCAGGTGTAATGCTGCGCGGGGACGACTGGGATCGGCGCTTTCGTCATGTCGATGCCCAGGCCGAGCAGCTTCTCGTAGATGTTCGGGAAGTGGTGCTTCACGAACTCCGGTTCGCGGTGGCTGATATCGAGGTGCACGTAATCGAGGCCGAGGCGCTTGATCTCGTGGTCGATCGCGCGGGCAACGATGTCGCGCGGGGCAAGCTCGGCACGGGGATCGAAGCGCGGCATGAAGCGCTCGCCGCCCCCGGGGACGCCGGGGGGCAGCTTCAGGTGGCCGCCCTCGCCGCGCACCGCCTCGGTGATGAGGAAATTTTTGACCTCCAGATTGTAGAGGCAGGTCGGGTGGAACTGCATGAATTCCATGTTGGCGACGCGGCAGCCCGCGCGCCACGCCATGGCGATGCCGTCCCCAGTGGCGCCGCGCGGCGCGGTGGAGAACAGGTAAGTGCGGCCCGCGCCGCCGGTGGCGAGCACGGTGGCGCGCGCGGTCAGCGTCTCAACGCGGCCGGTGGCGCGATCGAGCGCGTAGACGCCCCAGACGTGCCCGTCGCCCGAATAACGCTCGCCGTGGCGGCTGGTGACGAGGTCGATGCCGACCCTGTCCGGAAGCAGCGTGATGTTGGGGCTGGCGGCGGCGGCCTTTTCGAGCGCCTGTTGCACCGCCCAGCCGGTCGCGTCGTCGACGTGGACGATGCGGCGATGGCTGTGGCCACCTTCGCGCGTCAGATGCCAGCGCTCGGTGCCGCCTTCATTGAAGGGCACGCCGATCTCGGCAAGCCGCTCGATCGCGGCGGGGGCGTTCTCGACGACGAACTCGACGATGTCGCGGTGGTTGAGCCCGGCGCCCGCCACCATCGTGTCCTCGATATGGCTTTCGAACGTGTCGCCCGGCTCCAGCACGGCGGCGATGCCGCCCTGCGCCCATGCCGTGGACCCGGCCGACAGGTCCGCCTTCGAGAGCACGCCCACACGGAAATGCTGCGCGAGGTTGAGCGCGCAGGTAAGCCCGGCCGCGCCGGAGCCGATGACGAGAACGTCGAACTCTGTCGTCATGCTGCCTGCTGCTGCGTGAGGTGGAGGAACACGTCCTCAAGGTCCGCCTCGCGGGTCGAGACGTCGACGACGCCGAGGCCGGTGGCGCTGATCGCCTGCAGAAGCTCGCCGGCGGTGAGCACGCTGCGATTGTAGGTGAGGATGAGCTGGCGGGCGCCCTTCAACTCGACTTTCTCAGCTGGGAGACCGGCGGGGGGGCTATCCAGATCGCGATCCACCGTGACGATCAGGCACTTTTCCTGCGCGCTCGCAAGGAGCGCGTGCGTCTCGTCGTTCGCCACGACCTCGCCGTTATTGATGATGGCGATGCGATCACAAAGCTCTTCGGCCTCTTCGAGATAGTGCGTGGTGAGCACGACCGTGGTGCCCGCGGCGTGGAGCTGGCGCACATACGACCAGAGCTGCTGACGAAGCTCGATGTCGACGCCCGCTGTGGGCTCGTCAAGGATCAGGATCGGCGGATTGTGGACGAGCGCCTTGCCGATGAGGAGCCGCCGCTTCATGCCACCGGAGAGCGTGCGGGCGTAGGCGTGCGCCTTGTCTTCAAGGCGCAGTGCGCGGAGGATTTCCATCGAACGGCGCTCGGCCTTGGGCACGGCGTAGAGCCCGGCCTGAATCTCCAATGCCTCGAAGGGCGTGAAGAAGGCGTCGAACAGGATTTCCTGCGGCACGATGCCGATCGCGCGCTTGGCATTCCTGCGGTCCGCATCGATGTCGAAGCCCCAGATGCGGGCAGTGCCGCCGGTTTTGTTCACAAGGCCGGCGAGGATGTTGATCAGCGTCGACTTGCCCGCGCCATTGGGGCCGAGCAGGCCGAAGATCTGGCCGCGCGGCACATCGAAGCTGACGCCCTTCAGGGCGCGCTTTCCGTCTGAATAGGTCTTTTCGAGGTCGCGGATTTCGATGGCGGGCTGCATGGACGCCTCGCATAGCGCGGACGCCCATGCCCGCCAAGCGGACTTACGCGGCCACCACCATCGCGGCGATGGCGTCGGGCGGCAGATTGGTCGCCTCCTTGGCGATCTCGGCGACGATGCGGTCCACGACTTCCTTGTGGTAATGCTTGCGCATCTCGCCAAGCGTGGCGGGCGGCGCGATCACGACAAGGCGGTCTGTTTTCCCCGCCAGTGCTCGCTTTTTCAGGATATCGGCTACGTCCGCTGCGAAACGATCTTCGGCGAGCTGCTTGAAATCGGTTTCCTCATAGCCGTGGCGCCGCGTGCCGACGCTCTGGAAGCTGCGGCCGGGCCGGTCGCTTGAAAGTTCGCGGTCGGGGCGCAGGTCCTGCTCTTCCTCGCGGATCACCTGCAGATCGGGGAACTTCGTGTCGCCCTCGTTGACGAGCAGCAGCAGCTTGCGCCCGTCGGCGACGCAAATCTCGGTCTTGTGCTGGAGGATCATGGCGTCTCCCTTTTCGGCCTGTGTGTGAAGCTTCAACGCAGCATGGCGAAACCGGTTGCGACCCAAAGGCGCCCGTTCCATAGAGCCTTCGCCATGCATGACATCCGTTATATCCGGGAAAACCCCGCCGAATTTGATCTGGGTCTAGCGCGCAAAGGCCTTGCGCCTCTGTCGGCGGAAATCCTTGGCGAAGACACCGCACTGCGTGAGACCGTGACGACGCTGCAGGCCGCGCTCACCCGCCGCAACGAAGCTTCGAAGGCGATCGGTGCCGCGAAGTCGCAGAAGGACGAGGCCACCGCTGCCGCGCTGATGGCCGAGGTGAGCGAGCTCAAGACGCGCATCCCCGACCTTGAAGCGAAGGAACGCGAACTTTCCGAGGCGCTGAACGCGCGGCTTTCGGCCATTCCGAACCTGCCCGCCGCCGATGTGCCGGAAGGACCGGACGAGACCGCGAACGTGGTGCTGAAGACGTGGGGGGAGCCGCGTGCCTTCGATTTCGAAGCGAAGGAGCACGATGCCGTCGCCGCGCCGCTCGGCCTCGATTTCGAGCGTGCCGCGAAGCTTTCCGGCGCGCGCTTCGCGGTGATGAGCGGCGGCGTCGCCCGCCTGCACCGCGCGCTCGCGCAGTTCATGCTCGACCGGCAGATCGCGAACGGCTTCACCGAAACCGCCGTGCCGCTGCTGGTGCGCGACGAAGCGGTGTACGGCACCGGCCAGCTTCCGAAGTTCGCCGAAGACCTGTTTCAGACGACGGACGGCCGCTGGCTGATCCCGACCGCCGAGGTGAGCCTCACGAACCTCGTGGCGGGTGAGATCCTCGACACCGCGAGCCTGCCGCTGCGCCTGACCGCGCTCTCCCCCTGCTTCCGCGCCGAAGCAGGATCGGCGGGGCGGGACACCAAGGGCATGATCCGCCAGCACCAGTTCGAGAAGGTCGAGATGGTGGTGATCGCGGCGGCCGACCGATCCGAGGCAGAACATGCGTGGATGACGCAGTGCGCCGAGGGAATCCTACAGGCGCTTGGGCTTCCCTATCGCGTGATGCTGCTGTGTTCCGGCGACATGGGCTTCGCCTCTCGCAAGACCTACGACCTTGAGGTCTGGCTGCCGGGGCAGGACTGCTACCGCGAGATTTCGAGCGTTTCCAACTGCGGGGACTTCCAGGCGCGGCGCATGAACGCGCGGCACCGCGCGGCGGGTGAAAAGGGCACGGCGTTCGTCCACACGCTGAACGGTTCGGGGCTCGCCGTAGGCCGCACGCTCGTCGCGGTGCTGGAGAACTATCAGCAGGCAGATGGATCGGTGACGATCCCCGAGGCGCTGCGCCCATACATGGGCGGGCTGGAGGCGCTGCGGCCGTGAGAATCCTGCTCACCAACGACGACGGCTACCACGCCCCCGGCATGGCGGTGCTTGAGGCGATCGCGCGCGAACTCAGCGACGACATCTGGGTGGTCGCGCCCGCCGAGGAGCAATCGGGCGCCGGGCACTCGCTGACGCTGACGCAGCCGATCCGCCTGCAGAAGCACGGCGAGCGGCGCTTTGCGGTGCGCGGCACGCCGACCGACAGCGTGATGATGGGGCTTGGCCTCCTGATGAAGGACAATCTGCCCGACCTCGTGCTCTCGGGCGTGAATCGCGGCGCGAATCTTGCCGAGGACGTCACCTATTCGGGTACCGTCTCGGCGGCGATGGAGGCGACGCTCTACGGCATTCCCGCCATTGCGCTCAGCCAGTGCCTTGGCTCCATGCGCGCGGTGGAAGCCTTCGAGACCGCGGCCAAGTGGGGCGCTACGGTCGTGCGTGCGCTCGCCGCGAAGACATGGCCGAAGGGCGTGCTGATGAACGTGAACTTCCCCGCCGTCGCGCCGGACGCGGTGAAGGGCGTGCGCGTGACCGAACAGGGCTTCCGCGACTACGGCGCCACCGCCATCGAGGAACGCGTCGATCCGCGCGGCTTCACTTATTATTGGTTCGGCCTCGGCCGCGAGGCTTCGGAAGCCGGACACCTCACCGATCTGCAGGCGACGCACGAAGGCCTGATCGCCGTGACGCCGCTGCACCTCGACCTCACGCACTACGAGACGCTGGACGCACTGCGCGATGCGGTGAAACACCTCGGCTAGGCGCTTTCGACGATTCAAATCCGCGTCTCGCCGGGTTAGAGACATCTCCATGTTCCGCTTCGCCGTTCCTTTCGCCCTGCTTCTCGCCGCCGCCTGCTCGGCACCGTCGCGCCCGCAATTTCCCGTGCCGACGCCGAAGAAGCCGATCGAAAGCGCCGCCACACCCGCGCCGGTGACACCGGCGGCTCCCAAGCGCGCGCCCTGGAAGCCGGTGAAGGTGGTGGCGGACGCTGTCGACGTGCCGCAGCAGACGGTCACCGTCGCGCGCGGCGATACGCTCTCCCGCATCGGCGAGCGCACGGGCTCCTCCGTACAGGCGATCGCGCAGGCGAACCGGATCGCGCCGCCCTACACGATCGAGGTGGGGCAGGTGCTGAACATTCCCGGCGGGCGCTATCACACGGTGAAGGCGGGCGAGACGGGCATCACCATCGCGCGCGCCTATGGTGCGGACTGGGAAGGCATCGTCGCGACCAACGAACTGAAGGCGCCCTACACGCTGCGCGTCGGCCAGCGGCTGCGGCTGCCCACGAAGGCGCAGGTGCGCGAGATGACGCTCGCCGAACGCGCCGCCGCCTTCACCATCGACATCGACGACCTCATCACCGGCAGCGAACCCGCCGCGACCGAAGCCGCCGCCGCCGCGCACCCGGCGGGCGAAACCGCGCCGCCGCAGGCGGTGGCCGCGCTGCCGCCGACCCCGGCGTTCAACGGGCGGTTCACGGCGCCCGTGGACGGCAAGCTCATCAGCCGCTTCGGCGCGAAATCCGGCGGGCTCTACAACGACGGCATCAACCTCCGCGCCCCGGCCGGGGCACCGATCCGCGCGGCGGCGAACGGCGTCGTCGCCTATGCCGGAAACGCCGTGGAGGGCTTCGGCAATCTCGTGCTGCTGAAGCACGACGGCGGCTGGGTGACGGCCTATGCCCACGCCGAAGACCTGCTCGTGATCCGCGGCGACACGGTGCGCCAGGGCGACCCCATCGCCCGCGTCGGCAAGACCGGCTCGGTCGACGAGCCGCAGCTTCATTTCGAGATCCGTCAGGGCAAGAAGCCGGTCGACCCGCTGCCGCTTTTGCCGGGGGTTGGGTAAAGCCATGCACATAGCCGCGTTCGTTGCGATCGGCGTGGCAGCAGCTATCGGCTTCACACTCTACGATTTTCGGGATGAGTTCCCCACACTCCCCCAAATCTGCGCTCATCTACCCTCTCCATTGACACCAGCGCGCTACGCGGATCGCATCGCGCCGGGGCAATGCCCATGGGAAGCAAGTTTCGGCTTCAAGAAGTCGTTCAACGGCACATTCGTGTCAGGATTAGAAGTGTCGAGGTTCTGCCCCGACGAAGCCTCTATGGATTTGACGAAATGCAAGTGGCTGAGCATTGATTCGCAGGCATCCCTAGATTTCCCCGCCCTTTCGGAACACCTCGACAACCGCGCAGGCGGATATGCGAAGTTCCGCGTCCGTTTTAGCGGCTGGGAAAGCCTGTGGCCGGGACATCATGGTTACAGGGGCGCATACGCTGGTCATGTGCTTGTCGATCGGTTCGGAGCGGTCGAACCGATCACGCTGCCATCAGCGCAGTAAATCACTCCCTTCCCGTCCTCCCGGCGCAGGCCGGGATCCATGCGACGCTGGTTATGGACCCCGGCCTGCGCCGGGGTGACGGGAAGTTAGAGGGCACGCCCCCTTGCGTCCGGGCGCGTTTTCCGTCACTGGCGCGCGTCTCATGACCGTGAAAACGCTCCCCGCGCCGCCGAAGGTCGGCATGGTGTCGCTCGGCTGCCCGAAGGCGCTGGTCGACAGCGAGCGGATTCTGACCAAGCTGCGCTCGGACGGCTATGCGATGAGCCCGGACTATGCGGGCGCCGACGTCGTGCTGGTGAACACCTGCGGCTTCCTCGATTCGGCGAAGGAAGAGAGCCTTGCCGCGATCGGTGAGGCGATCGCCGAAAACGGCCGCGTGATCGTGACCGGGTGCATGGGGAACGAGGCGGACGTGATCCGCGCGCGCTTCCCCGATGTGCTCGCGGTGACGGGGGCGCATCAATATGAGGCCGTCGTCGAGGCCGTGCATGAGGCCGCGCCGCCGGTGCCATCGCCGTTCGTCGACCTGGTGCCGGAGGCGGGGCTGAAGCTAACGCCGCGCCACTATTCGTATCTGAAGATTTCGGAGGGCTGCAATCACCGCTGCAAGTTCTGCATCATCCCCTCCCTGCGCGGCGATCTCGTCAGCCGGCCGGCAGCGGCGGTGGTACGGGAAGCCGCGAAACTGGTGGAAGCGGGCACGAAGGAACTGCTCGTCATCAGCCAGGACACATCGGCCTATGGCGTCGATATCCGGCACGCGACTTCGAAGTGGGAAGGGCACGAATACCGCGCACACATCACCGATCTGGCGCGTGATCTCGGCAAGCTCGGCGCGTGGGTGCGGATGCACTACATCTACCCCTACCCGCACGTCGATCAGCTGATGCCGTTGATGGCCGAGGGGCTGGTGCTGCCCTATCTTGATATTCCCTTCCAGCACGCGAGCCCGGCGGTGCTGAAGCGCATGGCGCGGCCCGCGAACGAGGCGAAGGTGCTGGAGCGCATCCGCTCGTGGCGGGCTATCGTCCCCGACCTCGCCATCCGCTCCACCTTCATCGTCGGCTTCCCTGGTGAGACGGAGACGGATTTCCAGTATCTCCTCGATTGGCTGGAGGACGCCGGGATCGATCGCGCCGGCTGCTTCAAGTACGAAGCCGTCGAGGGCGCTGCCGCCAATGCGCTGGACGGCGCGGTACCGGAAGAGATCAAGGATGAGCGCTGGCACCGCTTCATGGAAGCGCAGGCCCGGATTTCAGCCGCGCGCCTGCAAAGCCGCGTGGGCCGCGAGATCGATGTGATCATCGACGAGGCGGACGATGAGGGCGGCGCGACCGGGCGCTCGCAGTGGGACGCGCCCGAGATCGACGGCCAGGTGCTGCTGCGCGACGCCGATGTGGCGCCGGGCGATATCGTGCGCGTGCGCATCGAGGACGCCGACGAAACGGACCTGTTCGGCGTCCCCGCTTAAGACTTCAGACGAAAATCTTGCCCGGGTTCATGATGCCGTTCGGATCGAGCGCGGCCTTCACCGCGCGCATCGCGGCGATCTTTGCCGGGTTGCCGAGGCGCGCGAAGGTCTTCGCCTTCGACGTGCCGATGCCGTGTTCGGCGCTGATCGAGCCACCGTACCGCACGACGATGTCGTAAATCTGGTCGCTGACCTCGTAGCGGCGCGCCATCAGTTCAGTGCGCGGACCCGGCTCGGATGTCTTCACGTTGAAGTGCACGTTGCCGTCGCCGAGATGGCCGAACGCCATCACCTGCGTGCCCGGCCAGTCCGCCTCGATGATCCGCGTCGCCTCTTCCATGAAGCGCGGCATATCGGAAACGGGCACCGAGACGTCGTGCTTCACCGAAGGCCCGTCGAGACGTTCGGCTTCGGGCAGCTCTTCGCGAAGGCGCCAGAAATCGAGGCCCTGTGCACGGTTTTCGGCGAGCGCCGCATCGCGCACCAGCCCATCCTCGAACGCGGCGGCAAGACCCGTTTCCAGCGCCTGACGCTGCGTCTCACCGGCCATCGCCGAGGTCGCCTCGACAAGCACGTACCACGGATAGACGTCCGACAGCGGATCGCGCGCGCCGGGGATGTGCTGCAGCACGAGATCGATACCGTGGCGCGGGATCAGCTCGAAGGAATCGAGATTGTCGCCGGTCGCCGCCTTGAGACGGGCGAGGAGCGAGAGCGCCGCGTGCGGATCGGCGAGCGCGACGAACGCCGTCGCCATTTCGCGCGGCGCGGGCACCAGCCTGAGCGATGCGGCGGTGACGAAGCCGAGCGTGCCTTCGGCGCCGATCAGCAGCTGCTTGATATCGTAGCCGGTATTGTCCTTCCGGAGCGGCGTGAGCTGATCGAGGATGCTGCCATCGGGCAGCACGGCTTCGAGCCCGATCACCTGCGCGCGCATGTTGCCGTAGCGGAGCACCTGAACGCCGCCCGCGTTCGTTGAGATGAGGCCACCCACCGTCGCCGAGCCCTTGGCGCCGAGCGAGAGCGGGAACATGCAGTCCGCGTCCTCGGCGGCCTTGTGCAGCGTCTCCAGGATCACGCCTGCCTCGGCGACGACGGTGAAGCCTGTCGCATCGAGCGCGCGGATGCGGTTCATGCGGTCCATCGAGACGAGTACGGCGCGGCCATCCTCCTCCGGCACGCCGGCGCCGACGAGACCCGTGTTGCCACCCTGCGGCACCAGCGGTGTGCCGGTCTCGTTCGCGATTCTGACGATGCGCGCCAGCGTCTCGGTATCGCGCGGCAGGAGGAGCAGCGGCGAGGTGCCCGTCTTCTGGCCGCGCCAATCGGTTAGCTTGGGCGCGAGACGATCGGGATCGTCGGACCAGCCGCCGGGTCCGGCAGCATCGCGAAAGAGGTCGAGGACGGTGGTTTCGGGTTGTGTCGCCATAGCGGCGCCCGCTTTAGGGGAAACCGCCGCCCCACGGAAGCTGCAACGTTTTCCGAAATGCACCCTGCAAAAACCGATAGTCCGCAAGGCCACAAGCGTTGCAATCCGGCAACGGTTTGCTGTCAGCGATGTCAGTATACCTGTTCAAAACCGGGGGATCGCGCGGCATCGCTGGACAAGCCCTTGAATCCGGGTTTCTATGCCCTTCGAGCGGTATAGGGGAGGCTATCGCTGTGATGGGCTGGGCCTCCTCCCGCCGTCCGACGCGCCACACCAGAACAGGCGCGCGGATGCAACGGTAACCTTGGGAGGGTACTCGTCATGCAGTCACGTTTCCGCGCCCGTAGTGTCTTCGTTTCCAGCGCCTCAGCACTCGCCGTCCTCGCCGCCTCGCCCGCGTTCGCGCAGGTGACCGAGCAGAACGACTCCGGCATCGAAACCATCATCGTCACCGCCCAGCGCCAGGCTGAATCGCTGCAGGACGTGCCGATCGCCGTGAGCGCCTTCTCCTCGCAGGCGATGGAGCGCCAGCAGATCGAGAATTCGAGCGACCTGCAGCTCACCCTGCCGAACGTGTCGTTCAGCAAAGGCAACTTCACCTCATCCAGCTTCACGATCCGCGGTATCGGCGATCTTTGCGTCGGCGTGACCTGCGATTCCGCGACCGCCATCCACGTGAACGACACGCCGCTGCTGCAGACCCGCCTCTTTGAAACCGAGTTCTTCGACTTGGAGCGCATCGAAGTGCTGCGCGGCCCCCAAGGCACGCTTTTCGGCCGCAATGCGACCTCCGGCGTGGTCAATCTCGTTACCGCGAAGCCTGAACTTGGCAGCTTCGGCGCTGCAGGCGATGCCGAATACGGCAACTTCAACGCCATAAAGCTGAAGGGAATGCTCAACCTGCCGGTCGGCGACACGATCGGCATCCGCCTCGCCGGCTTCTACCAGAAGCGCGACGGCTATACCGAGAACGTCTATGACGGCAACGACATCGACGACCGCGACATGTACGCGATCCGCGGCTCGCTGCGCTGGGAGCCGACCGACTCAACGACCATCGACCTGATGGGGTATTACTTCCGCGAAAAAGACAACCGCGCCCGTATCCAGAAACAGAAGTGCCAGCGCGATCCGACCGGCATTCTCGGCTGCCTTCCGGGCGACCTGAAATTCGAAACGCTGAACGGCAATGCGACGGTCGCCTCGATCCTGACGTCCCGCGAATTCTTCGCGACGCAGGGACTGCCCACCGCGTTCGCGCTCGGCAGCCTCTACGGCCCCGACGTCTATGCCGGCTTCACCAACCCCGACGACGTGCGGAAGGTGAACACCGACTTCACGCCGACCTACTTCACCGATGAAGAGCAGTATCAGGCGCGCATCACGCAGGACATCGGCGCCTTCACCGCGCAGGTGACCGGGCTTTATCACGCGAGCCGGGTCGATTCGCGGCAGGACTACAACCTCTCCGTGCAGAACCGGGCAGGTTACACTGCGGGCCTGACCGCGCTCTACGCCGGGGCGAACGGTCTTATTCCCCTTCCCCCGGGCCTTGCGGGCTATCTCGCCCCGGTCGCATCGGCCCTCATTCCGAGCGGCCCGGGCGGCGCGCTTTGCACGTCCGACGCCGAACCGACCGGCACCGGCAGCTACGGCGGCCATGTCGTGTGTGCGGCGACACCGCAGGACTTCGACAGGTCGGTCCAGAAGAGCACGGACTGGTCGATCGAAGGCATTCTCACCAGCAACTTCGATGGCCCGATCAACTTCCTGATCGGCGGCATCTATGCAGACCTGAAGCTGACCGAGAACAGCTACTACGTGAACGCCTTCGGCCTCGATTATGCCAGCGGCGTCCTTGGCGCCTTCAATTCCTTCTCCAATGGCATACCGGTGCCGAGCTATCTCGCCACGCCCTCATACCGGAACAATACGGATTATTTCCGTCTGAAATCCTACGGCATCTTCGGCGAGGTCTATTACGAGTTCAGCGACCGCGCCAAGCTGACGCTCGGCCTGCGCTACAACAGCGACAAGAAAAACGTGCGCGCCCGCACCACGCTCGCCAACTTCCTCACCCCGCACACGCTGGACAACGCCTTCGATTCGCCCTTTGCGGCGCGTTTCGACGCCGACCCCGGAACGCCCTGCCCGGCGGGCTCGCCCGTCGGCGCCGCGGGCTCGGTCGCCGGATGCGAAGCCTTCCAGAACCGTCAGGTTTCGTTCAAGGAGTGGACCGGCCGCGCCGTGTTCGACTTCAAGATCACCGACGACAACCTGCTCTACGCATCCTACTCGCGCGGCTACAAATCGGGCGGTATCAACCCGCCGCTGTCGCCGATCTTCGCGGTGTCGGACAGCTTCGAACCCGAGTTCATCGACTCGTTCGAAATCGGCTCCAAGAACAGCTTCCTCGACGGCACGCTGCAGCTGAACCTCACGGCCTTCTACTACAAGTACAAGGGCCTGCAGCTCAGCCGCATCGTCGCGCGCACATCGGTGAACGACAATGTCGACGCCGACATCTACGGCGTTGAAGGCGACGCGATCCTCAGCCCGACGCCGGGCCTGCTGTTCAACGTGGGCTTCAGCTACCTGCACACCAAGGTGGCGAGCGACAAGTTCCTCTCGAACCCCCGCGACCCCTCCGGCGGCCGTTCGGACGTTGTGATCATCAAGGATATCACCAACGCTTCGAACTGCGCCGTGGTCCCGACCACCGCCGGAAACGCCGCGGGTGCCAACGCCTTCGTGAACTACGTGAACGCGAACGTCATCAACCCCAGCATCGTCACGTCCAGCGGACTTGTGCCGAGGACGCCATCGCAGCCGAACGACTCGCCGCTCGCCGGAACGACGCCGTTCCCCTCCGACAGCGGCATCGGCGCGACGGGCGCATTCAGCATCTGCAGCGTGCTCACGGCCGCGGCCGCATCGGCCGGATCGCTGTTCGGCGGAATCTCGGTCGCGCCGTCGGGTGTCGAGGTCAACCTGAAGGGCAACAAGCTGCCGCAGGCGCCGAACTACAAGTTCTCGGTGGGCGCCCAGTACACGGCGGACTTCGACAACGGCATGTCGCTCGTCCCGCGCGTCGACCTCACCTACACGGGTGAAAGCTACGGCAGCATCTTCAACGGGACGGTCAACAAGATCCCGGGCTACGCCCAGATCAACGCCCAGCTGCAGCTGAATGGCGCGAACGATCGCTGGTACATCCGGGGCTTCGTCCAGAACCTTCTGGACAACAACGCCACCACCGGCCTCTACGTGACCGATGCCTCATCGGGCCTCTTCACCAACATCTTCACGCTGGAGCCGCGCCGCTACGGCGTGGGTGCCGGCTTCAAGTTCTAGAACGAGGTTTAGACAAGGATGCGGGCGGGACTTCGGTTCCGCCTGCATTTTTTGTAAAGGTTTAATTCAGGATCCGCGCTATATCGCGCCCTGAAACGGGCGGGGACTCATGCTGAATCAAGGCTTCTACATGATCGAGAAGCGCGCGGTGCGGGCGAAGGGCCCGTTCACCACGGGCCCGCTCGTCATCGGCCTTGCGCATTTCATCGTCGCGCTCATCAATATCCGCCTGACGGGCTGGTCCGTCGGCATGGCGACGGTGTGGGCCGCGAACGCGCTGGTGCTCGCCGCGCTGCTGGTCGTGCCCACGCGGCGCTGGCTGCCTTATGTCGTTTCGGTCTGGATCGCCGGGTTCGCGGCGAACCTGCTCGGCGGCTATCCCGCCTTTGCCGCCGCGCCCTTCGCCGCGGTCAACATCGCCGAGGCGGCCTTCGCCGCCCTTCTCACCCGGCGCCTGGTCGGCGGGCCGCTGCAACTCGAGCATCCTGACCACCTGCTGAAGTTCATCGCATCGTCGATCGCCGCTGCCGCCTGCTCGGCATCGCTGAGCGCGCCGTTCATGTCCGCGGCCGTGGACGAGGCGATGGGGCGCAGTTGGTTGTCGTGGTTTGCCTCCGATACGCTCGGGCTCCTGCTGGTAACGCCCATCCTGCTGATCGTCTTCGCGATCTGGTCCGGGAAACGCTCCTTCCTGCAAGGCCGCAGCGCAATCGAGGCCGCTGCACTGTTTGCGCTCGTGACCGGCCTCAGCCTCCTCGTCTTCGGTCAGACGCGCTGGCCGATGCTGTTCCTGCTGCTGCCGCCGATGCTGCTGACGACCTTCCGCCTGCGTTCGGTGGGCGCGACGGTTGCCGTTGTCATCGTCGCGTGCATCGGCTCCTACTTCACGACCATCGGCTCCGGGCCGATCGCCCTGATGCCCGGCGACGTTGCCGACCGGATCTACTTCTTCCAGTTCTTCCTCGCGGTCGCCTTCCTGCCCGCGCTTCCCGTCGCTTCGGTGCTCGACGAGCGCGATGCGCTCGCGGCGATCGCCGAACGGCAGGCCTCCACCGACGAGCTGACCGGAACCGCTTCGCGCCGCATGTTCCTCGCCCGGCTCGAAGCCGCGGGCGAGGCCGCCAACGCCAACGGCACCGCCTTTTCGGTTGCGCTGTTCGATGTCGACCACTTCAAGTCCGTGAACGACCGCTTCGGCCACGACGTCGGCGACGCCGTGCTGCGCCATGTCGGCGCGCTTGCGATGGCCATCGTCGGGCGCCACGGCCTCGTCGGGCGGCTCGGCGGCGAAGAGTTCGCCGTGCTGATGCCGGGCCGCAGCCTCGATCAGGCGGCGGGCCTGTGCGAGGCGCTGCGCAAGGCCTGCTCCGACACGGACGACATGCCGGACGGCGTCGTGCCGGTAACGATCAGCGTCGGCGTGGCGGCGCTGGCGCGCGGCCGAGTCCCCGCAGACGTGCTGAAAGCCGCCGACGCGGCGATGTATCTTGCCAAGTCGAGCGGCCGCGACCGGGTGCAGATCGTCCGCTGAGAACGCGGCCTCTTGACGCTGCGTCGCGCAGTTTCCTTGACATTTTGCAGGGAAGCGCCAAAAGCGCGGCGCAAGGCACCCTGTTAACGCCTGCACAAGGTCATTGAATTTGAGCTTTCACGCCCTCGGCCTTTCGGACGAGCTTCTCGCGGCTGTTGAAGACAGCGGCTACACTGAGCCTACCCCCATTCAGCGGCAGGCGATTCCGCTTGTTCTGATGGGCCGCGACATCATCGGCGTTGCGCAGACAGGGACCGGGAAGACCGCCTCTTTCGTGCTGCCGATGATCGACATCCTTGCCCACGGCCGCGGCCGTGCCCGGATGCCGCGCTCGCTGATCATCGCGCCGACGCGCGAGCTTGCCGACCAGGTCGCACAGAACTTCCTGAAATACGGCAAGAACCACAATCTCTCGATGGCGCTGCTGATCGGCGGCGTCAGCTTCGGCGATCAGGACAAGGCGCTGGAAAAGGGCGTCGACGTGCTGATCGCGACGCCCGGCCGCCTACTCGACCAGTTCGAGCGCGGCAAGATCCTGCTCTCGGGCGTCGACATCCTCGTCATCGACGAGGCCGACCGTATGCTCGACATGGGCTTCATTCCCGATGTGGAGCGCATCTGCTCGCTGCTCGGCCCGAATCGTCAGAGCCTGCTCTTCTCCGCCACTATGGCGCCGCCCATCAAGAAGCTCGCCGACCGCTTCCTGAAAGAGCCGCGCATGATCGAGGTGGCGCGGCAATCGAGCACCAACGCCAACATCGCGCAGTCGCTGCTGATGACCGGGCCGCGCGAGAAGAAGCAGGCGCTGCGCGAATTGCTGCGCGCCGAAGAGGTGACGAGCGCGATCGTTTTCTGCAATCGCAAGCGCGACGTGAAGGAACTCGCCGAATCGCTGAAGCGCGATGGTTTCCGCGCCGGGCAGATTCACGGCGACATGGAGCAGCGCGACCGGCTGTCGACGCTGGAAGACTTCAAGGCCGACCGCATCTCGATCCTCGTCGCCTCCGATGTCGCGGCCCGGGGCCTCGACATCAAGGGCGTCAGCCACGTCTTCAACTTCGACGTGCCGTTCAACGCCGAAGACTATGTGCACCGCATCGGCCGCACCGGACGCGCCGGCAAGACCGGCATTGCGGTGACGCTGGTGACCTCCGCCGACGCGGAACTCGTAACCGATATCGAGAAGCTGATCGGCGCCCGCGTCGAACGCCGTGGCACGGTGCCGCAGCAGGACGGCGGCGGCGCCAAAAGTGCCGATAAAGGTGCTGACAGGGACGCCGACAAGGACGCCCGCCCGGCAGGCAGCCGCGCGCGGGGCGGAAAACGTGCCCGGGGCGACGACCGCAAACCGGAAGCGCCGCGTGCAGACCCTGCGCCCAAGGCGGCTCCGCGCCCGGCCCGTGAGGAAGAGTTCGATGACGGCGGCTGGAACGGCCCCCTCCCCGACTTCCTTTCCGTATCCGCACGCGGCTGATTTCTTCTTACTTTTCGGAAATTTTAACCAGAGCCTGCCATAGGTTCCCAGGAATGGGCCGGTCAGTGGGGTTTCCGTGTGCCGAAACGGGCACGGAACGCCGCAGGCAAGGTCTCAGGGGACATTCGGCGGGCTATAAATGACAGATTCGGGCCAGATTTTCGAGGAAATCCGACAGCACATGGAGGCTGGAGGAATCTCGCCCACGCCCGCGAATTACGAATTCTGGTATCGCTACGTCACCGGGTCCGACCCCGAACTGCGCGTTGCCGTGGATGCGGTGATGCAGACCGTCGGCCGGGTTTCGACACGCGCGATGCACAACATCCGCCGCGAACTCTACGGCGCCTCGATGCCGTCGGACCTCAGCACGCTCATCGACCAGACGCAGGCGCAGTTGAAGCGCATGGCACACTTCGTCGAGGAAACCGGCGGCGATGCCAAGGACTACAGCCGCACGCTGCGTGAAAGCTCCGACAGCATCAACGCCGCCGCCGACATCGACACGCAGCGCGCGCTGCTTGCCGAACTCGTCTCCGCCACCGGCGCGATGATCGACAAGACCGAACGGCTGGAAGCGCAGCTCGCGATCTCGGGCCAGGAAATCAACATCCTGAAACAGGATCTGGAAACGGCGCGCACTGAAAGCCGTACCGATCCGCTGACCGGCCTTTCGAACCGCAAGGCGTTCACCTCGTATCTGGAAGCGCAGGCGGGCCGTGCGCTCGCCGACCGCAAGCCGCTATGCGTCGCGTTCTGCGACATCGACCACTTCAAGCAGTTCAACGACACGTGGGGCCACCGCATGGGCGACGAGGTGCTGCGCCTTGTCGGCCAGAGCCTCGAGCAGCTTTCGCACGGCGTCGGTTACCCCGCGCGCTTCGGCGGCGAGGAGTTCGTGATCGTGCTGCCCGGCAAGACGCTGCAGGCGGCGCACGACATCTGCGAACAGATCCGCGACTACATCTCGTCGCGTAGTGTCCGCGCCAAGAACAGCAACAAGGAGGTGGGGCGGATCACGCTGTCGCTCGGCATCTCGCAGCTGCGCTGGAACGACACGGTCGATACGCTCGTCGAGCGCGCCGACATGGCGCTCTACCGGGCGAAGGCGACCGGCCGCAACCGCGTGGTGGGCGAGGACGAACTCGAAAGCACCGCCGCACCCAAGGCGGCCGCGCACGCCGCCTGACCGGCCCAGAGCGGCGTCTCAGCCGTTTCTGAAACGATCCGTCTCTTCGATCAGTCGGTGAAGGATTCCCGGCTCCGAATAGGCATGGCCGGCACCCTCCACGAGATGGAACGCCGCATCGGGCCACGCCTTGTGGAGCGCCCAGGCGTAGCGCGCGGGGCACGGCATGTCGTAGCGGCCGTGCACGATCGCACCGGGAATACCGCGAAGCCGCCCGGCGTTGTTCAGCAGCTGGCCGTCTTCGAGCCACGCGCCGTGGTGGAAATAGTGATTCTCGATACGCGCGAAGGCGAGCGCATAGTGACCGTCGTGGAACGGTGCCGAAAAGGACGGGTCCGGGAGCAGCGTGATCGTCTCGCCCTCCCAGATGCTCCATGCCTTTGCCGCGGCGAGCTTTGACGCCTCGTCGTCTCCGGTGAGCAGGCGGCGGTAGGCGCCGATCATGTCGCCACGCTCTGCCTCCGGCACCGGGGCGATGAAACGCTCCCACTTGTCCGGAAACATCTCCGAGACGCCGAACTGGTAATACCACGAGAGTTCCTGCCGCGTGCATGTGTAGATGCCGCGCAGGATGAGCGCGCTGACGCGCTCGGGGTGGGTTTCCGCATAGGCGAGCCCGAGCGTGGAGCCCCAAGAGCCGCCGAACACCAGCCACTTTTCAGCGCCTACGAGCGCACGCAGCCGTTCGATATCGGCAACGAGGTACCACGTCGTGTTCGCCTCCAGCGACGCATAAGGCAGCGACCGGCCGCAGCCGCGCTGATCGAACAGCACGACGTCGTAGACATCGGGATCGAACAGGCGCCGATGCGCGGGCGAAATGCCGCCACCAGGGCCGCCGTGCAGGAACACCGCAGGCTTGCCGCCGGGTTTACCCGAACGCTCGTAATAGATCTGATGCCCGTCGCCCACGTCGAGCATTCCCGTCTCATACGGCTCGATCTCGGGATACAATGTCCTCAACGCACCCATCGCCCGCTTCCTTTCGTCTGGCGGGAAGCGATGCCGCATCGGCGATGGGAGGGCAAATCCCTTTAGCGCCAGGGGCGCAGCGGTACCGAGATCGCGCTTGCGGCAGCGGCACCGAGCGATACGCGGAACCGCTCCGGCCCCTGTTCCGGATAGCGGCGGAACACATCCGAATCGGCGCCGGCAATGGCGATGCGCAGGCGGTGACCCTTGCGGATGAGCGCTGCGGTGGGATTGAGCGCGAATTCGATGCGCATCATCTCGCCGGGCACGACGGGGAGCGCGTCGGCGCGCCGGAAGCTGTGCGGTGCCGGCCCCTGATCGTAGGGCAGGGTCGCGGGATCGGCGGGCGCGCGGTGGATCGCGCGGAGCTGACCTTCGGTGATGTACGTCACGCGGCCATCGGGCGCGACGTCCTCCAGATAGGCGTAGAACACCGGATCGTTCGACTGCGCGGCGGCGAAGAGTTCGATCACCGGCGTGCCCGCCAGTTCCATGTCCGCATCGAACGCGACACTGTCGAACACGAGCAGCTTCGCATCCGCCTCGCGGCGATCGGGATAAATGGGCGGCGCGCCGAACTGGGTGGACCAGCGCGTGTTCCTGCCCGTACCCGCGGTGAAATCGACCTTGTAGTCGACGTGCTCGGCCTTCGCCGGACGCTGCACCTGCAACGTTCCTTCGGGCGCGAGGTAGAGGCGCGTGTCGGCGACGCCGACGGGCGGCCAGACCTTCGTGTCGCGGAAGGTATCGGCGCCGAGCACGTAGTAATGAATGTTGCGCGTGACGGACTTGCCGGCGCGGACGCGGTCCATGAAATCGAAGACGGTGGCGAATTGCGCGTCGCGTGTCGGCACCGGGGCGACGCGATCGGGGAAGAAGGGATCGGCGCTGCGATCGTGGCCGTGGTTGTTGGCGGTGATCACGATCTCGACGGGCGCATCGGGCGTCGAATGGAAACGCGTGATCGCCGCCTGCGCGCTCGGGCCGTCCATCCACGAGCCCCAGATCATCACCGGCTTGTTCTCGCGGATCAATCCTTGCAGTTCGGCCGCCGGCGAGAAATCCATCATGGAAAAGCCGTTGTCGCCCTTGTCGTCGCGGAACGGCGCGTTGACATAGTCCTCCGGCTTCCAGTGCCGGCGCCCGCCGAAGGCCTCCCGCAGCAGCGAGAAATCATGGTCCTCGTCGACAGGCTGGACCTCGGGAAACAGGCCCGGACAATCTTCGACCCGCAGCCGGCAATCGAGCGCCGGGTTCTTGGAAGATCGGCCCGAATCGACCGTCAGCGTGTGGTTGCCCCACGTGTAGAGGAGAAAATTATTCTGCACGCCGCCGGGCAGAAACCCTTGCAGATAGGCGTCGAAATCCAGCTGACGCGGCACAGACGCGATAAGCGCAGGCGCCGGACGGCTCAAGGCGAACTCGGCGGTATCGGCCATGTAGGAAATTCCGTACCCGATCACGCGCCCGTCAGACCATTCGCGGGCGGCGAGATGGGCGATGATTTCATCCATGTCCTCGCGCTCGGCGGGGCCCATTTCCACGTCGCGGGGGCCGAACGAAGCCGTGGAGCCGCGCGTGTCAACGACAGCGACGATGTAGCCCCGCGCAAGGAACATCTCGATGTCCGTGGGCGATCCGCCACGCCGGGCCTCCACGCCGCGGCCATAGCGCGTCTGGATCAGGATTGTGGTGGCCTTGGTACGCGGCGGCTTGTCACCCGGGAAATGGTAGCTCACCGCCAAACGCACGCCGTCGCGCATCGGCAGGTAGTAAGACTGGTCGCTCCAGCCCGCAGGGCGCTCCACCGGCGCTTGCACCGCGCAGGCGCCGAGCAGGCACAAACCGACAAATGTGGCCAAGCGACGGAGCATCAGGATACCCTTTTCTTTCGTATGCTGGTGAACGTCCACATTGCCGCGCCGAGACCCGCCCAGAGCGCGAGCGCCGCAGCCTCAGGCAGCCTTTCTCCCGCATCCGCAAGGATCGTCCACGCCGAATAGGTGACAACGCCCGCGAGCGTCAGCGCGCCCACCCATGCCGCGAACACGGGAAAGCGGCTGCCGCCTTTGCCGCGCCGAAGCGCGAGACTCGACAGGCACGCGCCGATGAAGGCGACCGCGAACCCCATCGAACCGATCTGCACCAGCGGCTCGATAAACGCCCGGCCCATGAGGCCGCCGAGGAGCGCGATCACGCCCACGAACACCACGGCGATCGACGGCGTGCCGTTCTTCGGATGCACGCGCGCGAGCGCTGCGGGCAAAGCCCCATCCTGCGCGAGCGCGTAGAGCAGCCGCGAGGCCGCGAACATCGCCGCGTTCCACGCGCTGAGCAGCGCGACGACACCCGCGACGAGCACGATGCGCCCGCCCCACGGCCCCGCCACGGACTCCATTGCCGCAACGACCGGAAGCTCGGCGCCATCGAGGACACCCCGCGGCGCGGCAAAGGCCGTGGCGGTGATGACGGAGACGTAGAAGAGCGTGGTGAGCAGGATCACCATCCCGAGCAAACGGGCGAGCGCGCGTGCCGCCGGGCGTTCGCGCGCTTCGCCGAGCGCCTGCGGTAGTGCGTTGAAACCGCAGAACCACGCCGGTACCATGACGAGCACGGCGAGCACGCCATGCCACGGTGTTTCTGTGGGCAGGAACGCGGGCTCAAGATTGGCAGGCGCGCCGCCCCCGAAACCGATCACGACGAAGCCAAAGCTGAGCAGCACCTTGCCGACCGTAACCGCCACCTGCACACGCGCCGATTCGCGCGCGCCGAAATAATTGATCGCGGTGAAGAACAGCGCGCCGCCGATGATGACGGCAAGATCGAGCAGGCGCACCGGCACGCCTACCGCCGTGTAGAGCGTCGGCCCGGTGAAATCCGGCGCCAGAACGCCGAGCAGCCACGCCAGCGCCAACCCTTCGAAGCCGCAGATGCCGACGTAGCCGAGGAGCGCGGCCCAGCCGACGACGAAGCCCCAGCCGCGCCCGAACGCCATCGAGACGTAGCCGTACTCTCCGTTCGCCTCCGGCGCGCGCGTCGCGGCCTCGGCATAGCAAAGCGCGACAAGCCCCATCACCGCGCCGCCGATGAGGAATGCGAGTGCTGCACCAAGCGGCCCCGCGCTCGCGATCCAGCCGCCGGTGACGACGATCCAGCCGACGCCGATCGTGGTGCCCATGCCGATCGCTGCCAGTTGCAGCGGCGTGAGCGTGCGGCGAAGGCCGGGAGCGCTCATCCGCGTGTTTCCGCGAACAGGCGTTTCAGCGCGGGCTTGTCGATCTTTTCGGTCGGCGTCTTCGGCAGTGCATCCATGAACAACACATGCTCCGGCACCATGTAGCGCGCCATGCGGCCTTCGCAGTAGGCGCGGAGCTCGTCATCCGTGAGCGCGGCGCCGGGGCGAAGCACGACCGCCACGGCGACATCCTCCTCGGTCGCCGGGCTCGGCACGCCGAACGCCGCCGCCTCGAACACCGCCGGATGCGTTTCGATACCGCGCTCGATCTCGAGCGCCGACATGTTCTCGCCGCGGCGGCGGATGATGTCCTTCTTCCGCCCCGCGAAATAGAGATTGCCTGCCGCATCCCGTTTCCCGAGATCGCCGGTGTGGTACCAGCCATCACGGATCAGCTCCGCGTTCACTTCAGGCATTCCGAGATAGCCGCTGAACATCAGCGTGGGATCGTGCGGCCGTGTGACGATCTCGCCGACCTCGCCGGTAGGCACCGGCTTCCGCTCGTCGTCCAGCAATTGCAGCTCGAATTCCGGCGCAACCTGACCGCAGCTCCCTTTCGGATACACCTCGCCGGGGTTCTGGAAGACACAGACACCCCCTTCGGTGCTGCCATAGCCTTCGTAGAGCGGAAAGCCGAAACGGGCTTCGAAGTCCGCGCGGAATTCCGGCATCGGCAGCCCCCACGCGAGGCGCACGCGATGCTCGCGGTCGCGCGGATCGGGCGCGCGCTGATAGAGGAAGGTGAGCGTCGAGCCCATGAAATCGAACATGGTGGCGTCGAAGGCCCGGATATCGTCCCAGAACCGCGAGACGCTGAAGCGTTCGCCGAGCGCCGCCGTCGCGCCCGTGACAAGCGATCCCATCACTGTGCCTATTGTCGCGTCCCAGTGATAGAGCGGGAACGGGCAGTAAACGACGTCGCTCTCCTGCAAATCGAAATAACGCGAGGTAAGCCGCGCCTGCCCGACGAGATAGCCGTGGCTGAGCTGCACGGGCTTCGAGACACCCGTCGAGCCCGACGTGAACTGGATCATGGCGATCGCCGTGCGCTCCACGTCGGCGCGGGGCGAGGATGTCGGCGAAATATCTTCGAGCGTCTGGAAGCGCACCGCACCGGCGTCGTGTGTTGCCGCGCCGGAAACGATCACATCCCGGACAGCGGGAAGCTCGGGAAGAACGCCCGTGATGAGGTCGACGTAGCGCGGATCGACGAGGATCAGCCGCGCGCCCGTCGCGTTCAGCGCGGCGACGAGCTGCGTGCCGCGGAATTCGGTGTTGATCGGCGCCCACACCGCACCCAGCCGCATGAGCGCGAACCATGTTGCAGCCGCGGCGATGCCGTTCGGCAGGAAGGTCGGCACGATGTCGCCGGGGCGGACGCCTGCGGTGTGGAGCCGCCCCGCCGTGGTTTCGGCAAGCGCGCGAAACGCGGCATAGCTGACGCGGCCGCTATGGAAGCGCAGGAAGTCCTTGTCCGCGAGCGCGGCGGCCTGCGCCTCGAGCAGATCCCAGGCCAGAAGATCATTGGTCTTCATCACAGCAGCCCGTCAGCGCGGCAATCGTCGAGCGCTTCGATGAACGCGCCGGTCGCGTGGTCGATCATCGCGTCGTCGTGCGCAGCGGAAAGGAAGTAGACGTGGAAGCTCGGCAGGAGAATGCCGCGATCGAGCACGAGCGCATAGAACGCCTCCTCGGCGGCACGGTTGGCCGGGTAGGTCTCGCGGAACGAATGGATCGGGCCTTTGCGGAAATGAAAGCACTGGATCGACGCGGCGTGCATCAGCGTCACGTCCATTTCACGCTTTTCGCAGTGCGCGATAACCGCTCCGGCCATGCGAGCAGACTTCGCTGCGAGCGCCGGGTAGAGTGTGTCCTTCCGCGCCTTCAGCGCACGCAGTGTCGCCGCGCCCGCGCCCATCGTGAGCGGGTTGCCGTTGAAGGTTCCGCCCGCGAACACGCCCACCGTGCCGCCCTTGGCGAACAGCCCCAGGATATCGGCGCGGCCGCAGACCGCGCCGACCGCCGTGCCGCCGCCGATGATCTTGCCGAACGCGGCGAGATCGGGCGTGACGCCGTAATAGACCTGCCCGCCGCCATAGGCGAGGCGGAAGCCCGTCACCACCTCGTCGAACATCAAGAGCACGCCCGCCCCATCGCACACCGCTCTCAGTTCGCGTAAGTAAGCGCCGTTGTCGAGATGCGGCACGGTGTTCTGAACGGGCTGGATCACGACGAGCGCCAGTTCGTCCCGGTGCTTGCGGATGAGATCGAACGCAGCCGCATTTCGATAGGGCAGCGCGAGCATGGTCTGGTCGCGCACCGCGCCGGGAATACCGCCGCCGACCGTCTTGGTGGCCGGCGCCGCCTCGGGCGTCGTCGGGTCTTCCTGCACCAGCGCATAATCATGCGTGCCGTGATAGCCGCCGCCGAACACGGCGACGCGGTCCTTGCCGGTGAATGCGCGCGCGAGCCGCATCGCGAACATCGTGGCTTCAGTGCCTGAATTCTGGAAGGCGACTTTCTCCGCACACGGCACGGCCTCCGCGAGCAGTTCGGCAAGCTCGATCTGGGCCACGCCCGGCAGGATCGTATGCCAGCCCTTGTCGATCTGACCGTGCATCGCGGCCACGACCTCGGGCGGACGGTGGCCGAGGATCAGCGATCCGAAGCCCATGGCGAGATCGAGATAGGCGTTGCCGTCCACGTCGGTCATATACGCCCCGTCGCCGCTTTCGATGTAGAGCGGCACCGGCATCGCAAAGGTGGGGACAGCCTCGAGCGCGAGGCGTCGTTCGGCGCGCGGGCGCATCGCCGCGGACCCCGGCGTGCGGGCGCGCAGCCTCTCGAGCGCCGCAGCTTTGCGAGGCGTTGCATCAGACATCATGCTCTCCGAAGGTGATGGCGCGCCCGCGAGTAATGCGGGCGCGCCCTTGCACTGAAACCGGCGCTAGAAATTGCGGCGCCACTCGATACCGATCGTCCGCGGCTGGTTGACGACGATCCGCGGACGGCCGGGCGTCTGCACGCCGAGCGGGGGAATATCCGCATAGTTCGCCGCTTCATCGAAGACGTTGTCGACGAACAGGGAAATCCTGCCCAGCCCGAATTCCGCGCCAAGCCGCGCGTTCGCGACCTTGAACGCAGGCCGGCGCAGCGGCGTCGTCGGGTTGTTGTTCCCGCTCCAGCTGCCGCCGGTGTAGGAATAATCGGCGTGCAGGAACGCCGGGATCGAGCCGATCTCGAAATCCTGATCGAGCGCGACGCTCCACGTCCACTTGGGCACGTTCTGGATCGCCTGCCCGCGCGTGACCGTGCTGAGCCCGCCGGTGTCGGTGATTTCCGTATCGACGTATCCGACGTTGAACAGAATGCGCGTGTCGTCGAACGGCAGCAGATCGAATTCCAGCTCCGCGCCCTGAAGCCGCGCCTCGCCCGCATTGACGCTCAGCGCGAACCCGCAGCCGAGACCTTGCCGCTGCTGCAGGTCCTTCCAATCGATGCGGAAGGCGGCGACGTTCACCTTCATGCGGCGATCGAGCCACGACGATTTCAATCCCGCCTCGTAGGAACGCAGCGAATCCGAATCGAACGTTGTCGTATCGCCGAGGCCGAGGCCGTCGATTTCCGCCTGGCAGAGCGAGGCCGCATAAAAGTTCACGCCGCCGACACGGAAGCCTTCGGACATGGTGAAATACAGCATCCGATCGTCATCGACGTCGTACTGGATGCCGACCTTGGGGGTGACGCCCTTCTCGCTCTGCTTGCCCGCGTAGAACTCGTCCGGGCCGATGAAATCGCCGCCCTGCCGGAGATGGAAATCGACGTCGTTCTTGAAGGCGCGCGCGCCCACGATGAACCGAAGCGCGTCAGTCGCGTGCCACGTCGCCTCGGCGAACACGGCCTTCTCGGTAACCTTGATGGGATTGTCGAGATTGAACGCGTCGTCGGAGAAGCCTTCGACGATCGTGGTCGGGAAGCGCCAGTCCGACTTCGAACGCTGGTAGAAGAGACCGGCGGTGAGATCGATGGGGCCTTCCCAGCCCGACACGAAGCGCAGCTCCTGGCTGAAGATTTTCTGATCGGTTTCGGAATAGGTGGTCGATGCGCCCTGGAAGCCGAGCACCGCCGTCGTCCACTCCGAGAAATCCTCGGAATCGTTGTAGCTGCGATCGAACCACGATGTGGCGGCGAGGAACGTGCCGAACGATGCGTTGTACGTCGCCGTGAGCGTTGCGAGCGTCCATTCGTTCTCGCTCGGTTCGTCGATATCGTACTGGCGCAGGTTGACCCGGTTGCCCGCCCTGAAATCCGCCTGCGTGCGGCCGTCACGCTCGGTGCGCTCATACATGATGCGCGGCGCGATCGTGAGATCGCCCCCCGCGAGCGACAGCAGACCGGAAAGCTGCAGACCCCGCACCGACTCGCTGTCGATATCCTTGCGCCTGGCGAACGGTGTCGGCGCATCATCGCGCGGCGCGCGATCGATGAAGCCGCCGTTTTCCTGAATGTAACCGACCGCCCGCACGGCAAATACACCGGGCACGACAGGCACGTTCACGGCACCGTCGACGCCGTAATTCATGCCGCCCTCGTGGATGGTCGAGACGAGCGCGTGCGCCCGGCCGGACGTCTCATCGAGATCGGGCTGGGTGGTGATCAGCCGCACCGTACCGCCCATCGAGCGTGCACCGTAGAGCGTGCCCTGCGGGCCGCGCAGCACCTCTATGCGTTCGAGATCGACGACGCGCGGATTGAGCGTCGCCAGCAGCGGCGAATCATCGATGTAGAAGCCGGTCGTGTTGTTGCCGAACACGCCGCGGATCGCGATCGAGAGCGCACCGTCGGTCGAGCTGGAGCCCGAGGCGGAAAAGCTGAGGTTCGGAATGCGCGTCGCGTAATCGTCGAACTCGGAAAAGCCCGCGCGCTCGATGTCTTCGGCGCTGAGGGCCGAAATCGAGATCGGCACATCCTGAATCGATTGCGCCCGCCGCTGCGCGGTGACGACGATTTCCTCGCGTTCCACGCCGCCTTCCTCCTGCGCCAGCGCCGACGTTGCCGCCACCGCCAGACCCGCAACGCCGACAAGCAAGCCCGCCGCGCGCCTCTTCTCCACCCTAACCATGAGCCCCTCCCTCCTGCCCGCTGGAAATCCAGATCGGGATCGTGTCTAATTTCCCCTCGCGTATACGATCGTATATAACGAATGTATACGTCTGTATAGTCCTGTTTTGAAGGAATGCGATTGTGAGTCAGGTCGAGGCGCAGGGCCGCCGCCAGCTTCTGAAAGCCGGCATGAAGCTGTTCGCCGAAAGGGGCTTCGCCGCCGTCGGCCTGCGCGAGATCGGCGCCGAGGCGGGCGTTTCACTCGGACTGGTGCGCACGCACTTCGGATCGAAGGACGGCCTGCGCGAAGCCATCGACGCGCATGTGCGCGAGGAGATTCGCGAACTTTACGCCACGGTGCTTGAGCACTCGTCCGTCGAGGCGCTCGAAAAGGCGATCGAGGACGCGCTCGACTGGATCCCGCGCGACCACGACGCGCTGATGTACGCGCGCATGTCGCTGATGGAGCGCACCCCCGGCAGCCAGGCGCTGTTCGACGAGATGCTGGCGGTGATGCGCCAGTTCATCGACAACAATGCAAGGCTAGGTTTCCTGCAGCCCGACGTCGACCGCGAATGGGCAGCGATCTACATGGTGTTCGACTTCATCGGCCCCGCCGTCATCGAACCCTTCGCCGAGCACGCACTCGGCCAATCCATGTACGCGAAACCAATGATCGCAAGGCGCAACGCGTTCATGATCCGCCTGTTCACACGCGGCTTCCTGAAGCGTGAGGGATAGTCGGATTATCCGGCGCGATAATCGATATTGTCGAGGCCCGGAACGACGACCGCTTCGGGAACATTGCCGTTGCCGCAGAGCTGATCGACAATGAACTGCGCACCCGCGTTTGCAAGCTGCTGCGCGGGATCTTCCATGACGAAACGGAGCCGCGTGATGATCGCCCTGCGATCGTCGACAGAGCGGACGCGGGGAAGCTCGGCGGCCTCCCGCGTCCCGGCGTCGACGACGGGCGCCGCCTCGACCGGGCGATGAAACGCGGGGTAGCCGTCGAACATCAGGCGGCCCATTTCCACCGTCGCGTTGGTGCTGAACCAGATTTCCCGGAACCGTGCCTCGATTCTACTGGCGACGCCTTCATCCGCCAGCTGGGCCAGATCGAGATCGGGCCCGTGCGGCGCGATGTACAGACGATCGGGCGGCAACTGCTGACCGGATGCCTGCCAAAGGAGATGGCACATGCTGTTCGTCTGCCAGGTCACGCCCGCCGTCGGCCGGCCCGCCTTCCCGCTGATGAGGACCATTGCGCGGTCCCACGCGATGTCGTGCTCGCCGAGCCATGTGATCGTCCGGTATGCGGCATCGAGGAAGACAAGCGCGAAGGTCGCCGCCATCACGTCGTTCATGGCGATAGCGTAATCGCCGCCTTCGCGAACGTCCAGCCATTCGGTTCGAAGATACTCGAAGTCGATGCCCGTGGGATCGCGAAGCAGGTTTTCCAGAACCCGGAGCGTCACCCTGCAGGCGTAGGCGGTCATTCCGGCGATCGCCTCTTCGCGGCCCCTGAACGCGACGGCGGCGACATCATCTCGCCAGAATGCAGGTGAATTCACACGCTGCGCGGCCTCGACAGCAGCCTTGAGCCGGATCGCATCATCCCGCCACTGGGCGCAGTCGAGCTCGTACATGCGCCGCAGGTAGGGAACCGCGACGCCAAGGTGCGAGATCGCCGTCAGTTCCTTGAACCCCCGCGTGCCGAGGCGGAAGTTCAGGATGCGCGGCTTCGCGCCGCCGCCGGGAAACAGCACGAGATCAGTTCCGGTCGCCACCAGAAGCGGGGCGCTGGCCGACAACCTGCCCATGTGCGCGTTGAGGTGCGGGCCGATCGCGTCGGGCTGCCCGGTATAGGCCTCGAAGAGATCCAGAAATGCTGCGTGCGGTTCTTGCATCGGATTGCCCTGCTCAAACGCCGAGACGGTAGACGATCGTGTCGGTATGGAAGCGGATATCAGCCGTCAGGCTGTTCGAAACGACGAGATAGTTGGCGCCATTCGCCTCGAAAACATGGGCATCGGTTCCGCCGAAGGTCGGGAACGTCTCGGCGAGAACGAAGCGATCGTCCTGCCAGCAATGAAGCTCCGACTGCAGATCGGTCTTCGGGTCCGCGGGCGTGCCTTCGATGAAGCAGATGCGGACGAGATAGAGATCGCCCCCGGCCTCGAAAACACAGAACTCACGCCCGGCCGGACCGCCGAGCGTCTGATAAGGCACGAATTCGCCGCCGTTCCACCGGTAAAGCACGGATTCGCCGTCGATCCGGGCGAAGGCGAGATAGTCGGTCCCGTTCCTGCGGAAATGGCTGAACGCGCGTCCGCCTTTGTCGACAACCGACTGGAAGCGAACGAAGGTCTTGCCGTCCCAGCGGTAGATCAGACTCTCGCTCGTATGATCGGCGTAGGCGAGATAGTGCGCACCATCGACCGTGAAGTGCGTGAAATTATACCCCCACAACCCGTCCAGCACCTGAAACGGTACGAAGCGCGCACCGTCCCATTCAAGGATGCATGATTGCGCAGGGTTCACGGCGGTGAGATGCGGCAGGGTGAGCCCCTGCGCGAGCGCCAGGAAATGGCGTCCGTCGAACGTGACGTGGCGCCACTGTTTTGCGGCGAAGGTATCGATGGTCTGAAAGACCTCCCATCCCTCATCCCGCCATTGGTAAATGACGGATGCCACGTTCGGCTCGTAAGGCCCCGAACCGCTTCTGAGGTTGGCGAGGGCCAGAAACACGGCATCGCCGATCCGGAAGACCTCGATGTCCTCCCCGCCGTGTGCGGGAATGCGGGCTTGCGGTTCGAAGCCTTCGCCCACCCATTTGAAGAGAAGCGCGTCGATGTCGTTGTTGCCGCCGTTCATGTGCGGCGGCGTGCCTTCGATGTCTTCGGCGAGCTGCGCCACCCCAAGCCAGATGTCGTTTCCGAGTCTAAACGGCAGCGCCGTTCTTGCGCCCGAGGTTTCAAGGCGCTGGTGGATCGAAAGGATGGACATCACCTGCCTCGTCCGAATTGCGCGTGCGCTGTTACTTCATGGGTATTGCCGACGAATGGTTCGCACAATTTCATTTTTACCCGGCAATTGATCTAGAACACCAATCAATCGTCGAGGAGGATTGAATTGGATCGGTGCGCGCCTTTGGGAGAGGGTTCAGCAGGGTGATCCGGGGGAGTGAACGGAAATGACGCACGCACCAGAGTCTACGGGCACGACATCGAAGAGCGTTGCGACGAAGGCATTCTTCATCGCCATGGTGGACGGTTACGACACGCTGATGATCGCATTCATCGCGCCGCTCCTTGCGCAGCACTGGGGCCTGACGCATCCCCAGATCGGCGGCGTGTTCGCCGCGGGCTACAGCGGGGCGGTGATCGGTGGGCTCGCGATGGGGCCGCTCGGCGATCGCCTCGGCCGCAAGCCGATGCTCGTCCTGTCATTGCTGCTCGCCGGCGTCGCGACGCTGCTGTGCGCCCTTGCCGAAACGTTCCAGAGCCTTCTGGTTCTGCGCTTTATCGCAGGACTCGGCCTCGGGGGCGCGATCCCCGCCATCATCGCGCTGACCGCCGATTTCGCCGCGCCCGGGAAACGCAGCGGCACGGTGACGCTGATGTACATCGGCTATCCGCTCGGTGCCGTGGTGGGCGGCGCGCTCACCTCCGCTTTGCTTCATCACGGCATCAGCGCGATCTTTCTGGGCACCGGGATCGTCTGCCTGATCGCCGCGGCTGTCGGCATGACGATGCCCACCTACCGCGTCGCCCCGCATTCCCATCTTGGCTCCGGGATGGTGAAACTGTTCACCGCGCAGTTCGCCGAAGGACGCCTGCTCCCCGCCATTGCGCTTTGGACCGGGCTGTTCTCGACACTGATGCTCACCTATTTCCTGGTGAGCTGGACGCCCAGCATCCTGCTTGCCGAAGGCGCGAGCCCGCAGGTCGCAGCACTGGGGCCTGTCGTTCTCAATCTCGGCGGGATCGTGGGTGCGCTCATTACCGCGAAAGCCATCAACCGGTTCGGCCCCTATTTCCTCAATGCCGGCTTCGCGCTGCTGGGCGCATTCGCCGTACTCGTCGTCGGCCAGATGGCGACCGGGACAGCACCGGCCATGATCGGGTTTCTGATCATCGGGATGCTCCTGCTCGGTGCACAGCTGAACTTCCCGGCGATGACCGCGGACCTGTTCCCGCCCGAGGTTCGCAGCGCTGGCGGGGGCTGGACCGCCGGTGTCGGACGGCTCGGATCGATCGTGGGGCCGCTCGTCGGCGGTTTCCTGATGGCGACCGAAATGAGCCCCCGTACCCTGCTGAGCTTCGCGGCCATACCCGGCGCCGTTGCCGCACTGGCGGTGTTCGCCGCCGCGATCCTGCGGCGCAAGGCCCGCACGGCCGCGGACTGAGATCTCAGTCGGGATTGTCGGCGGTTTCGACGACCCACCCAGCGCCTATGTGGTCTGCCTGCTCCTCGGCCATCACGGCCTCGGTGAAGCTTGCGTCGATTTGTGGAAGCATGGTGTGGTTCCATGCCTTCCACGACCGTTTCATGTCCTCGAACACATCGGGCATCCTGCTATGCAGATTGGCCCGCTCCAGCGGATCCTCTTCGACGTTGAAGAGATATTCATTGTCGAGAATCCTGAGATATTTGTGGGCGCCGCGCAACATCGCGCGCTGGTGATTGCCCTTGTAGCGCCAGTAGAGCGTCCGCTCGGCAGTATTGCCGCTGCGGAGCAATGGAAAGAGATCGATGCCGTCGGTCGGATAGGCCGGATCGGGCGTGCGTTTCGCGGCACCGAGCAGCGTCGGCAGCCAATCCATCGTGATCGCCGTCTGCGTACTTGTCTTCCCGCGCGGCAGCATGGCGGGCCACGACACGATCGTGGGAACGCGGATGCCGCCTTCCAGCAATTCCGACTTCTGGCCGCTGAACGGCCACGTCTTCGCAAAGCGTTCGCCGCCGTTATCGCTCGTAAAAACGACGATGGTGTTTTCCCTTAGACCGAACCGGTCCAGCGTTTCGAGCACGCGCCCGACCTCGGCATCCATCGCTTCGATCATGCGGTGATAGGTCCGCATCGTTCCGCCATCGAGGTGCTTCAGCTTGGTGCCCGCGATGCGTTCCGATTCCGGCCGGTCCTCGGGCGCTTCCCACGGCCAGTGGGGTGCATTGAAATGCAGGCTGAGGAAGAACGGCTGTTTA
>JAEULI010000181.1 GCA_016793845.1 Sphingosinicella sp.
ATGGTGCAGCCCGGCGCAAAGGTCACCGCGCGCGTCGCCAGGATCGATCCGCTGGGCGCCGTTCCGACAACCGCTGTACCCGTAAACGAACCCGCGGCCTCGCAGGCGACCATCGCCACGCTCTGATCCGCCGCCACAACAAACGAAGACTACGCCTCCCGCGCGACATGCGGGAGGCGGCAGGAAAGGCATTGTCCGATGCGCTTCAGCCATTTCTTCATCCGCCGGCCCATATTCGCAGGCGTGATCGCGATCATCATCACGATCGTCGGCGCCTTCGCCTATCTGGGCCTGCCGATCTCGCAATTCCCCGATATCGTCCCGCCGACCGTCACGGTGAGCGCGAACTACCCCGGCGCTTCCGCCGAAACCGTGGCCGATACGGTCGCCGCACCGATCGAGCAGCAGATCAACGGCGTCGACAACATGCTCTACCAGTCGTCGCAATCGACCGGCGATGGGCGGCTGACGATCACCGTCACCTTCAAGCTCGGCACCGATCTCGATTCCGCGCAGGTGCTGGTGCAGAACCGCGTTGCGCTCGCCGAGCCCAGCCTCCCTGAAGAGGTGCGGCGTCAGGGCGTCGTCGTTCGCAAGACCTCGCCGTCGTGGCTGATGGCGGTGAACGTGCTGTCGTCCGATAACTCGCTCGATCGCAGCTATGTTTCCAACTACGCGCTCACGCAGATCAAGGACCGGCTGACCCGCGTCGACGGCATCGGCGATGTGCAGGTGTTCGGCGCGCGCGATTATGCGATGCGCGTCTGGATCGATCCCGGCCGCGCCGCCGCGCTCGGGCTTACCGCGGGCGAGATCGTCTCCGCGCTGCGTTCGCAGAACATTCAGGTCGCGGCCGGAACCATCGGTCAGCCGCCGTTCGATACCGGCGCAGCGCAGCAGCTCAGCGTCGAAACGCAGGGCCGCTTCAAGACCGCGGACGAATTCGCCGACATCATCGTGCGGACGGATGCCTCGGGCGCGATCACCCGCGTGCGCGACATCGCGCGCGTCGAACTCGGCGCGGAGGATTACGGCGTCAACGCCTATCTTTCGGGGCAGGATTCGATCATCATGGGGATCACCCAGCGCCCGGGCACAAATGCGCTCGCAGCTGCCGAAGGCATCAAGGCCGAACTCGCCGAGGCCGCGAAGAGCTTTCCGCAGGGACTCGAATACCGGATCATCTGGAACCCCACCGAATTCATCAGCGAATCGATGGGTGCCGTGCAGGCGACCCTGTTCGAAGCGGCGCTGCTCGTCGTCGTCGTCATCCTCGTGTTCCTGCAAAGCTGGCGCGCGGCGATCATTCCGATCATCGCGATTCCCGTATCGCTGATCGGCACCTTCGCCGTGCTCGCCGGGTTAGGCTATTCGCTCAACACGCTGTCGATGTTCGGTCTGGTGCTCGCCATCGGCATCGTCGTCGACGACGCGATCGTCGTCGTCGAGAATGTCGAGCGCAATCTCGAACACGGCCTCTCGCCACGCGAGGCATCGCACCGTTCGATGGATGAAGTCTCCGCCGCATTGGTCGCGATCGTTCTGGTGCTCTGCGCCGTGTTCGTGCCGACCACCTTCCTCACCGGCATCACGGGTGAATTCTACCGCCAGTTCGCCGTCACGATCGCCAGCGCGACGATCATCTCGCTCGTGCTGTCACTCACTTTGTCGCCCGCGCTTGCCGCACTGCTGCTGCGACCCAAGGCGGAAACCGCGCCTGAATCCGGCTGGCGCCGCCGCGTGTGGCTTGCGGGCGCGTGGTTCAACCGCAATTTCGATCGCCTGAGCGAGCGCTACGGCAATCTCACCCGCCGGCTTGCGGCGGCACCAAAGCGCGTCTTCCTGGTTTACGGCGGCCTCGTCCTCGCGGCGGGCGGACTGTTCTGGGCGACCCCGGCCGGGTTCATCCCTGCACAGGATCAGGGCTATGCGCTTGCAGCGATCCAGCTTCCGCCGGGCAGTTCGATCGAGCAGACCGATCGCGTGCTGAAGAAGGCCGTCGCGAAACTACTGGAGGTACCCGGCACCGAAGCGGCGGTGATGTTCTCCGGCTTCGACGGCGCCTCGCAGACGCAGGCGTCGAACGCCGCCGCTGCCTATGTCACGTTCAAGCCTTTCGCGCAGCGCGCCAAGACCGGCCGCACAGAGGCCGCGATCGAGAACGACATGCGCGCCGCACTCGCTGATCTCAACGAAGCGTTCGTATTCGTCGTGCCGCCGCCCGTCATTCAGGGCATCGGCAACGGCGGCGGCTGGCGCATGATGGTGCAGGACCGGAGTGGCGCGGGCTATCAGGCGCTCGAACAGGCGGCTGGCGGCGTGATCGGTTCGGCGCACCAGGCGAAGGAACTCGCCAACGTGCGCACGCTGTTCAACACTGCGACGCCGCGCATCTATGCCGATATCGATCGCGCCAAGGCGGATATGCTCGGCGTGCCCGCGACGCGCGTGTTCGAAGCGATGCAGGTCTATCTCGGCTCGGCCTACGTCAACGACTTCAACCTGCTCGGCCGCACCTTCCGCGTCACCGCGCAGGCCGACGCGCCGTTCCGCGACGACGCCTCCGACATCGCGCAATTGAAAACGCGCTCGAACGGCGGCGGCATGGTGCCGATCGGCGCCGTCGCGACCTTCGAGGATCGCACCGGCCCCTACCGCGTGACACGCTACAACCTGTTTCCGGCGGTCGAGATCGACGGCGACACCGCGCCCGGCGCCTCCACCGGTCAGGCGCTCGCGCAGATGGAAACGATCGCGGAAGATCTGCCGCAGGGTTTCGCGTCCGAATGGACCGATCTCGCCTTCCAGCAGAAGGCGGCGGGCAATATCGCGGCGCTGATCTTCGGCCTGTCGGTGGTGTTCGTGTTCCTCGTGCTCGCGGCGCAGTTCGAAAGCCTGATGCTGCCGCTTGCGATCATCCTCATCGTGCCGATGACACTGCTCGCGGCGATGCTGGGCGTGAACCTGCACGGGCTCGACAACAATATCCTCGCGCAGATCGGCCTCATCGTGCTCATCGGCCTTGCCGCGAAAAACGCGATTCTGATCGTCGAGTTCGCGAAGCAGGCCGAGGAGAGGGGCCTTGCCCCGCGCGCGGCGGCGGTCGAGGCGGCGCGGGCGCGGCTTCGTCCGATCCTGATGACGAGCTTCGCGTTCATCCTCGGCGTGCTGCCGCTGATGATGGGATCGGGGCCGGGATGGGAGCTGCGTCAGGCACTCGGCACCGCGGTGTTCTACGGCATGATTGGTGTCACCGCCTTCGGCCTCGTCTTCACCCCCGTGTTCTACGTCGCGAGCCGCAGCCTCGGCGAACGGTTCAGGCGTCGCACTTCCCCTGCATTGCAACTCGCCGAATAAGAAAGGCGCAAGCCCATGTTCCGCAATCTGATGATCGCCGCCTCCGCGCTCGCGCTCGCCGCCTGCGCGACCGGCCCCGACTATGCCGCCCCTGAGACGCCGTCAGCTTCCGCCGGTGCGTTCGTCACGGCGACTCCCGCCGTCGATACGCTCGCACCGGTGAAGGCCGACTGGTGGCGTCTCTACGACGACCCCGTGCTCGACCAGTTGGTCGCCGACGCCATCGCCGCGAACACGGATGTGCGCGTTGCAGTCGCGCGGTTGGAGAAGACACGCGCCGCGCTCCGCGAAGTCCGCACCGACCGGCTGCCGAACGTTGGCGTCGGTGCGAGCGCCAACTACGGTCGCCTCCCCGAAAGCCAGCGCGGCTCCAGCGCGGCGCGCGAGGACTGGTCCATCGATGCTGGGCTCGACGTCGCCTACGAGGTCGACCTGTTCGGCCGCGTCTCGCGCGGGATCGAGGCCGCACGCGGCGATCTCGGCGCTGCCGAGGCCGATCTCGAAGCAGTGCGCGTTTCGGTGGTCGCCGAAACGACGCGCGCCTATGCGACGGCTGCCGCCGCAGGCGAGCAGATCGCCGTGGCGGAGCGCATCGTGGACTTGCTCGATCGGTCGCTCCGCGTCACCGATCGGCGACGCGCGGTGGGGCTCACCACCAGCCTCGACGTCGCCCGCATCGCCACGCTGCGTAATCAGCGTCAGGCCGAAATCCCTGCGCTCACTGCCGAGCGCAATGCCGCGCTGTTCCGTCTCGCCACGCTCACCGGCCGTGCGCCCGCCGACCTGCCGCCGATCGCGGCGGAGCGCGTCTCCACCCTCCGGCTCGACACGCCGATCCCGGTCGGCGACGGCGCGCAGCTTCTCGCGCGCCGCCCGGATATCCGCGCCGCCGAACGCCGTCTCGCCGCCGCGACCGCGCGCATCGGCGTCGCCACTGCCGATCTCTATCCGCGCATCAGCCTCGGTGCTTCGATCGGCTCGACCGGGCCGGACATCGGCGACGTATTCGGCGGCGGCCCGCTGCGCTGGCTGCTCGGCCCGCTGATCAGCTGGTCGTTCACCGATCACGAGCGCGCTCGTGCCCGCGTCGCCGGTGCGGAGGCTGACACGCGCGCGGCGCTCGCGGGTTTCGACGGCACCGTTCTGCGCTCGCTCGAGGAAACCGAAACCGCGCTCTCGGCCTATGCGAGCGCGCTCGACCGCCGCACGGCGCTCAAGGCAGCGCGCGACGCCGCCGAACAGGCCGCGCGCATCGTCCGCGCACAGCAGCGGGAAGGGCAGGTGGACAGCCTCGCCCTCATCGATGCGGAACGCACCTTCGCCGAAGCCGAGGCGCAGCTCGCCGCGATCGATGCGGGCATCGCCGATGCCCAGATCAATCTGTTCAAGGCGCTCGGCGGCGGCTGGAGCGCGGGGACCACCGCGTATGCGGCCGCCTTGCCGTAAACGCGTTCAGCCTCCGCTCATCAACGGGCGCAAAGGATATGACGCGATGGCGGACGAGATCATGAAACGCGGCGGCATGAGCGTGTTGAAGGTGAAGGGGCTGCTGTGCGCCGCGCTCCTTGCGCTCGCATACGTATCTCCGGCGCACGCCGAGGCGCCGAATCGCATCACCAACGTCACCGTCTACGGCAACGAACCTTGCCCCAAGGGCGACGGCGACGAGATCGTCGTCTGCGCGCGGGAGCCCGAGGGCGAGCAATACCGCATTCCCAAGCGCCTGCGCGAAACGAAGAAGAACGATCCGCCCTCGCAGTCGTGGACGGCGCGCGTGCGCACGCTCGACGAGGCGAGCCGCCCCTCGATGCCGAACAGTTGCTCGGCGGTTGGTTCCGGCGGGCAGACCGGCTGCACCATGGAAATGCTGCGCCAATGGTTCGCCGAGCGGCAGGCCGCCAAGGCGAAGGCGGCGGGCGTTCCTTAAACGACGAGCTGCTTTTCGAGCGCGTCCAGAACCCGGTAGCACGGCATCACCTGCGCCACGCTGGCGTTCGGCTCGCGCCCTTCGCGGATCGCGGCGACGAATTCGCGGTCCTGCAGCTCGATGCCGTTCATCGAAACGTCGACCTTCGACACGTCCACAACCTCGTCGCGCCCCGTAACGAGATCGTCGTAGCGCGCGATCCATGTGCCATTGTCGCAGATGTAGCGGAAGAAGGTGCCGAGCGGCCCGTCGTTGTTGAAGGATAGCGACAGCGTGCAGATCGCGCCGCTTTCGCTCTTCAGCTGGATCGACATGTCCATGGCGATGCCGAGGTCCGGGTGGCGTGGGCCTTCAACGGCGTTCGCCTGCACAATCGGCCCGGCCTGATAGGCGAACAGATCGATGGTGTGCGCGGCGTGGTGCCAGAGCAGGTGATCGGTCCAGCTGCGCGGATCGCCCTTGGCGTTGATGTTCTTCCGTCGGAAGAAATAGGTCTGCACATCCATCTGCTGGATGCTGATCTCGCCCGCCTTGATCTTGTTGTGGATATACTGGTGGCTCGGGTTGAAGCGCCGCGTGTGGCCCACCATCGCGACGAGGCCCGTTTTCTGCTGCGCCTTCAGCACCGCTTCACCCTCGGCGAGGGTGTCGCAGAGCGGGATTTCCACCTGCACGTGCTTGCCCGCGTTCAGGCACTGGATCGCCTGGCTGGCGTGAAGCTGAGTCGGCGTCGCCAGGATCACGGCGTCGAGGCCGGGGAGCGCGAGCGCTTCGGCGAGGTCGGTGGCCGCGTGCCCAATGCCGTATTTCGCGGCAACGGCGCGCGTGGGCTCCAGCGTACGCCCGACGACCGAGATAACCTCGACGCCGTCGATCTGCCGAAGCGCATCGAGATGCTTTTCGCCGAATGCACCGGCGCCTGCGAGGGCGATCTTCATGGGGTCTCCTTGGTTCGTCTCAGGCGGGTTCGAGCACGATGTGCCCGACCGCGGTGTTGCTGGCGGGGACGTGATAGTGGCGGTGCAGTTCTTTCACATGGCCCCCGAGCGCGCCGCGCATGATGAGCCACATGACGAGTTCGATGCCTTCCGATCCCGCCTCACGCAGATATTCGATGTGCGGCATGTGGCGTAGCGCTTCGGGGTCGCTGGTGAGCCGGTCGAGAAACGCCTGATCCCATGCCTTGTTGATAAGCCCCGCGCGCGGGCCTTGAAGCTGATGGCTCATGCCGCCCGTGCCCCAGATCTGCACATTGAGGTCTTCCGGGAAACTCGCCACCGCGCGCGCGATCGCCTCGCCGAGCATCCAGCAGCGGTTGCCCGAGGGCGGCGGATAAGTGACGACGTTGACCGCGATGGGCACGACCCGCGCCGGCCATTGGCTCACCTCGCCGAAGATAAGCGACAGGGGCACGGTCAGCCCGTGGTCGACCGTCATCTCGTTGATCATGGTAAGGTCGAATTCGTCGAGGACGCAGCACTGCGCGATATGCCAGGCGAGATCGGCGTGGCCCTTCACCGGCGGCACGGGGCGCGGCCCCCAGCCTTCATCGGCGATGGCGTATTCGTCCGCGCATCCGATCGCGAACGTCGGGATGATCTTCATATCGAAGGCTGACGCGTGATCGTTGTAGACGAGCACGACGACGTCCGGCTTTTCCCGCGCCTGATACTGCTTCACCCAGTCGTAACCGGCGAACACCGGCTTCCAGTAATCCTCGTTCGTCTTGCCGAGATCGATTGCGGCGCCGATCGCGGGCACGTGGCTTGTCGTGATTCCGGCGGTGATGCGCGCCATGTTCAGCGTCCCTCCCGTATCGAGCGCACGCCCTCGGGCGAGCGGCCGCCGCCCAGCATCATGGCGGCGTATTCGTCCTGCGACATGCCCGTCATCGATCCCGCCGCGTACTGGAAGCTCTTGCCGTCGGTCGCGAAGATCTTGGCGAGGAAATAGATGTTGCCGCCCTCGTCGAGCATCGCGTTGTAATCGCGCGCCAGCACGGCGGCCTTCTGTGCGTCGGTGAGCGGCCATTCGGAGAGATAGGCGTTCTCGTCCGCCTTGAAGCGCTCGCGGTTCTCCGCCTTCATCAGGCTCATCGCGAACTGGTTCAGGTGATAGCCCTTGCGGGCGCGTACGGCCGTGTACACGCGCGTTCCCGGTATGTCGTCGAATTCGGCGAGATAGGCGTGGATATCGTATGTCACAGCCCGCGGCCTTTCAGCAGTGCATCGAGTCTTGGAAAAACGCGCCGCACGTTGCCTTCGAAGATCGCATGGCGGTCCGCGTCGCTGATCGGCAGCGCATCGACATAGCGCTTGGTGTCGTCGAAATATTGGCCCGTGGTCGGATCGATGCCACGCACGGCACCCACCATCTCGCTGCCGAACAGGATGTTCTTCGTATCGATCACGTCCGCGAGCAGGTTGATGCCCGGCTGGTGATAGACGCAGGTATCGAAGAACACGTTGTTCATCAGGTGCGTGGCAAGGTCCGGCTTCTTCAGCATGTCGGCGAGCCCGCGATAGCGGCCCCAATGATAGGGAACCGCGCCGCCGCCGTGCGGAATGATGAAGCGCAGCGTGGGGAAGTCGCGGAACAGGTCGCCTTCGATCAATTGCATGAAGGCGATCGTATCGGCGGCGATGTAGTAGGCGCCCGTCGCGTGCAGCCCCGGATTGCACGATCCCGAAACGTGGATCATCGCGGGCACGTCGAGTTCGCACATCTTTTCGTAGATCGGATACCAGGAACGGTCGGTGAGAGGCGGGTGTTTGAAATGTCCGCCGCCGGGATCGGGATTGAGATTGCAGCCGACGAAGCCGAGTTCGTTCACGCAGCGATCCAGTTCGGCGACCGATGCGGCAAGATCGGCGGCGGGGGACTGCGGCAACATGCAGACGCCCACGAACGTTTCCGGGTAAAGATGCGCGACGCGTCCGATGAGATCGTTGCACGCGCGCGACCACGCGATACTGACGGTCTCGTCGCCCACATGATGCGCCATTGCCGAGGCGCGTGGGGAAAACAGCGTCATGTCCGCGCCGCGTTCGCGGATCAGCCGTAACTGGTTCGTCTCGATGCTCTCGCGGATGTCGTCGTCGGACACGGCAGGGTAGGGCGGCGGCGCGCTACCCGCCTTGAACGCCGCCTTCTGCGCCTCGCGCCATGCGTTGTGGGGCTCGGGGGCCGTCGTGTAGTGGCCATGGCAATCGATCACGAGCGTCATGCGGGGTCTTTCAGGCTATCGAGCACGGCGAGTTTCGCGGCGAGTCCTTCCGGTGCTGCGATGCCAAGCGCACCAAGCGCACGCTGCCGGGCGATCGTGCCGCGCGTCATCAGCGGCGCGACGCCGAGATGTTCGAGCGTGCGCGCCGATTCCTCCATCTCGGCGGCGCGGCGCAGCCCATGCGCCAGCATCCGTTCGAGGTTGTAGCCGGCCTTCTGCGTCCAATCTCCGCCGAGCGACGAAAGCACCTCGTCAACGACTCCTGCCCGGTGCGCGGCGAGCACGCATTCGGCGGTCAGCGCCTCGATGCCCTTCACCATCACCGATCGGATCATCTTGATCGCGGAGGCATCGCCAACGCGCGCGCCGACGCAGCGCACATCCTGGAAGCCGAGCCCCTGCAGCACGGCGGCACCCGCTTCGGCATGGGGTCCGGACAGTAGCAGCGGGGCGGAGGTGCGTTTGGGATGAACGGGCGCCATCACCGCGACATCGACATAGCGCCCGCCCGCAACGGTCACTGCCGTTTCGGCTCCGCGCTTGGTTTCGGGCGAAACGCTGTTCATATCGAACCACAGCGCATCTGCCGGGAGATGGCGGGCATAATCCTGCGCGGCTGCAAGCGCTGCGTCCGCCGTCACGAGCGACAGCGCCGCCGGTGTCTCCGCAAGTGCAGCGTCCGCGCTTCCATATCCGATCACGCCATGCCGTGCGTACTCTGCAAGTTTCGCGGCGCGCGTTTCCGCGACCTCGGTCTTGATATCAAAGGCTGCTGCGCCGTCAGCCCAGCCCGCCGCCGCCGCAAACGCTTGCGCGGCTTCGCCGAAACCGATGAGGGCGATCTTGTGAGCCATGCCGGGCATATGCGCACGGGGGCGCGCGGCCCGCTAATCGGAACGGGGCAGGGGGTATAGGTTTTATCGAACTCAGAGTGTTTCGGCGCAGTTCTGCAAGGCTTCCACGAATGCCTGCTGCGCGGCCGTGGGCCGCCACCCTGTGCGGGTGGTGATGCCGATCGTGCGTTTTAGGCCCGGCGGCGTGTCGCAGAGCTTCACGAGCCAGCCGGCTTCCAGTTCGACCGAGACCTGATCGCGCGACAGCAGCGTCAGGAAATCGCTTTCGAGCAGGATCTGTCGGATCGTCATCACCGATCCGCATTCAACCGGCACTTCGGGCACGGCAACGCCCGCATCCGCGAACATCTTTTCCCACTGCGCGCGCAGCGGCGTCCCGGGCGCGGCGATCGTCCACGGATAGCGGGCGAGCGCCGCGATATCCGGCCTCTTCGCCTTCGTCAGCGGATGATCGGCGCGCGAGACGACGATCGGGTGGTCGTCGAACAGCGGCTGCTGCACCACGTCGCCGCCCGCTTCGGGCGTGCGCAGTGCGCCGACCAGAAGGTCGAGTTCGCCGTCGCGCAGCGGCTCGATCAGCTCGGCGTGCGAGCCCTCGACGATTGCGGCGGTGATGCCGGGGTGGGTGCGGTGGAACGCGGTGATGGCGCCCGGCAGCAGACGTGCGCGCGATAGCGGCATGGCGCCGATCGCGATGCGTCCGCTTTCGCGGCCCCTCAGCGTGCCCAGCTCCGAAAGCACGGCGGCGAGTTCGGCGCGCGCGAGCCGGAACGCACGCACGGTGCGTTTTCCGCCCGCCGTCAGCACCACGCTGCGCCCGCGCCGCTCTACGAGCGTCCGCCGCAGCGCCACCGACAGGTCGTGGACCGCGCGGTGCAGCGAAGGTTCGGCAAGGCCGGTCGCAAGGCTCGCCCCTGCGTAGCTGCCGCCTTCCGCAACCGCGAGCAGCGCGCGGAACTGAGCCATCGTCACGCGCGGCGACCCGATGCGCGCGAGCGCCGTATCCGCCCGCACGGCGAGCATCTGCCCGGCCTCGGTCGGCAGCATTCCCGAAGGGATGCGATCGAACAGCGCCAGCCCCAGCCGGTCCTCCAGCCGCGCCAGCGCCTCGGTGATCGCCGGCTGCGTAAGCCCGATGATGCGCGCCGCCGCCGATATGCTGCCCGCGCGCGCGACGATGGCGTGGGCGCGAAGGTGGCGGAGATTGAAGTCCCAGTAGTGCATATGTTGATGATTAGCATCAGCCTATGGGCTGTGCACAGTTCCGAATTGCAGCTGCGGGCGTCGCGGCGCATCGCTTTTCCGGCAAGGAGCGGGAGAGCCTATGTCCGGAATCGTCGTCCAGACCATCGCGCGTGCCGACGCCGCCGTGATCGACGGCCTCGCGCGCTGCGGCGTCGCCACGGTGCACGAGGCACAGGGCCGCACCGGTCTCCTCGGCAGCCGTCTCCGCCCCATTTATGCAGGCGCGCGCATTGCGGGCTCTGCGGTGACGATCTCGGCGCCCCCGGGCGACAACTGGATGGTTCACGTCGCGATCGAGCAGCTGCAGCCCGGTGACATCCTCGTGCTCGCGCCGACCAGCCCCTGCGAGGACGGCTATTTCGGTGACCTGCTGGCGACATCGGCAATGGCGCGCGGTTGCCGGGGCCTCATTATAGATGCGGGCGTGCGCGACGTGCGTGATCTCACCGAAATGGGTTTCCCGGTCTGGTCGAAGGCGGTGTTCGCGCAGGGCACGGTAAAGGCGACGCTCGGCTCTGTAAATGTGCCCATCGTCTGCGCCGGCGCGGCGATCCAGCCGGGCGACGTCATCGTCGCGGACGACGACGGCGTCTGCGTCGTGCCCTTTGCATCGGCTGCCGAAACGCTCGGGAAGGCCGAGGCCCGCGAAGCTGCGGAGACCGCCAAGCGCGAACGCCTCGCCGCGGGCGAACTCGGCCTCGACATCTATTCCATGCGTGAAAAGCTTGCGGCGATGGGCCTCAAATATGTCTGATGGTGTCCGCTGCATGTGGATGCGCGGCGGCACGTCGAAGGGCGGCTATTTTCTCGGCACCGATCTGCCGCAAGACCCTGCCTCGCGCGATGCGCTACTGCTTCGCATCATGGGTTCGCCCGATCCGCGCCAGATCGACGGCATGGGCGGCGCCGATCCGCTCACCAGCAAGGTCGCCGTCGTTTCGAAATCCGCGCGGCCGGGCGTCGATGTCGATTATCTGTTCCTGCAGGTGTTCGTGGACGAAGCGATTGTCAGCGACGCGCAGAACTGCGGCAACATCCTCGCGGGCGTCGGCCCATTCGCGATCGAGCGCGGACTGGTGGCGGCGGATGACGGCGAAACCCGCGTTTCCATCTACATGGAAAACACCGGCCAGATTGCGGTTGCGACAGTCAGCACCCCCGGCTGCGTCGTCACATACGAAGGTGACGCCCGCATCGACGGCGTGCCCGGCGCGCACGCCCCCGTGCCGCTCGCCTTCCGCGATACGGCAGGCTCAAGCTGCGGCGCTTTGCTGCCCACCGGGAACGCGGCGGACGAGATCGAAGGCGTATCCTGCACGCTCATCGACAATGGTATGCCCTGCGTCGTGATGCAGGCGGCCGACGTCGGCGTCACCGGCTACGAGAGCCGCGAAGAGCTCGATGCCGCGTCCGCGCTCAAGGCCCGGATCGAGATGATCCGCCTCAAGGCCGGGCCACTGATGAATCTCGGCGATGTTTCCGCGAAATCGGTGCCCAAGATGATGCTCGTCGCACCCCCGCGCGGCGGCGGGGCGATCACCGTCCGCAGCTTCATCCCGCATCGCGCGCACGCGAGCATCGGCGTGCTCGGCGCGGTGAGCGTGGCGACCGCCTGCCTGATCGACGGTTCCCCCGCCGCCGCCGTCGCCGCAGTACTCCCCGGCGCGCGCAAGCGCATTTCGGTCGAGCACCCGACGGGCGAAATGAGCTGTGTGCTCGAAGTCGACGAGAACGGAACCGTGACCAGCGCGGCACTGCTGCGCACGACGCGCAAGCTGATGGACGGGACGGTATTCTGATGGCGCGCAGCAAGACCTGGGTCGATTTCCCATCGAAGCCGAAATGGACGCCGCCACCCGGCGCGGTCGATGCGCATGTCCACGTGTTCGGTCCGGAAGCGGAATTCCCATTCAGCCCGCTCGCCAAATATCACCCGGAAGATGCAACGCCCGAGATGCTGTTCGCGCTCCGCGATCATCTTGGCTTTTCGCGCAACGTCATCGTACAGGCGAGCTGCCACGGCACGGACAATGCCGCGACGCTGAATGCCATCGCCAAATCCGCCGGCCGCGCGCGCGGCGTCGCTGTCGTCGATCCCGATATCGGCGTCGATGAACTCAAGCGCCTGCACGCAGGCGGTATCCGGGGCATACGCTTCAACTTCCTGAAGCGCCTCGTCGACAATGCGCCGAAGGATAAATTCATCGAGGTCGCGAAACGCATCGCGCCGCTCGGCTGGCACGTCGTCGTCTATTTCGAGGCGGACATCCTCGAAGAGCTGATTCCCTTCCTCGAGGCCATCCCCACCACCATCGTCGTCGATCACCTCGGCCGGCCGGATATCGCGCAGGGGCCGAACGGCGCCGACATCACCGCCTTCAAGGCGCTGCTCGACAGCCACCCCAATATCTGGACGAAGGTCTCCGGGCCTGAGCGCCTGTCCCCGATGGGGCCGCCGTTCGACGATTTTGTGGAGGTCGTCCGTCCCATCGTCGAACGCTACCCCGACCGCGTGCTCTGGGGCACCGACTGGCCGCACCCCAACATGGAACATCGCATCCCGGACGACGGCACGCTCGTCGACGTGCTTCCCCGCATCGCGGTGACGCAGGACCTCCAGCACAAGCTCCTCGTCGCCAATCCCGAGCGGCTTTACTGGGCGGACTGACAGCTCGCATCCGGGTCCGCGCCATGCCATAGGCAGCGGGTCTGGAGGAGTGCGCACCATGGATGCAGAAACGTTCGGCCTGTTCCGCTCGGCCATCCGCCGTTTCGTCACCGAGCGCCTGATCCCGGCCGAAGACGCGGTGGAGGAGGCCGATGCCGTCCCCGATGCGATCGTGGACGAAATGCGCGAGATGGGCCTGTTCGGCATTTCCGTGCCCGAGGACTACGGTGGACTCGGCTGCACCATGTCCGAAGAGGCCGCGCTCATCCGCGAGCTGACGCGCGCGTCCGTCGTGTTCCGTTCGGTGATCGGCACCACGCTCGGCATCGGCAGCCAGGGCATCGTCATAGACGGCACGGAGGCGCAGAAGCGCGAATGGCTGCCGAAGTTCGCGAGCGGCGCGGCGATCGCGAGCTTCTGTCTCACCGAGCCCGAGGCGGGCTCCGATGCCGCCTCGCTGCGTACCGCCGCGGTGCGCGACGGGGACACCTACCGCATCACCGGAACGAAGCGTTTCATCACCAACGCGACGCGCGCGAACGTCTTCACGCTGATGGCGCGCACCGAGCCGGTGCAGGGCGCATCCGGCATTTCCGCGTTCATTCTGCCCGCCGATACGCCCGGCATCACGCTCGGCAAACCCGACAAGAAAATGGGCCAGAAAGGCTCGGTCACGACCGACGTGATCCTCGACAATGTCGTTGTCCCGGCCGCGAACATCATCGGCGGCGTGCCGGGGCGCGGCTTCAAGACCGCGATGAAGGTGCTGGATCGGGGCCGCATCCATATCTCCGCCGTCGCGCTCGGCATGTGCGACCGGCTGATCGAGATGAGCCTCGCCTACGCCATCGAGCGCAAGCAGTTCGGCGACCGCATCGCGAACTTCCAGCTTGTGCAGGCGATGCTCGCCGACATGAAGGTGGATATGCTGACCACCGAAGCGCTGCTGCAATCGGTCGCCGCGAAGTTCGATGCGGGGGAGGCCGTCAGCCTCGAATGTTCGGCGCTGAAGCTGCACGCGTCGGAGGCCGTCGGCCGCATCGCCGATCGTGCCGTGCAGATCCATGGCGGCGCAGGCTATATGGCTGAATACAAGGTCGAACGCTTCTACCGCGATGTCCGCCTGCTCCGTATCTACGAGGGCACCTCGCAGATCCAGCAGACGATCATTGCAAAGCAGATGATCCGGCAGGCCGAAGCCTGAACCGGCGTCAGCGCACGGTCACTTGTGTGCCTCGAACCAGCCGATGACCCCCGCAACCTTCTGCGCGAAGTGGCTCGGGAACATGCGGATGCCGTGGTTTTCCAGCGGCACGCGCACGAACACGCTTTCGACCCCGTGATACTTGAGCGCAGCGAAATACTGCTCCGATTCCGAGATCGGCGTGCGGTAATCGGCTTCGCCCGTCATCACCATCGTCGGCGTCTTCACCTTGTCGACCGAGGCGAGCAGCGAACGGCGGCGGTAGTCGTCCGGTTGGCTCCACGGCGTGCCGAAGAAGAAGCCCTTGAAGACCAGCGGCAGGATGTCCGACGTGAGCGCCTGGCTCTGCCAGTCGATCACCGGATAGAGCACGGCGGCGGCGCGGAAGCGCTCGCTGCGCGCGATGAGCCACGCGGAGAGCGTGCCGCCGCCCGAACCGCCCGTCACATAAAGGCGCGACGTATCGATGAAGCCGCGCGTAGCGACTGCATCGACGCCGCTCATCAGGTCGTCGAACTCGTCGCCCGGAAACGCGTTCTCGATGAGATTGGCGTAGGGCTCGCCGTAAGAGGTGCTGCCCCGCACGTTGGGGTAGAAGACCACGTAGCCCGCAGCCGCCATCAGCTGCTTTTCGATGTCGAAGCGTGGGCCGTAGGCGGCGTTGGGGCCGCCGTGAATTTCCATGATCAGCGGGTATTTCTTCGCGGGGTCGAAATCCGGCGGATAGATCAGCCAGCCCTGCACGGGGAGGTCGCCCTTCGAGGAGCGATAGTTGATCTCCTCGACACGGCCGAGCGCGCGCCCGGCGAACAGCGCCTCGTTCAGCCCCGTGATCGAACGCGCCTTGCCGATGCCCGTGCCCGCGAGCGCGATATTGCCGCTCGAATCCGGGCTCGCCCACTGCATGGCGATACGGCCGGTTCGTGAAACCGTGAAGGCGGGCGCTGCCGTATAGGCGATGTGCATCATGCCGAGCCCTTCGGCGATCTCGCGGCGCCCACCCTTCAGGTCGAAGAGCGCAAGCCGGTTCTCGCCGCGATCGGCGTAATAGGCGTAGATGCCGCGTCCGTCCGCGGCCCAGCGCGGTGCCATCACGTCGCGGTCGAGCGTGGCGGTAAGCACGCGGCGTTCGCCCGTGTTCGTGTCGAGCACCATCAGCCGCGTCGTCGTGTGCCAGCGGCCCGCCTCGTCGGCGCCGATGTAGGCAATGTACCGCCCGTCGGGCGAAACCTGCGGGGAGGCTTCGGGGCCGTCGCGGTCGATCAGCGTCTTCATCGCGCTGCCGTCCACTGGGAGCAGGTAGAGCCCCGTGTCGAACATCTTGCCCTTGAGAATGGCGTTCTCGTCGTTGCGGTTGAGCGCTACGACGAGCCCCTTGCTGTCCGCCGTCCACGCGTAGGGGCTGCCGATGAGGGGGAATTCGCCCGTATCGTCGCGCGTGATCTGGCGGGGCGTGCCGCCGCTCGCCGGGACCGTGAAGATGTGCATCTGGCCGGGCGGGATGATGCCCGCGCCGTCCTGGCGGTACAGGGCCTTGTCGACGACGATCGGCGCCGGCTTCCACGTCGCGCCGGGCGGCGGCGTGATGGGCGTGCCGTAGCTCTTCGGCACGGCGGGAACGTGCATTGCGTAGGCGAGCGTCCTGCCGTCCGGCGACCATTCGAGGCCCATCGGCGCGCCGGGGAAGCCGCCGATCGTGGTCTCGACGCCGCTCTCCATCCAGCGCACGACGATCTGACGCACGCCGGCGCGCGTGGCGACGAATGCAAGCCGCTTGCCGTCCGGCGACCAGCGCGGATCGCCCGCCGCGTCCTCGATCTTGGTGAGCGGCACATGGTTGCGGCCGTCGGCATCGATCAGCCACAGCATCGGCTGGTACGCGTCCGTCACTATGTCGGCCTTCAGGCGCACGTAAGCCACGCGCGTGCCGTCCGGGGATATCTGTGGATCGTTTCCGGCCTCCAGCGCAAACACGTCGATCGGCTGCAGCGGGGGCTTGTCCGCGGCGTGCGCCGGCGCCGCGACTGGGGCGGTGAAAACGGCCAGCGCTGCAAGTGTCGTGAGCGATGTCGTCCGGAAACTGGCCCTCAGCATATATCCCCCTTCCAAATATTGATCAAAGATCATAATTTTATAATCGTCGACGTCAATCACGCTACTGATGGCCCGCGACCTGCGTGCCGGACAGCCCGGATGCCGCGATGTCAAAAATGGGTGCCGTTTGGTCATGTGGAGCGGGGTCTCCCGACATTAGGGCGTGTGGGATGGGAAAGCGAAACACGGGAGGGTGAGGGATCATGAACAGGCGGGGTGCGATCATTCTTGCGGCATTGCTGATGCCGCTGGCGCAGGCGGCGGGCGCGGCGACCTATATTCAGGCGGGGAACCTCATCGATGGCAAAGCCGATGCGCCGCTCGGCCCGCACACGATCGTTGTCGACGAGGGGCGTATCGTGCGCGTCGCGGCCGGAAAGGTCGCGCCGGGCGCGGGCGATACGCTGATCGACCTCTCGGGCCATAGCGTGATGCCCGGCCTCATGGACATGCACACGCATCTTTCCGCCGAAAGCGGCCCGGCGAGCTACACCGATCCCTTTTCGCTGGGGCCGGCGGATTTCGCGTACAAGATCGAGAAGTATGCGCGTGTCACGCTGATGTCGGGCTTCACGCTCGTTCGTGATCTCGGCGATGCGTACGGCGTGTCGATCGCGCTGCGCAAGGCGATCGATCGCGGCGATGTCGTGGGGCCGCATATCCTCACCTCGGGCGCGCCGATCGCGTCGACGGGCGGTCACGGCGATCCCACGAACGGCATTTCGCCCGCGCTCGGCCTCAAGACGCCCGGCGCGACCGAGGGCGTCGTGGACAGCGCGGACGAGGCGCGCAAGGCGGTGCGCCAGCGCTACAAGGACGGCGCCGATCTCATCAAGATCACGGCAACGGGCGGCGTGATGAGTCTCGCGAAGAACAGTCAGAACGCGCAGTTCATGTCCGATGAGCTTGCCGCCATCGTCGCCACGGCACGCGACTACGGGATGCATGTCGCCGCGCACGCGCATGGCCTCGATGGGTTGCGGCGCGCCGTCGCGGCCGGTGTCTCGACGATCGAGCACGGCACCTATCTCGACGACGAGACGATGCGGCAGATGAAGGCGAAGGGCATTTATCTCGTGCCGACGCTGATGGCCGGGGACTGGATCACCGAGAAAGCGAAAACGCCGGGCGCGCTCCCCGATATCGTGCGGCCCAAGGCGGCGGCGATCGGCCCGCTGATGTCGGGCACGTTCGCGCGCGCCTACAGGCTCGGCGTGCCCATCCTGTTCGGCACCGACAGCGGCGTGTCCGCGCACGGCGACAACGCGCGCGAGTTCGAGCTGATGGTCGCGGCGGGGATGCCGCCGATGGCCGCGATCCGTGCCGCGACCTCGGAACCCGCGAAATTCCTCGGCATCGCCGATCGGCAGGGTAGCATCGCCGCGGGCATGGCGGCGGACATCATCGCGGTTCCCGGCAATCCGGTGCAGGACATCGCGCTGATGCGGAAGGTCGATTTCGTGATGATCGGCGGAAAAGTCGTCAAGCAGCCCTGATCGCATGGTTGACTCCATATATGATCTTTGATCAATAATATCTCGCGGGTCCTCTCTGCCCGCAGCGTATCGGTCGTGTGCCTGAACACCGCCGATGGATCGGGACACGTATGACAGTTTTCAGTTCGACCCATGTTCTGGTGACCGCAGGCGCGTCCGGCATCGGCCGCGCAATCGCTGAACGCTTCGCCGATGCGGGTGCGCAGGTCCGTATCTGCGACGTCTCCGAAGACGCGATCGCGGCACTTGCCGAAGCACGCCCGGACATTGCCGCAACACGCGCGGACGTGTCCGACGAAGCCGACGTTGCCGCGCTGTTCGATACTGTCGGCCCGAAGCTCGACGTCCTCGTCAACAACGCCGGCATCGGCGGCCCCAGAGGGCCGGTCGAGGATATCGAAGACGCCGAATGGGAACGCACGCTCGCCGTGAACCTCACCGGCGCAATGCGTGTGACGCGCCGTGCCATACGCCTGATGAAGCCTGCGGGGCAGGGCGCCATCGTCAATATTTCCACCGCCTCGGTACGCACCGGCCTTCCGAACCGGACTGCCTATGTCGCCTCGAAGGAGGGGCTGATGGGCTTCACGGCGAACCTTGCGCGGGAGCTCGGCCCGCACAACATCCGCTGCAACGCGATCCTCCCCGGCCTCATCGACAATCCGCGCGGCCGTGCGCTGGCTGCACGGGCAGCGGAGGAGCAGGGGCGCTCCGTGGCCGAGGTCGAAGCGGAGATGCTGCGCTTCGTCTCGATGCGGTGCTGGATAGACCCGGCGGAGATCGGCGACCTCGCGATGTTCCTCGCGTCGCCGGCAGCGCGGCACATCACGGGGCAGTTCATCGGTGTTTGCGGCGGCGCGGAGTGGGAAGGCTGAGCGCAGCAATGGACAGGAGCGGCAGCGGCGTCCTAAAGAAAAGCCGAAAGGGACATCGTCGATGACGACTGCTGCGCGCGCGACCCGGTTTGCACCGGTGCATCGCAATACATTGAAGGACCAGAGCTATTCGGAGCTCCGCCGTGCGCTCGTGACCGGCCGCTTTCAGCCGGGTGAGCACGTGACGGTGAAGCTGCTCGCCGAACAGCTCGGCTCCGGCATCATGCCGGTGCGCGAGGCCGTGCAGCGGCTGGTCGCCGAAGGCGCGCTCGTCAATCTGCCAAGCGGCCGGGTGTGCGTTCCCTCTTTGACGCGCGCGGAGTTCGACGAGATCATCGAGATCCGGATGCTCCTCGAACCGCACTGCTGCCGCAAAGCCGCGGCCGCCATGACCGATGCGATCTTCGACGAGATCTCGGAAGGGCAGGCGCGGCTTCGCGCCGCCGCCGCCGGCGAGAACCCGGAGGCGGCGCTGTGGGCAAACCACCAGTATCATTTCGGTATCTACCGCCAGGCGGGGTCGCGCCAGATGCTCGCACTCATCGAGTCCGTATGGCTGCGTTTCGGGCCCATGATGACGCACAGCCAGGCGGGCGGCGCCGGGGCGCAGGAATATCTGGAGGCTGAACTCAAGACGCAGGAAGAGTTGCTGGCCGCCCTCGCGGCGCACGACGGCGCGCGATCGGCGAAGCTGATGGCGAGCATCATTCAGTGCACGGCCCGCTGGTATCACAAATCGTACCTCTTCGCGGAGGATGTTGAGTAGTTTTGATCAAATATCATAGATCATAGTATTGACGTTCGCGGTGGTTTGCGCCAACCCGGTGCGTGTCGTGCACAGGGGAAAATCATGCGTAAATCTCGGAAAACGATCATCACATGCGCCGTCACCGGCTCGATCCACACGCCATCGATGTCGCCATACCTGCCGATCACACCGGACGAGATCGCCGAACAATCTATCGCGGCGGTGGAAGCGGGTGCAGCGATCGTTCACCTGCACGCGCGCGATCCGGCTGATGGCCGCCCGACCCCCGATCCGGAGGTGTTCGCGGGCTTCCTGCCGCGGATCAAGCAGGCAACCGACGCCGTGCTCAATCTCACGACGGGCGGCGCGCCGGGGTTCACGATGGACGATCGTCTTGCCGCACCCGTACGTTTCCAGCCCGAGCTGACCTCGCTCAACATGGGCTCGATCAACTTCGGCGTGTTCGGGCTCGCGGAGCGCGAACAGCCGTGGAAGCACGAATGGGAAAAGCCGTTCCTGCAGGGTTCGCACGCCGCGCCGCAATCGAATACGTTCGCGCAGATCGAGCGGGTGATCCGGGAGCTCCACCAAGGCTGCGGCACGCGTTTCGAGTTCGAATGCTACGATGTCGGCCATCTCTATACGCTGGCGCACTATGCCGACAAAGGCCTGTTGAAGCCGCCGTACTTCGTACAATGCATCTTCGGTATTCTTGGTGGAATCGGCGCGGACATCGATCATCTCGCGCACATGCGGAATACGGCGGACCGTCTGTTCGGCGAAGATTATTATCTGTCCTGCTTCGCGGTCGGCCGCAACCAGATGCCTTTCGTCACAACATGCGCCGCGATGGGCGGCAACGTGCGCGTTGGTCTGGAAGACAGTCTCTACATCGGCAAGGGGCAACTCGCGACGAGCAACGCGCAGCAGGTCGCGAAGGTGCGGTCGATCCTGGAAGAGTTGGGTCTCGAGATCGCAACGCCCGCCGAAGCGCGCGAGATGCTCGCGCTCAAGGGTGGAGATCGCGTCGCATTCTGATCGGTGAAAAAGGGGAGGGCGGGATTTGATCCCGCCCTTTTCAGGTCTGGGACTCTATCGCGACGTTCCGGCCTGCGCTCGCATAGATTACTTCGAGCACGGCGAGAGCCGTGATCCCTGCATCGGCGCCGGTTCCCGGCAGGGTGCCGCTGCGGAGTTCGGCCGCAAAGGCATCGATCTGCACCCGGAAGTGGTCGGGCGCCGGATCGCCATCGAGTGCGATCTGGCGCGTGCCTTCCGCATCGGTCAGGTAAAGTGCGTGCGCGTAGTGGAATATGCGAAGCGCGCCGTGCGTGCCATGGACATGGATGCTGCCCGGATGCGTCTGCCATGTGCCGCCCGGGTGATAGCCGTCCGCGTCCCAGCTAGCGCCCCAGCTGAATTGGCCTTCTGCCGGCAGCTGTGTCGGCCAGGTGCCATCTTCATAGAGCAAGTGCCCCGTCGCGCCGTTCGCGAGACCGAGAATTGCATATTCGGTTTCCAGAGCATTGCCCGAACGATTGCCGCGCCCGCTTGCCCATGAAACGGGGCTGTCCGCAAGCCAGGCGAATGCATCGATCAGGTGGACGCCGTGATCGACGAGGCCCATGCCGGTGCCGCCGATCCCGCCTTCGGGATAATGCCACGGCGGCAGCGCCGCGCGCGATGCTGGCCCGCGCCCGCCGATGAAATCCTCACGGAGCAGGATCACGTCCCCGATTGCGCCTTCCGCGATCAAGGCACGCGCCTGCTTCAGGGCGGGCAGGTGACGGTAGCTCGCGCCGTAACTGAGCGGGACACCGGCGGCATCGCACAGCCTCCGCATCTCCTCGGCGTCCGCGCGTGTCGTCGCCATTGGCTTTTCGACGAGGATCGCATGGCCCGCGGCGGCTACATCGGCAACGATCCGGAGGCGGCTTGCGGGCGGCGTCAGGATGCACACGATGTCGAGCGGTTCCGCCGCGAGCATGTCCCGGTGGTCGGTATAAACGGCAGCACCGCACGTCGCCGCTGCTTCACCACCGCGTTTTGGATCGGCGTCGCACAGGGCGGTCACCTCGACGGCGTCGGAGCGCCGGTACGCCTCCAGATGGAGATGCCCGACGCCACCGATGCCGACGAGGCCGACGCGGAGACGGTTCGCGTGGCCGCTCAGAAGTTCACCCTCGCCTCGATACCGATCGAACGCGGTGTATTGATGTAGACGCGGGCGCGGCCCGGCGTTTCAACGGCCGCCGCGACGTTGTCGGAAAGGCTGGCACGCTCGTCGGTCAGGTTCTTCACATAGGCCGCGATCTCGTAGTTGCCGAAGCGAACCCCGCCGCGCACGTTCACGATTTCGTAGCTCGGCCGGATGCGCGGAACGAGTGTACCGGTATCGGGATCGGTGTTGGCGTTATTGCCGCTCGTGCTCTTTCCGATGTAGCGATAGTCGCCGTAAACGAACCCATCGATCGTCCCGCTAAGCGGGAAATCATAGGACGCCGCGAAGCTTGCCGTATACTTCGCGATTTCCGGAACCCGGTCGCCCTTCGCGCGGCGCGTGGTGAGCACGGTCTCGGTGAATTTCGCATCGGTGTAGCCGAATGCCGCCTCAAGGCTCAGCCCTTCGGCCGGGCGCAGCGTCGCCTCGATCTCGATGCCTTCGCTCTTCGCCTTGCCGGCATTTCCTCTGAAACCGAAGCCGCACTGCAGGCGCACCAGTTGCTGAATGCTGTTCCAGTCGATGCGGAAGGCAGTGGCGTTCAGCGTCAGTTTGCGATCGAACGCACGCGACTTCACGCCGGCTTCGTAGCTCCACACGCTGTCCGACTTGAACGACTGGACGCTTTCGTTCGACAGGCCGAGTTCGGCGAGTTCATCGAGGCAGCCGAACGAGGCGGGAATCAACGCGTTGACACCGCCCGGCCGGAAGCCCTTGGCGGCGGTCGCGAAGATCTGGTTGTCGTCGGCGAACTTGTATTGAAGCGAGAACTTCGGCGTGACACCGCTCTCGCTGCTGCTCTTCTCCGGCACCACCGAAGGGCCGCCGTTGGCGAGTCCGTCCGCTGTTTTCGACGAGGTCGTGCGAACATGGAAGGCACGCAGGCCCGCGATGGCGGAAAGCTGCGGCACGATCTCATATGTGATCTCGGTATAGGCGGCCTTTTCGACTTGCTTCACCGGGTTTTCGGTGACGTAGACGAGGTCGGTGCCCAGCGGGAAACCGTTCACCGCTTCGAAGGCGGCGTCGAGGCCCGGAATGATGTTGGGCGGATAGGCGTACTTGCCCTTGTTGTGGGCGTAATAGAGGCCCGAGACGAATTCGAACGGTCCGCCGAACGACGATGCGAAGCGGACCTCCTGGATGAAGTTGTCGCGGTTGTTGCGCACTTCCACCGAGGTTGGGATCGGGGGAACGCCGAAGGCGGCCGCGATGAAGTCCGTCTGATCGTCGATGTCGCGCGATCGCCGATGAAAATATGAGCTTGCCGACGTGAACGTACCGAAGTCGCGCTGCAGCTTGATATCGAAGGATGCGAGCAGCCACTTGTCGCGTGATGCTTCGGGCACGTCGAATTGGCGGCGCTGGATCAGGGAGGTCGGTTCCAGAACCACCGGTCCCGAGCCCGGAAGCGTAAGGTCGGTGAATGGATAGCCGTTCATCCGCGTCTCCTGATAGAGCACGCGCGGGGTGAGGCTGAGATCTTCGGTGGGCTTAAACAGCATCGCGATCGAGGCGCCGTTCGTTCGGGTCCGCGCGACGTTGTCGATCGTCGTCGTCGCGCCTTCCGGGCCGAACTCGCGTTTCATGAAGCCCGCATCATTCTGGTGGATGCCGACCATGCGAACGGCGATCTTGTCTGCCACGAGCGGCAGGTTGATCATGGCGTCGAACTGGTAGCTCGGCCGGTCCGCGCCGTGCGTGTCCGCGATGCCGGCATGGACACGCCCCGACATCTCGCCCGCATCCGGCTGCGCGGTTACGAGCCGCACGGTGCCACCCATCGACCGGCCGCCATAAAGCGTACCCTGCGGCCCGCGCAGCACCTCGATGCGTGACACGTCGACGACGCGCGGATCGAGCGATTCGGGCACCGGCGTTTCATCGATGTAGAAGCCCGTGGTGTTGCGGTCGCCGATCCCGCGAATGGCGATCGTGCGGGAATTGGTCGTGCCTTCCGCCGAGGTGCCGAAGGTGAGGTTGGGCACCGAGGTCGCATAATCTGCGAAGGTCGTGGCGGCCTGACGCTGCAGGTTTTCCGCTGTCATCACATGGATGCTCATGGGGACATTCTGAAGCGTTTCGCTGCGCCGCGTCGCGGTCACGATGATTTCGTCGGCGGCAACGGTTTCGGCGGCGCGCGCGCCGACAGGCGCGATCGCCTGCGAGACCGGAAGCAGGCTTGCGGCTCCCATCAGCAGGCGGCTCACGATCCGTGTGTATCCCTGTTTTCCCATTCTACCCCCCTTGTTGGCGTCGTGCGCTGGATTGCATAATACTGATCTTTGATCAAAGATAAAGATGCAACCGATTCGTGAAGCATGGCGAAACGGGACAAACAGGTTGCCGATCGGCGCGCGCTGTTGGCGCTGGCGGGGAGATGGGCAATAGGGCTTTCAGGGGGACTGCGGATGCAAGGGTGGGGGATGGCAGGAACGGCCGCGGAGGCGCCCAGTGGCTGAGGTTCAGCGGCTTGCAGGCCGCATCGGTCGCTTTCAGCTTTTCGCCCTCGGCTTCGGCTCGATCATCGGGTCGGCGTGGGTTGTGATCCTGAACCGCTGGCTTGCCGAAGCCGGGCCTATCGGGGCCATACTCGGCTTCGTCGCGGGCGGCATCGCCGTTGTCTGTATCGGTGCGTGCTATGCCGAACTCACGGCTCGCGTGCCGAAGACAGGCGGGGATTTCACGTTCGCGCTGGCGGCGTTCGGGCCCAGACTCGCCTTTTTCGTCGGGTGGTTCACGGCGCTCGGGTGGATTTCAGTCACGGTGTTCGAAGGGCTTGCGGTCGCGTGGGTGGTCGAGCTGCTGCTGCCGGGTCTCGACGACGTCGTGCTCTACACGCTGTTCGATGCGCCGGTGACGCGCAATCAGCTCCTGATCGGCACGGCGGGCGCACTCATGATGACGATCGTCAATTATCTGGGCGGCGCCGCGTCGGCACGGTTCCAGGGGCTGCTCACCTATGGCTTCCTCGTTGTTGCGCTGGCGCTCCTTCTCGCGATGGCGGGGACCGGCGACACGGCGCTCCTGCTGCCCGCCTTTCCCGAAATGCCGGGCGGGGCGCCGTGGTGGCACGGCAGCCTTGCGATCTTCGCGAGCTGCGCGTTCCTGCTGAACGGCTTCCAGACGATCGCGCAGGCGGTCGAAGAGCGCGCCGGCGGGATTTCGCTGCGCACCATCGCGCGCGTGATGATCGCCTCGATCGTGGCGGCGGCGCTGTTCTACTGTCTCGCCGTAACGGCGGCGGCGATGATGAAGCCGTGGTCCGAACTCGCGGGTGCGGATCTCGCGATGGTTGAGGCAGTGCGCGGCCTGCCGATGGGCGACACGCTTGCGCGCATCCTGCTCCTGATCCTGCTCGCGTCGCTGCTGAAAACGTGGAACGGCGTCTATTTCGCCGGTACGCGGATTCTCTACGGGCTGGCCGGGCGGGGGTTCCTGCCGCGCGGAATGACCACCCTGCATCCGCGGTTCGGCTCACCCTACCGGATCGTCCTCATCATCGGGGCGATCAACGTGGTGGGGTTGCTGCTCGGGCGCGGCGCTGTGGGGCTCCTCGTCGATACCAGCGCAACGAGCATCGTGATCTGCTTCGTGCTGTGCTGCGCGGCGGTCTTCGTGCTCAGGCGGAAGCAGGCGCAGGTGCCTGAATTCGTGGTGCCAGGCGGCCGCGTCGTGATCGGCTTCGCCTTCCTTGCGGCGCTCACTATGGCGGCCTCCGCGCTCGTCACGCCGCTGCTGCGCAGTGCGTTTCCGGTCGAATATCTCATCCTTGGCGGATGGGCCGGTCTCGGTGCGTTGACGCTGGTGCTTCGGCGGAAAGCGTACGACGGTACAAGGCCCCGATCGCAAGAACCATGATGCCCGCCAGCAGGCCGATCCCCGCGTGCATCAGCCAGAACGCAGATGCGTCCAGCCTGTCCAGCCAGCCCCCGATCCAGCCTGTCGAGCCGTTCGCCAGAAACAGGTGGAGGTAATAAAGGCCCATCATCGTCGAAACGATCGCGGGCGGGGAGACGCGCGCATAAAGCGCGAGCGACACGGGGTAGATGTGGGCGAACGCCGTGCTCCCGAGCACGTGGAACACCACGAGCGTCATAAGGCCGACCTTGGTGCCCTCCGCGTCCGCCACCCAGGATGCGCCGGCGAGCAGCACATAGGCCGCGACGGAAAACAGGCAGCCGATCGCGATCCGGGTGATTTCCGTGGGCGCGATACCGATTGCCGCCATCCGCCTCCAGAACCACATCACGCCGAGCAGGCAGGCGATCGATGCCAGCATGTCGATGGTGATCAGCCACGTCGTCGGCATACGCGTGCCGAACACGTCCAGCGACGCTGACGTATCCGACCAGATGAGATACGCGTTGAACATCTGCTGATTGCCGATCGCGGCGAGCGCGAGTACCGGAATCAGGGCAAGCAGAACGACGGTGGATTTCCATTCGCCGGCCGAGAGCGACCATCGTTCTGCTCGGCGCGCCCGCACCTTTGGTGCAGGGTCTGTCGGCAGATGGCGCTGCCCGGCGAGATACACGCCGAGGCCGATCGCCATCCCCACGCCTGCAGCCGCGAACCCGTATCGCCACCCGAGCGTCTCGCCGAGCGTCCCCGCAACGAGCGGCGCGGCGATGACACCGGCGTTCACAGCGAGCGTGTAGATCTGGTAGGCGTCGGCCCGGCGGGCATCGTCCGTGCCGTAGAGCGCATTGATCTGCGCGGCAAGATTGCCCTTGAAGCAGCCGATCCCGAATACGAGCAGGAGCAGCGCCGGAAGGAACGCGACTTCGCTCATCATCAGGAAATGCCCGGCGATCATCAGGACGCTGCCCGCAATCACCGTGCATGTGCGCCCGAGAAAACGATCGGCGAGAAAGCCGCCGAGGATCGGCGTCAGGTAGATGAAGCTGCCGTAGATGCCGAAGATTGCGGAGGCGAGCGCAGTCGTCTGCATCGGGCCGAACAGTGCTTCGAGCCCGCTGCGCACGATCCTGAAGCCCGCCACGCTTTCGATGTGACCGGGCTGGAGCAGCGTATCGACGAGATACAGAACCAGCAGCGTCTGCATACCGTACTGGGCGAAGCGCTCCCACGCTTCGGTCACTGCGATATAGCCGAGCGCACGCGGATGGCCGAAGAAACCGGCCGGGCCGCCGGGACGCGCCAGCTTCAACGTCTCACGGCTGCGGCTGGAAATATTTCGGCGGGCGGCCATGGAACTGGCGGAACGCGCGGCTGAAGCTGGTCTGGTCCGCGTAGCCTACCTTTTCCGCCACGTCGGCAATGGATTCGCCGCTTTCCAGCAGCTCGCGCGCGTGCGACATGCGCCGATCCACGCAGTATTTGAGAACGGTGGTTCCAAAGCGGCTCCGGAAACCGCTCGTCAGCTTGCGGCGGTTGAGCCCGGCCATGCGGCTGAGCACGGAGAGGGTCGGCGGGTTCGCGAACTGCCGGTCCATGATGTCGCGCGCATCGTCGAGCCGTGTCTGGTCGCGCCGGGAGAGCGGAACGTCCTGCCGGTCGCTGATACCGTCGTTGATGAAGGCGATGGCGAGGCAGAGAAGCTCTACGGTCTTTGCCTCCAGAAAGGCGCGGCGCAGCGGGCCTGTGAACCTGCAGGTCCGCACGGCGTGCGCCGCGTCCGACATCGCGGGCGTCAGCGGATGGTTCACCTGCGCGTGCCGCGCCTGCCAGCGGCGGAAGGCGTGGGCGGCCTGTTGCAGATCTCCCTCTTCCTCCTCCAGAAGGCGTTCCGCTGCCTCCCAGCCGAAAAAGGGCGTAACCGTCCGCCAGGGCTCCGAGAGCAACATGCGGCTACGCTTTTCGTGGCCCGTGGGTGCTGACGATACGGAAAAGCCCGGCCGATGCACGAGCAGTGCTTCGTCCGTTCCCGCGTCTTCAAACGAGCGACCTTCGAAGCGGAACTGGATGAAGCTCAGGTTCTCGAAAACGAAATCGTAATCGAACTCGCGGTCGTAGGTCACGTCGGAGGTCACGAGGCCGAGATCGCTCGAGAAGAACAGGATTTCCTGCTCTCCCTGCATCGGCATCCCTTCGGAATAGGCAAGCGCGATACGTTCGTCCGCGGCTTCGAACGGCACGAGGCCGGTTCCCCGGGTCTGCGCAACCGCATCGACGAGCGCACTTTTGCTGAAGCAGCGGAAGTGCTCGGGGCAGTCGGCCTTCCGGTAGAACGGTCTTTCCCCGCCGGGCAGCATCACTGTCTGCTGCATGTTCGCGCCCCCTCGATCTCCGCGCTCCCGATGTTCGCGCCCCTGTGCCGGTGTGTTCGATCACCTGTTCTGATGCGAATACTATAATGCATGGCCGCGCATGGCGAGCCCTCCCGAAGCCTTGCGCGCGGAGTCGAAGGCTGCTGCGCCTCTCGTGTATATGACTGAAATTCCGATGATTTTTTCGTGTCTCGGACGGTGGGTTCCGCATTGTCAAAAAGTAGTAACGATAGGTCATTCCGGTTCGGCGGCGTGTCGATAGCCTTTCTGTGTGTCGGGCGGCGGGGGGAAATCCGTGGCCCGTGTGGTGCAGGGGGGAATGGACTTGGTTCAGATCGGACGGCGCGGTCTTCTGGCTTCGGCTGCTGCTGCGGGGCTTGTGACTCCGCGTATGGCGGCTGCCGCGCAGGGCTCCGGCGCGCGTGTTGCCGCAAGCGGCGGGGAGGCCGATATGTCTAGCGGCGCCTTCGGCAGAAAGACGCCGGCGCGCGGCCGGGGCGGCCTTGCGATCACCGGGCATCCCTGGGCCACGGAGGTTGCCGTGGGAATTCTGCGCGAAGGCGGCAACGCCTGCGATGCCCTGCTCGCGGCGGCGGCGGCGCAGACCGTGATCGAACCGCACCTCACCACGATCACCGGCTGCATGTCGATGATGTATCACGATGCCGCCACCGGCCGCACGCGCTACCTGAATGGCAACGTCAATGCCCCGCGTGCGCTGGCGCCCACGCTGACGGAGGCGGATACCTCGACGGGCCGCATGGCCTGCGTGCCCGGCTTCTGGGCGGCGTTCGAGGCGGCGGCGTCCACATTCGGAACGATGCCAGTGCCGCGCCTGCTGAAACCGGCGATCGGTTTCGCGCGGGACGGCATCGCCTGTCACCCTTCGCTCTGGGGGGAGGTCTACAGCCGTCAGGCCATGCTCGCGCGCACCGCTGAAGGGCGCTCGATCTTCATGCCGCGCCGGGCGATCCTCAATCCCGGCGAAAAGCTCGTTCAGCCCGGCGCTGCCGAAACGCTGCAGCGCCTAGGCGAAGAAGGAAGCCGGTGGTTTTACACGGGCGGCTTCGCGAAGGATTTCTGCGCCGCCGTCAATGCGGCGGGTGGCGCTCTCACGCCCGAGGAATTCGCCGCATATCAGGTGCGCTGGGAAGAGCCGGTCAAGGGGCAATACCGCGATCTCGAAATTCTCGGATCGGTGCCGCCGGATACGGGCGGGCTGCATCTCATCGAGATGCTCAACATGGTCGAGCTGATGGACATTCGGAAGAATGGCCCGGCGAGCGAGTCTCCCGAAACGCTGACCCAGATGATGCTCGCCGCGCGCGACGTGCTGGTTACGGGCATGACGTATCGCGATCCGCGTTCAACTCCGCTCGATGTCGAACGCATTGCCTCGAAGGCTTATGCGGCGGAACGCTACGCGAAGATTCTAAAGGGCGCTGCGCCTGCGCCGGGCGCTGCACCGCACGGTCCTGGAAGCTGCCACCTCACGGTCATCGATCGCGCCGGCAACATCGCGACCGCGCTGCATTCCACGTTGTCACTGCCCTGGGCGAACGGCTTGTTCGTGCACGGCGTCAGCATCTGCGGTCCCGGCAATCATTTCCTGAACACGATGCCGAAGCCGGGAGACCGCGTCACCGTGCTCATCTGCCCGAGCATGATGTTCCGCGGCGGGCGGCCCTTTCTCGCGGGCGGATCGCCGAGCACGAGCCTCGTCTGCAACCTTGTCCAGAACATCACCAACATCGTCGATTTCGGTATGCCGCTTGCGGAGAGCGTCGAGCGCCCCTTGTTCGGCGGACTTGTCGACGGTCAGTATCGCATGACCGTCGAGACCGATCTCGGCGACCCTCTGATCGACGCGGCCGAAGCGGCCGGAATTCTTGTCGAGCGCGTCAATCCGTGGAGTTCGCGGCACGGCGCGTTCGAAGCCATTCACGTCTCGGAGGACGGAGAAGCGTTCGCCTGCGGTGATCCGAGGCGAACCTCGGTTGCGCTTGCGGCGTGAGCCAAATTCAACTTGAACCAAAAAAGGGGGAAACCATGATCCACAACAGAAAATTCCGGCACGGGCTTCTCGCCGGTGCATTGCCTGCGATTGCCATTGCGGCATTCTGCAGCCCGGCTCTGGCGGCGGAGAACGAGGCAGCCGTCGCGCTTCCCGAAATCATCGTCACGGCGCGCAAGCAGCAGGAATCGCTGCAGAACGTGCCGATCTCCGTGACGGCCTTCGATTCCGCATCGATCGAACTGCACAATTTCAACAATGTGCAGGACATGTCCTACAGTATTCCCAACCTCAACTTCAGCCGTCTGACGACGCTCAGCACCTCGATCAGCATTCGCGGCATCAACTCGGCCGACAATGCCCCCGGTTTTGAAACAGGCGTCGCGGTCATTCTCGATGACGTTTACATCGGCCGCGCGGCCGGGTTCACGACAAACCTTATCGATATCGAACGCGTCGAGGTGCTGCGCGGCCCGCAAGGCACGCTGCAGGGCCGGAACGTCACGGCGGGCTCGATCAATATCGTCACCGAGCGCCCGTCCGACGACTTCAAGGTCAAGGGCAAGATCAGCTACGGCAACTACGATGAGCTGACCGCGATGGGTGTCGTCAGCGGTCCGATCGTGCCGGGCAAGCTGGCCGGCAAGATCGGCATCGCTCGCATCAAGAACGACGGCTACGGCCGGAACGTCTCGCTCGACAAGCCGCTCGACAGCACGGACGCATGGTCGTTCCGCGGCCAGCTCGCGTTCACGCCGACGGACGACCTCACCATCCTGCTGACGGGCGATTACGACGACTACGACAACCACGATTCTCACGGCTATTTTGGGCCGCCAGACATCGTGAAGCTGACCCCGGATATCACGGATCGCGAAGCGAACGGCGACGTCTGGAACAACGGCTACCGCAAGGTTGGCGGTGGGGCGCTCAACATCTACTACACGTTCGCGAACGATATGACGCTCGCTTCAATTACAAGCGCGCGTGCCTACGATGTCTCGGCGATTCAGGAGGGCGACCCGGACCAGAACTGGGGACCATCGGGCGCGGGAACCTTCGTGGCAACGGCGCGCAACGATCAGAAGCAGGATCAGTTCTCGCAGGAGCTTCGTCTTGCCTCTCCGTCCGGCGGGAATTTCACCTGGCTGACGGGCCTTTACTATTACCGAGACAAGCTCAAGAACTATCAGAACTTTCTGTTCGGCGTGAACACGGGAAGCGTGATCGCAGGCGCAAGCACGATCGACGATTCCCGCTCGACAACAAAGAGCTATGCGGCCTTCGGCTCGGCGACCAATCGGTTCAGCGATCGCTTCAGCGTAACGGGCGGACTTCGCTACACGATCAACAAGCGCGGGATCCGTGTTCTGGAGGCGCTCGGCATCGATGGCACCGATCCCGATTTCGGCGACTATGTCGATATGCTGACCGCGGACGATCCGGCGCCGATGGAATTCGATGCGCTGGTCGAGCTCGGCACGACGCGCAACAAGGTCACCGACAAGGCGCTGACGGGCGACCTGACCTTCACGGTCGACTGGACCGACGACGTCTCGACGTTCGCGAAATACGCGCACGGCTTCAAGGGCGGTGGTTTCAACGCCAGCTTCAACTCCGGTTTTTCAGGCGGAAGCGTGAAGCCCGAATATATCGACTCCTTCGAGCTGGGTTTCCGGAGCATGTTGTTCGATCGCAAGCTGCGCTTCAATCTCACCAACTTTTATATGAAGGTGAAAGATCAGCAGACGCTGATCTACGACTCCACAGCATTCCGTTATGTCACGGCAAACGAGCCGGGTGTTCGCACTTACGGCTTCGAGCTTGATGCCGCAGCGGTGCTGACGCCCGCGCTCACCTGGTCGCTCGGCGTCGGCTACATCAATTCGGAAATCACCGGCGGCGCGAACAAGGGCCTTCGCCCCGCCTACAGCTCGCCGTGGAGCATCAACACGAGTCTGTCCTTCGATCAGCCGGTCACCGAAACGCTGAACATGTTCGCATTCGGCGAAGCGAGCTGGCGGGATGGCTATGCGCTGCTCGCCGGTTCACCCGATGCCTCGCGTCAGAGCGCGTACTGGTGGCTTGGCGGCAAGGTGGGCGTGAAAGCTGCCGACGGTAGCTGGTCGCTCAGCCTTTATGGCAGGAACCTCACCAACGAGACCGTCGCGTCCTACGCAACGAATGTTCCGG
>JAEULI010000180.1 GCA_016793845.1 Sphingosinicella sp.
TCGCGCTCGGCCGTCTCGGACGCAAGGCGGGCAAGGGCTATTACGATTATCCAGAAGACGGCAAGAAGGCGCTGTGGGCCGATCTCGGCAAGACCTTCGGCCAGAAGGCGGATGCCGAGCAGCCGGCGCCCGAAGAGGTCAAGACGCGGCTTGTCTACCGCCAGCTCGTGGAAACCGCGCGCTGCTTCGCGGAAGGTGTGCTTGAAACACCGGAAGACGGCGATCTCGGCGCGATCTTCGGCTGGGGCTTCATGCCGCACACCGGCGGACCGTTCAGCATGATGGACACGATCGGCCTCGACGAGGTGGTCCGCACACTCGATCGGCTGACGCAGCAGTACGGCGAACGCTTTGCGCCGCCGCAGCTGCTGCGCGACATGGCGGCGAAGGGCGAGACCTTTTACGGCAATGCGAAGCTGAAGCAGGCCGCTTAAAAAGCGCCATTGGACCAGTGAAGGGGCTGCCGGAAACGGCGGCCCCTTTTCACGTGTGGCGCGTGTTCAGCGCTTTTTAAGTTTGCATCCGCACTCTGACGTCAAAGCGTTTCGGGGATTCGGAACGGCGCAGATTTGACTCAGGTCGTCGCACGTTTCGGTTCCGTTCGTCTAAAGGGCTTTTCAGAATGGCTCATTTGCGTCATTCTGGCACGGTAGTGGAGTTTGAGTAGCCTGCGCGGGGGCGCGGGCGGCGGGTGGGAGACTAGCGATCATGCGGCTGCATTTGATCGTAGCGTTTGTTGTTTCCATTCTTGTGGGTGCGCCGATTGCGCCCCAACCTGCCACGGCCGCCAGTCTTGTCGCGGTTCCCAAATATGCGGCGATCCTTGTCGATGCGGATAGCGGCGAGGTGCTTTACGCGCGCAACCCCGACGAAGCGCGCCACCCCGCCTCGATCACCAAGGTGATGACGCTTTACCTGACGTTCGACGCGCTCGAGCACAAACAGTTGAAGCTTACCGATCAGGTGTATTTCTCGGCCAACGCCGCGGCGCAGCCACCCTCCAAGCTCGGTGTACCGCGCGGTGGCTGGATCACCGTGGAGCAGGCGATCCGCGCTCTCACCACCAAGTCCGCCAACGACGTCGCGGTTGCCCTCGCCGAACGGCTCGACGGCTCCGAGGTCGTTTTTGCGCGCGCCATGACAGAGAAGGCGAAGACGCTCGGCATGAACAGTAGCGCGTTCTTCAACGCCTCTGGCCTGCCGAACGCGGCGCACCACACGACCGCGCGCGACCTCGCCACGCTTTCGAAGGCGCTGATCCGCGATTTTCCGCAGTATTATCCGTATTTCTCGGAGCAGCAGTTCAACTTCCAGGGCACGGTGATGCCCAACCACAACAAGCTGCTCGGCAAGTTCGTCGGCCTCGACGGGATCAAGACAGGCTACACCAATGCTTCCGGCTTCACGCTTGCCGCCTCGGCAGTGCGCGACGGGCGGCGGCTGATCGCGGTGGTGCTCGGCGCGCCGACTTCGGCCGCCCGCAACGCCAATATCGAAGCGCTGCTCGCCTCCGGTTTCGATGTGATGAAGAAGCGCCGGCAGGGCGAGCACCTGACAGTCGCCATGTCGATGAACGAAGTGCCGCAGATGCTGGACTTCCAGCAGGCGGTGATGGAGCAGGGTTCGTCCGACGACGTCAGCGTCTGGCGCAGTGCGATCCGCAGCGACCAGACACCGACACCGCCGGCGTCACCTCCTGCGGCTCACTCCGGCAAGAAGTCCGGCACCGACAAGTAACGCTCGCCGGTGTCGTAATTGAAGCCGAGCACGCGGTGCTTCGGGTTCTTTTCGAGGTGCTGGCGGATCGCGGCGAGCGTCGCGCCCGATGAAATCCCCACAAGCGTGCCTTCTTCGCGCGCGGAGCGGCGGGCCATCTCCTTGGCGTCGTCCGGCGCAACCTGGATGATGCCGTCGAGCAGCGACGTATCCATCACGCCCGGCACGAAGCCCGCGCCGATACCTTGAATGGGGTGCGGACCCGGCTGGCCGCCCGAAAGCACCGGGGAAAGCGTCGGCTCCACGGCATAAACCTTGAGGCCGGGCATCTTGGGCTTCAGCACCTTGGCGCAGGCGGTAATGTGCCCGCCGGTGCCGACGCCGGTGATGATCGCATCGAGCCCGTCCGGGAAATCGGCGAGGATTTCCTGCGTCGTCGTCTTGATGTGCGCGGTGACGTTCGCGGGGTTCTCGAACTGCTGCGGCATCCAGGCGCCGGGGGTTGAGCCGACAATCTCCACGGCGCGCTCGATGGCGCCCTTCATGCCCTTTTCGCGCGGCGTCAGGTCGAAGGTCGCGCCGTAGGCGAGCATGAGGCGGCGACGCTCCAGCGACATCGATTCCGGCATCACGAGGACAAGACGGTAGCCCTTCACTGCAGCAACCATGGCAAGGCCGATGCCGGTGTTGCCCGAGGTCGGCTCCACGATCGTGCCGCCCGGCTTCAGCGCGCCGGAGGCTTCCGCGTCTTCGATCATCGCGAGCGCGATGCGATCCTTGATCGAGCCGCCCGGATTCGTCCGCTCCGACTTCACCCACACCGAGGCGTCCGGTCCGAACAGGCGGTTCACCCGGATGTGCGGCGTGCCGCCGATCGTTTCCAGTATGCTTGCTGCCTTCATGTCGATCTCTCCTTGAGTGCGCCCGGAACATCAAAACTATCGGCTCGGCGAAGCTCTGGAAAGCGCCAAGCCCAGAGTGCAGTGACAACAATCGTACCGACACCGCCGATCACCACGGCTTCCACCGGGCCGAACCATGCGGCGGTGAGGCCGGATCGCGCCTCGCCCAGCTCGTTCGAGGCCGAGATGAACAGCATCGAGACCGAAGAGACCCGGCCGCGCATCGCGTCCGGCGTGTAGATCTGGATAAGCGAGGAGCGCACGTAGACGCTCACCATGTCCGCCGCGCCGAGCACGCCGAGTGCGCCGAGCGACAGCCAGAGGTCGCGCGACAGGCCGAAGACGACGATGGCGATGCCGAAGATCGCGACGCACACGAACATCTTGATGCCGACATGCCGGGCGAGCGGCCGCCGCGAGAGCCAGAGCGCAACGATTGCCGCACCCACGGCAGGTGCGGCGCGCAGGTGGCCGAGACCTTCCGGGCCGACCGCGAGGATGTCGCGTGCGTAAACGGGCAGCAGCGCGGTGACGCCGCCGAGCAGCACGGCGAAGAGGTCAAGCGAGATGGCGCCCAGCACCACCTTGTTGTCGCGGACGTAGCGAAGCCCGTTCATCACCGATTCGATCGGGTTTGCCGTGGCTTCGGTTTCGGGTAGCGGCACCCGCGAAATGAGGAACATGGCGATGAGGCTGATCGTGAGCATCGCCGCCGAGACGACAAGCGGTGCGGCGGGGTTCGCCGCATAAAGATAGCCGCCCATCGCCGGGCCGCCGATCGCACCGACCTGCCAGCCGATCGAGTTCCACGCGATCGCGGTCGGCAGCATCCGCACCGGCACGAGGTTGGGCGCCAGCGCCGAAAGCGCCGGCGATGCGAACGCGCGTCCGACGCCAAGCAATGCCGCCACCACGAACAGCGCGGGGATGCTGATGCCGCCCGTCAGTTCCAGCGCGCCGAGGCCCGCCGCGCACAGCATTTCGAGCGCAAGCGCGCCGCGCACGATGTAGCGCCGGTCCACCCGGTCCGCGATGTAGCCGACGACGAGCGACAGCACGAACAGCGGCAGGAACTGCGCGAGGCCGACCATGCCGAGGAGGAACGCAGCCTCGCGCTCCGGCATCGTCTCGCGCGCGATGTCGTAGACCATCCAGCCGATCACGATGACGAGGATCATCTGCGACATCGTCGAGGCAAGCTTGGTGATCCAGAAATAGCGATAGTCGGGTATCGCGAAGACGGAGGTGCGATCTTCGGCGTCGGCGGGGTTCATGGCGATGCGCTTAGACGGCTGCAGGGCTTTGTGCAAAGCAGAGAAACTCATGTCAGCACGGGAAAAACTTCATTCAGAGGTTAACCCGAAATTATCCAAGAATCGCCGAGGGTGGCGCATGATCGAGCGTGGCCCTTCTCTTGCGGAAATTATTGGCGCGAAGCTTTCGGGCCTGTTTCGCGCCAGTCCGCGGCGCCGCGCATCGCCGCCTGTACTCGCACAGCCCGCTCCGCGCGCCTTGCGCTTCATGCCGGCCACGGCGCCCTGTGCCGCCGACGACAAGCTGATTGCGGCCTACCGCTACCTGCTGCGGATGCCCGCCTGAGGTGCCGATCGGGTGGCCGACCCGGCGCAGCATCCGTTCCGCGCGAGCGGGCTTGACCGGGAGCAGCCTTGCGCGGATGACCACCACACGATGACGATAAGCACCGACTCCCGGTTTCCGGCCAGCACCGAGGATCTTCCCGATCCGATCGAATGGCCGCGCCTGCCCGGTGCGCAACGCCACATGGCGATGGTGATCGCGGGTGCGGTTCTGCTCGGCCTCATTTCCACCGTGCTCGTCGGCTGGGCGATGGATTCGTGGGAGATCGCCTCGCTTTATGGCGCGATGATCCTCGCGTCAGCGGTCGTCGCTTATTTCTCGGCGCTCGGCAGGGCGCGGCGCGGGGCAGACGGTATCGACTGGACGATGATGCGCACCGCGCTCGATTCGCGCAGCGACGCACTCGCCATTACCGATGCGGAGGGCAAGCTCGTGTGCGCGAACGCCGCCTATGGCACGCGCTGCGACGGCTATCCTTCGCCCTTCGATCTCGCCGGCGAGGACGAGGCGAGCCGCGGCCGCCTTGCCAATATCGCCGAGCAGGCACGGCGCGACGGCAACGGCTTTGCAGAAATCGAACAGACAGTCGGCGGCGCGCGGCGCAAACTACGCGTGTCGGTGCGGCCCGCCGATACGGCGCGGAGCTATCTCTTGTGGACGCTCAGGCGCGGTACGGCCGAGAAGGCGATGGATGACACGGTCGCGCTGCTCGAAGGCCCGGCGGGCATCTGGCTTGGCAGCGCCGGGCTGATGATCGTGATGGCCGACCCCTCCGGCGAGATCATCGCGGCGAACGGTGCCTTCAAGAACGCCATCACCGGCACCGCAGGGCGCGTGCCGACCAACCTCGTCGATATTCTGGAGGCGGGGGAGGACGGCGCGCGGCGCATGAAGACCGGCGGCGGCGCGAACATTCCCGTGCGCCTCATCGAACTCCCGCTCGGCAACCAGAGAGAGGCGGGCACAAGCGCCTACGTGTTCCTGATCCTGCGCGAAGGCAGTGTGGCGGCAGAGGCCGTGACGCCTGTGCCCGACAGTCTGCCCGCGCTGCTTTCGGTGCTGCCGATCGGGCTTGCGCTCGCCGATCGCGATGGGCGCTTCACGTTCATGAACGAGAGTTTCGCCGCCATCGCGGGCGTCGAGGAGGGGTGCGAACTGCGCTACCCGAGCGATCTCGTCGTCGATGAAGACAAGACAATGGTGTCGGACGCGGTGCGCCGTGCTGCTGCCTCCATCGAGCGAGCACGCGACCTGCGCGTGCGGCTGAAGCACAAGCCCGAGGAGCCCGTGGCGCTCACGGTCGGCAAGGCGCCAGGCGCGGGCGGTCCCGCCGTCGTTCTTTCGCTCAAGGACAATCAGGAGCAGCTGAAGCTCGAAAAGCAGATCGCGCAGGCGACGAAGATGCAGGCGGTGGGCCAGCTCGCCGGCGGTGTCGCGCACGACTTCAACAATATCCTCACCGCCGTGATCGGCTACTGCGATCTCATGCTGCTTCGCCACACGCCGGGCGACAGCGATTTCGACGACATCAACCAGATTCGCCAGAACGCGAACCGCGCCGCGAACCTCGTGCGCCAGCTCCTTGCCTTCTCGCGCCAGCAGACGCTGCGCCCGCAGCTCATCCACGTGTCGGACATCGTCGGCGAGCTCAGCCACCTCCTGAAACGCCTGCTCGGCGAGACGGTGACGCTTACCGTGAAGCACGGCCGCAGCCTCGCGCCGGTGCGTGCCGACCCGGGTCAGATGGAGCAAGTGATCGTCAACCTCGCGGTGAACGCGCGCGACGCGATGCCCGAAGGCGGTGAGCTCACGATCTCGACCTTCGCGGTTTCGGCGCGCGAGGCGAAGAAGCTCGATCGCGAGGGTATGCCTTCGGGAGAGTATGTCGCGATCGCCGTGAAGGACACGGGCACCGGCATTTCGCCCGAGATTCTTGGCAAGATCTTCGAACCGTTCTTCACCACCAAGGAGGTCGGGCGCGGCACCGGCCTCGGGCTTTCCACGGTGTATGGCATCGTCAAACAGTCGGGCGGCTACATTTTTGCCGACAGCGTCGTTGCTGGCGGCACCACGTTCACGATCTATTTGCCCGCGCAGGAGGCGTTGCCGGAGGCCGCGACGGCCACAGCGGGTGAGGACGGCGGCGATCCGTGGGGGCAGGGCAAGATCCTGCTCGTGGAAGACGAGGCGATGGTCCGCGCCGTCGCCGAGCGTGCACTGACACGCAAAGGCTACGAGGTGCTGACCGCCGGCCACGGCGAAGAGGCGCTGGAGATTCTGGAACGGATGCCCGAAGGCGTTGACCTGCTGATTTCCGACGTGGTGATGCCCACGATGGATGGGCCGACGCTCGTCCAGCACGCACGAAAGACGTTCCCCGATCTCAAGATCATCTTCATGTCGGGCTATGCCGAGGAACAGCTTCGGAAGTCGATCGACGTGCCCGATGTCGCATTCCTTGCCAAGCCGTTCTCTGTGCAGGAACTTTCCGACAAGGTGCGGCATGAGATCGCGCGAGGCAAGGTACGCACGACGCCCGAAGCGGCCGCGGCCAAATAAAGAACGAAAATAGAACAAAAGCGCTTGCGCGCGTGGAACAAACCACGTACACGATCCTTCATTGAAACGGCTTCGTCAGCCCACTAGGAGGGACCGGACAATGGCATCAGCGCTTCGGGTGGTAGAATCAGGCATGGACAAGCAAAAGGCTCTCGACGCGGCTCTGGCGCAGATCGACCGGGCATTCGGCAAAGGCTCGGCAATGAAGCTCGGCCAGCGCGACGCGCTTGAGATCGAAGCGATTTCATCGGGCTCGCTGGGGCTTGACCTAGCGCTCGGCGTCGGGGGTTTCCCGCGCGGCCGCGTCATCGAAATCTACGGTCCGGAAAGCTCGGGCAAGACGACGCTCGCGCTCCATGCTATTGCCGAAGCGCAGAAGGGCGGCGGTACGGCGGCGTTTATCGATGCCGAGCACGCGCTCGACCCGGTTTACGCGAAGAAGCTGGGCGTCGACGTCGACAACCTCATCGTCTCGCAGCCCGACACGGGTGAGCAGGCGCTGGAGATCACCGACACGCTGGTGCGTTCGAATGCCATCGACATCCTCGTCGTCGACTCGGTCGCCGCGCTTGTGCCGCGGGCGGAAATCGAAGGCGAGATGGGCGACAGCCACGTCGGACTGCAGGCCCGCTTGATGAGCCAGGCGCTCAGGAAGCTCACGGGATCGATCAGCCGCTCGCGCTGCATCGTCATCTTCATCAACCAGGTGCGCATGAAGATCGGCGTCATGTACGGCAACCCGGAGACGACGACGGGCGGCAACGCGCTCAAGTTCTACGCGAGCGTTCGTCTCGACATCCGCCGCACCGGTCAGATCAAGGACCGCGATGAAATCGTCGGCAACGCGACGCGCGTGAAGGTGGTGAAGAACAAGGTGGCGCCGCCGTTCAAGCAGGTCGAGTTTGACATCATGTACGGCGAAGGCGTCTCCAAGGTCGGTGAAATCCTCGATCTTGGCGTCAAGATAGGCATCGTCGAGAAGTCGGGTGCGTGGTTCAGCCACGATTCGACGCGCATCGGTCAGGGCCGCGAGAACGCCAAGCAGTTCCTGCGCGACAATCCCGAAATGCGCGAGAAGATCGAAAAGGCGATCCGAGACAACGCCGCCGGTATTTCCGAAGCCCTGCTCACCGCGGGCCCCGATGTAGAGAGCGACGAATAGGCGACCCTTCCCAGCGTCCCCGCCGAGGCCGCCTCCCCCGGGGCGGCCTCTTTCGTTTCCGATACAGAAGCGGTTTGCAGATGAGATTGCCGCGAGGAGCCGTCTGCGATGGGAGGAAAAGAGACCGGAGCACGAAATCTCATGCTCCGGCCAAGGACGATCCGACGGCCGAGGGAGGGTGGGAGGCCGAAACGGACGAAACCGGGGAGGGAAAATCACCGGTGCTTCAATCTTTATTGATTTTAATTCGCAATATCAAATCTTATCTTCACTCCAAAGCCTGTCAGGCCGCCAGCGCCTGCTTGACGACAGCGTCTGCAAGCGTTCCGTTGAGTTCGGCGAGATGGTCGAACGTCGCCGTGAACGTGGCAAGGCCCTGGCTCATCGCACGGAGTTCCGCGCCGAAGCCGTGAAGCTCAGCCTCAGGCATCAAGGCGTCGATCATGTCCCAGCGCGACCAGCCCTCGCGCGGGTTGATGCCCAGCATCTGCCCGCGGTGGCTGGCGATGCTCGACGTGATACGCGAGGTTGCGCTGCCCGGTGCCTCTATGCTCACACGCGCCACGGGTTCGAGCAGATGCGGCGCGCACGCTGCGAGCGCTTCGCTCATCGCGATGCGCCCCGCCGTCCGAAACGCCAGTTCCGAGCTATCGACCGAGTGGTAGGAGCCGTCGGTCAGCGTCACCGCAATGTCGACGACAGGGAAGCCGAGCGGTCCGCGTTCCATGGCATCGCGAATTCCAGCCTCTACCGCGGGGATCCATTGTTTCGGGATCGCACCGCCGGTGATGCGGTCGTTAAACGCAAAGCCTTCGCCGCGTCCACGCGGCGCGACCTCGATCACCACGTCGCCGAACTGGCCGTGTCCGCCCGACTGCTTCTTGTGCCGCCCGCGCTGCGTCGCACCGCGCCGGATCGATTCGCGATAGGGGATACGCGGCGGCTGGGCATCCACGGCCACAGAATAGCGCCGCTTGAGGCGCGCGAGCACCATGTTCAGGTGCTCGTCGCTGAGCCCGCGCAGCAGCATCTCGTGCGTCGCAGCGTCCTGATCCCAGGCAAGCCCTATGTCTTCTTCGACGAGTTTGTGGAGCGCAGTGGAAAGCCGCACGTCGTCCTTCCGGTCGCGCGTCGCGATCGCGAGTGCATGGCCGGGCACCGGCCGCGCGATATCCGCGTTGTGCCCGGGGCCTGCTGGAGAGACGACGTCGCCCGCCGCGATCGTGTCGACCTTCGCGATGGCCGCTACGGCACCGGGCGACACGCTCGCGGTCTTGCCGAGCTTATCGCCGAGCACGCCGAATAGCGCGCCGGCGCGCACTGGGTTGCCGTCCCGGTCGCGAAGCTCGCCGCCTTCGGCAAGCCCCCCGAACGCGCGTGCATAGACGAGCCGTCCCGCGGCGTTGCCGTGCGCGACCTTGAAGGCAAAAGTGCCGCCGTCCGCACCAAGCCGCGCGGCGGCGGCGGCGGGTGAGGGTGTTTCATGGCGCAGCATCTTCAAAAGCCGCCGCACGCCGTGATCGCCCTGCGCCGATCCGAACAGCAGCGGAACGACGAGGTTTTCGCCCGTCTCGCGTGAAAGGTCGCCGAACACCATCGCCGCGTCGGGCGCTTCGTCCATCAGCAGCTTTTCCAGGAGCGCGTCGTCGTGGTCTGCAAGCTGCTCGAGCATATGAAAGCGCTCTACCGACTCGCGCTCGGCGAGCGCGGCGGGCATTTCGATGCGCTCCGATGCTTTGCCGGGCCGGTAATGGAAGGCGCGTTCGAGCGCGAGATCGACGAAGCCGGTGATCGTCTCGCCCTCGCGTATGGGGATCTGCCGCGCGAGGATAGGCTTCGCGCTCATCGGCTGCAGCGCTTCGAGGAGGTCGCGGATGCGCCCGCGTGCGGACTCGATCTTGTTGACGAAAATCGCGTGCGGCACGCTGAGCGCCTCAAGTTGACGAAGCGCGGGCTCGGCGAGCGCGGCGCGCGCCGGATCGGGATCGATCACCACCACTGCGAGGTCCGCGGCTGCCACCGCAAGCAGCGCATCGGGCGCGAAGCCGGGCGCACCGGGCGCATCGAACAGTGCGAACGCATCGCCCAGATAATCGAAGCGGGCGAGATTGAGTTCGGTGGAGCCGCGCCGAGCGCGCGCTTCCGGCGACGCATCGCCGACGCTCGTTCCGGCCTCAACGCTGCCCTGCCGCGGGATCGCGCCCGCCGTGAACAACATCGCTTCTGCAAGGCTCGTCTTGCCCGCGCCCGCCGGGCCGACGAGCGCCACTACCCTGACAGGTTTGCTGATCTCCGAGTTGAAAGCCGCCATGTCACGATCTCCCCATGCTGGTTGCCCATGCTGGTTGATCACCGCCCGGTTTCGGCCTCGTGCATTGGGCCGGCAACGCGTGCGGCACAACATCGCCAGCGTCTGCCTGTTGCGCCGCGAGCGCAAGGGGGAATGGTCGCGCACGCCCGTCATTCTGTCGCCTTGAGTAGCGCGCGGTCCTCGACTACATGCTCGCCATGACCTCCACGAACGACATACGCCGCTCATTTCTCGACTTTTTCGGGGGCGAGGGGCACATGCGCGTGCCCTCGGCGCCGCTCGTGCCGCAGAACGACCCGACGCTGATGTTCGTGAACGCGGGCATGGTGCCGTTCAAGAACGTGTTCACCGGCCTTGAGACGCGCCCCTACAGCACGGCGGTTTCCAGCCAGAAGTGCGTGCGTGCGGGCGGCAAGCACAACGATCTCGACAATGTCGGCTATACCGCGCGGCACCATACGTTCTTCGAAATGCTGGGGAATTTTTCCTTCGGCGACTATTTCAAGGAACGCGCGATCACACTCGCGTGGACCCTCATCACAAAGGAATGGGGCATCTCGCCGGATCGGTTGACGGCGACCGTCTACCACACTGACGACGACGCCTATGCGCTGTGGAAGAAGATCGCGGGGCTGCCCGACAGCCGCATCATCCGCATCGCCACCAAGGACAATTTCTGGGCGATGGGCGATAACGGCCCGTGCGGGCCTTGTTCGGAGATTTTCTTCGATCACGGCGATCACATCCCCGGCGGCCCACCGGGCAGCCCGGACGAGGACGGCGACCGCTTCGTCGAGATATGGAACCTCGTGTTCATGCAGTATGAGCAGGAGGCGGGCGAAATCGTGCGCGACCTGCCGCGTCCGTCGATCGACACCGGCATGGGGCTGGAGCGCGTCGCCGCCGTGCTGCAAGGAACGCACGACAATTACGAGATCGACCTGTTCCAGGCGCTGATCGGCGAAACCGCCGAGATGACGAAGACAGATGCGAAGGGCCCGATGTCGGCCTCGCACCGTGTCATCGCCGATCACCTGCGCGCCAGCGGCTTCCTGGTGGCGGACGGCGTGCTGCCGTCGAACGAGGGCAGGGGCTATGTGCTGCGCCGTATCATGCGCCGCGCCATGCGCCACGCGCATCTGCTCGGCGCGAAAGATCCGCTGATGTACCGGCTCGTGCCGTCGCTCGTGAGCCAGATGGGCGCGGCCTTCCCAGAATTGACGCGCGCGCAGCCGCTGATCGAGGAGACGCTGAAGCTGGAGGAAACGCGCTTCCGGCAGACGCTGGAGACGGGCCTCCGCCTGCTCGACGAGGCGACGGCGGGCATGGGCGAGGGTGCCGTGCTGCCGGGCGAGACGGCGTTCAAGCTTTACGACACCTACGGCTTCCCGCTCGATCTCACCGAGGATGCGCTGCGCCGTCAGGGCCTGTCGGTCGACAAGAGCGGCTTCGATACGGCGATGGCTGCGCAGAAGGCTGCAGCGCGCGCCGCTTGGGCAGGTTCCGGCGCGCAGGCCGACGAGGGCGTGTGGTTTGACATCGCCGAGGAATTCGGCGCGACCGAGTTCACGGGCTACACGTCCGAAACCGCGCAGGGCGAGGTGATCGCCATCGTCAAGGATGGTGCCCGCGTGGAGACGGCGGGCGCCGGTGACACTGTCGTCATCCTCACCAACCAGACGCCGTTCTACGGCGAATCCGGCGGCCAGACGGGCGACGCGGGAACGATCATGGCAGGCGGCCTCAAGGCCGTTGTCGAAACGACGTCGAAGCCGCTCGGCAAGCTTCACGCGCATCAGGCGCGCATTGCCGAGGGCAACGTGCGCGTCGGCGATGTCGTCCAGCTCGATGTTGATGCCGCGCGCCGCGATCGTATCCGCGCCAACCATTCGGCGACGCACCTGCTGCACGCGGCGCTTCGCAATCGGCTCGGCGCGCACGTCACGCAGAAGGGTTCGCTTGTCGCGGAAGATCGTTTCCGTTTCGATTTCAGCCACCCGAAGGCGCTGACGCCCGAAGAAATCGCGCTCGTCGAGGCGGACGTCAACGCGCAGGTGCGCGGCAACGCGGCGGTGAACACGCGCCTGATGAGCCATGCCGATGCGATCGAGGCCGGTGCGATGGCGCTGTTCGGCGAGAAGTACGGCGACGAGGTGCGCGTGCTTTCGATGGGCCGCAATGCGGAAGCGGATTATTCGGTGGAGCTGTGTGGCGGCACGCATGTGCGCGCGCTCGGCGACATCGGCCTCGTCAAGATCATCAGCGAAAGCGCGGTGTCTTCCGGCGTGCGCCGTGTCGAGGCACTGACTGGCGAGGCTGCGCGGCTTTATCTGCAAGGGCAGGAAGACCGGCTGCGCGAGGCCGCCGCGATGTTGAAAGTGGCGCCCGCCGAGCTTCCGACACGTGTGCAGGCGCTCGTCGAGGAACGCCGCCGGCTCGAGCGTGAGCTCGCCGACGCCAAGAAGGCGTTGGCGCTTGGTGGTGGCGCGGGTGCCGCTCCCGCCGCGGAAGCCGAAGACGTGGCGGGCACGAAATTTGTGGCGCGCGTCGCCGATGGGCTGGACCCGAAGGATCTGCGCGGCGCTGTCGATGAGGCGAAGAAGCAGGTCGGCTCGGGCGTTGCCGCGATCGTGGCGGTGAACGAGGGTCGTGCGAGCATCGCCGTCGGCGTCACGGATGATCTGATTGCACGCTTCAACGCGGTCTCGCTCGTGCAGGCGGGCGTCGCGGCGCTCGGCGGTAAGGGCGGCGGCGGACGCCCGGACATGGCGCAGGGCGGTGGCCCTGATGGCGACAAGGCGGCGGACGCCATTGCTGCCGTTAAGGGCGCGCTCGCGGCGTAACGCCGCCTTCCCGGTTGTGTGCCTACCTGTTACTCGGCCGTTTCCTCGCCCCGGCGCAACCGCGATGCGGCCTTCAGCGGTTCGCGCATAAGATCCGGCACCATCGCTTTGATCTTGTTGCGTTTGATCTCGCGCATTTCGTGGATCGAGGCGATCACGAGACCCATCGGGCGGCCGATATCGACCAGCACCGCTTCGGCAAGCTGCAAGGAGGACTCAAGCGTTTCCGGCACAGCATCGGTTGCACCGGCCTTGTAGAGCTGCGCTGCGTGCTCCGCATCCTTCGCGCGTGCAATGATACAGAGATCGGGATGTGCGGCGCGTACGCTGCGGGTTGTAGCCACAAGCTGGACGGGGTCGTCCATTGTGAGCACGATCGATCGGGCCTGCGCGAGACCGAGGTGATCGAGAAGGCCAGGGCGCGCGACGTCGCCGAAAACGATCTCGTGTCCGCGTTCGCGACCGATTTCGACCATCTCGATGTCCGCATCCACGACGACGAAAGGCTGCTCATGGCGGGTCAGCATGTCGGCGACCATCTGTCCGACGCGCCCGTAGCCCGCGATGATCGTGCGCCCGCCGCTCCCTGAGGCTTCACGTGTGATTTCGGGCGGGGGCGCTTCCACGCGCCGCGCGGTATCGCTGCCGATCCGGGCGAGGAGCGGGGTGGCGGTGAGGCCGACAGCGGTAACGATCTGCCAGAACGCGGCGGTATCGGCGTCGATCACGCGCGCCTGAAGGGCGGCCGCAAGCACGATCAGCGTCGTTTCGGACGGTGAGGCCATGAGCAGGCCGATGTTCGCGGCGAGGCCGCGCGGCGCACCCCAAAGACGGAGCAGGCCGCCCGTCACCAGTGACTTGACCAGAACCACGCCAACGATGGCTATGATGAGCAGCATCCAGTGCTGAACGATGATCTCGAAATCGATGCTCATGCCGATCGTCATCAGGAAGATGCCGAGTGCGAGGTTCTTGAACGGCTCGATCGTGACGTCCACCTGCATCCGGTATTCCGTCTCGGCGATGGCAAGGCCCGCGACGAGCGCACCAACGATGGGGGACAGCCCCGCAGCGCTCGTGGCAAGGCTGGCCGCCATCACGACCACGAGCGCGACCGCGAGGAACAGCTCCGGACTCTTGGTACGCGCCACTTGCCGCAGCAGGCGCGGTAGCAGGAACTTGCCGAGGACGAGGATGACGGCCACCACAAAGCCGCCGAGTGCCACGGTTTTCAACAGGTTGCCGGGATCATCGCTGCCGGGAAGCGGGCTGATGACGCCAAGCATGAAGATGATCGGTACGATCGCCAGATCTTCGAACAGCAGCATGGAGAACGCGGGTTTGCCGATCGCGCTGCGTGTGCCTGTCATCGGCAGCACAAGCGCAGTCGATGATAGCGCAAGTGCGAAGCCGAGCGTCAGCGCCACGCTCATGCCCATCGGCGTGAACTCGAAAAGCAACAGGCCGATCACCATGCCGGAAATCACGAGTTCGGCAGGACCGAGCAGGAACACCAGGCGCCGCAAATCCCAGAGTCTTCGGAAAGACAGTTCGAGGCCGATGGAGAACAGCAACAGGATGATGCCGAATTCGGCGAAGGGCTCGATGATATCGCGGCTGCTGATCGAAACGTAATTGATCCACGGCGCAATGCCTGCGAACCGCCCGAGGCCGGACGGCCCGAGCAGCAAGCCTACGATGATAAAACCGATGACTGGATTGACCCGCAGCCGGTGGAATGCGGGTATAACGAGCCCTGTCGCGCCGAGGATGACGAGCGCATCACGGAACGCGGGCGAAAAGAGCGGATCTGCGGCCACGGCGGCATCCTAATGGGGCCGCCGCCACGGCGTCAGCAGAAAAGCGCGTAAGGCGCTAGAATTCCTTGCTCATCGCTGCGTCGAGGTTCTCCACGATCTTCTCGAAGAACTGTTCGGTCGTCATCCATGCCTGATCGGGGCCGATAAGGAGCGCGAGATCCTTCGTCATGTGGCCTTCTTCGACCGTCTCGACGCAGACACGCTCGAGCAGTTCGCCAAATTTGGTGACATCCGGCGTGTTGTCGAGCTTGCCGCGGTGCTTGAGGCCGCCCGTCCAGGCGAAGATCGATGCGATCGGGTTCGTTGAGGTCGCCTTGCCCTGCTGGTGCATACGGTAGTGGCGCGTCACGGTGCCGTGCGCGGCTTCGGCCTCGACGGTCTTGCCGTCCGGCGTCATCAGCACTGAGGTCATCAGGCCGAGCGAACCGAAGCCCTGCGCGACGGTGTCCGACTGCACGTCGCCATCGTAGTTCTTGCAGGCCCACACGAACTTGCCGCTCCACTTCAGCGCCGAGGCGACCATGTCGTCGATCAGGCGGTGTTCGTAGACGATGCCAAGCTTGTCGAACTGTGCCTTGAATTCCTTGTCGAAAACCTCCTGGAACAGGTCCTTGAAGCGGCCGTCATAGGCCTTGAGGATCGTGTTCTTGGTGGAAAGGTACACCGGCCATTGGCGCGCGAGGCCATAGTTGAGTGACGCACGCGCGAAATCGCGGATCGAATCGTCGAGGTTGTACATGCCCATGGCGACGCCCGCGGTGGGGAACTCGAACACTTCGTGCTCGATCGTCTCGCCGTTCTCGCCCGTCCACTTCATGGTGAGTTTGCCGGCACCCGGCACCAGGAAGTCGGTGGCCTTGTACTGATCGCCGAATGCGTGGCGACCGATGACGATGGGGTCCGTCCAGCCCGGCACGAGTCGCGGCACGGACTTGATGACGATCGGCTCGCGGAACACGACGCCGCCCAGGATGTTGCGGATCGTGCCGTTCGGCGACTTCCACATCTTCTTGAGGTTGAACTCTTCGACACGCGCCTCGTCGGGTGTGATCGTCGCGCACTTCACGCCGACGCCAAACTCCTTGATGGCGTTCGCGGACTGCACGGTCACCTTGTCGTCGGTGGCGTCGCGGTTTTCGAGGCTGAGATCGTAATACTTCAGGTCGACGTCGAGGTAGGGGAGGATCAGGCGCTCGCGAAGCCCCTGCCAGATGATCCGCGTCATCTCATCGCC
>JAEULI010000013.1 GCA_016793845.1 Sphingosinicella sp.
GGACGCCTTCGTCTTCACGCCCGAAGGCGATGCGATCCGCGAAACCGCGCCCGCGCGCGCTGCATACGCAGGCGCCCTCGCCGCCCGGATCGCGGCCGATGGCGGCGCGGCACTCCTCATCGACTACGGCTATGAAGGCCCCGCCGAGGGCGATTCCCTGCAGGCACTCACAGCCCATGCCGCCACCGATCCACTCGCAGCGCCGGGCGAACACGACCTCACTGCACACGTGGACTTCACCGCGCTTGCCGAGGCGGCGCGTGCGGCGGGCGTGCAGGTTTCGCCGCTGGCGCTGCAAGGTCCGTTCCTGCTCGCGCTCGGCATCGAAGCGCGCGCCGAGCGGCTTTCACGCGGCCTCGACCCGGAAGCCCGCCATGCTATAGCGGGCGCGATGCGGCGGCTTACCCTGCCGCAGGCCATGGGGAGCCTGTTCAAGGTGCTTGCATTCACACACAAGGGTTGGCCCGAACCTGCGGGCTTCGGCGCATGAGCGACATCGTTTTCCGCACGCCTTCGGCGACCGATCTGCCCGCGCTCTGCGAACTTGGGCGTCAGACGTTCATCGAGACGTTCGGGCACCTTTACGCGAAGCACGATCTCGATCACTTCCTCGTGACCGTATTCGGTCCCGACGGGATGCCGGTGGAGTTCGCGGACCCGGCTTACGCCTTTCGTATCGCCGAGGCCGGCGGACAGATGGTCGCCTATTGCAAGGTTGGACCGCCCTACCTTCCCGTTGAGGACGACGGTCGCAGCAAGTGCGAGCTGCGCCAGCTCTACATCCTGAAGGCGTGGCATGGGCGCGGCATCGCGCAGCCCATGATGGCCTGGGCGCTCGAATGGGCGAACGCAGGCGGCTGGCAGGACATGTACCTCACCGTCTGGTCCGAGAACTACCGGGCGCAGAAGGTCTACGAGAACTACGGTTTCGAGAAGGTCGGCGACTACCGTTTCATGGTGGGCGAGCAGGCCGATCACGATTTCATCTATCGCAAGGTGCTGCGTCCATGAGCGTCCCCGTCCTTCACGCCGCAGCGCTAGACGGCCTCCCCCACGGCTTCCTTGGGCGTCGGGGCGGCGTTTCCGAAGGCATCGTTGCGGGGCTCAACGTGGGCCTCGGTTCGCAGGACGACCGCACCGCCATCGCCGAGAACCGCCGCCGTGCCGTGGAAGCCGTGCTCCCGGGCGCAAAGCTCGTGACGCTGCATCAGGTCCACAGCCCGGACACCATCACTGTAACCGCGCCGTATCCGGACGATGCCCGACCACACGCCGACGCGCTCGCGACGGCAACGCCGGGCCTGCTGCTTGGCGTGCTCACGGCCGACTGCGCGCCCGTGTTGCTCGCCGACCGTGAGGCGGGCGTCGTCGGCGCCGCCCATGCCGGGTGGAAGGGCGCGCTCGGCGGCGTCACCGATTCCGTCGTCACCGCCATGGAAGGACTGGGCGCACGCCGCGACCGCATTGCCGCGGCCGTCGGCCCCTGCATCGCGCGCGCCTCCTACGAGGTCGACGAGGGCTTCTTCCGCCGCTTCTGCGAGGCGGACCCGGAAAATGAGCGCTTCTTCCTCGATGGACGCGCCGGGCACCACCAGTTCGACCTCGAAGCCTACGTGGGCGCACGGCTCGCGGCGGCGGGCATCGGACGTGTCGAACTGCTTGGCGAGGACACGTACGCGAACCCGGAGGCCTACTTCAGCTTCCGCCGCGCGACGCATCGGGGCGAGGCCGATTACGGCCGGCAGATCGCGCTGATCGGGCTTCCCGCCTGACCCCGGCTGCAACACAGATGTCATAGGCGTTGCCCGCGCCGCCTGCGGCGGCTAGTGAACCGACCGACTCGTCACCGCCACAAAACAGGGATTCGCGCGCCATGAAGCTGCTTGCGGGCAACAGCAACCTTCAGCTCGCGGGCGACATCGCCCGTTACCTCGACATGCCGCTGACGCAGGCGAGCGTTCGCCGCTTCGCCGACGAAGAGGTGTTCGTGGAGATCCACGAGAACGTGCGCGGCGAAGACGTGTTCGTGGTCCAGTCGACCGCCTTCCCGGCAAACGACAACCTGATGGAGCTCCTGATCTGCATCGACGCGCTGAAGCGCGCGAGCGCGAAGCGCATCACCGCCGTCGTTCCCTACTTCGGCTATGCGCGGCAGGACCGGAAGCCCGGCCCGCGCACGCCCATCTCGGCGAAGCTCGTCGCCAACCTCATCACCGTCGCGGGCGCCAACCGCGTGCTTTCGGTCGATCTGCACGCTGGGCAGATCCAAGGCTTCTTCGACATCCCGACCGACAACCTCTACGCCGCCCCCGTGATGAGCGACGACATCCTCGCCCGCTACGGCTCGGAGAACATGATGGTCGTATCGCCCGACGTCGGCGGCGTGGTGCGCGCCCGCGCGCTTGCCAAGCGCCTCGACAACGCCCCGCTCGCCATCGTCGACAAGCGCCGCGAACGCGCCGGCGAATCCGAGGTGATGAACATCATCGGCGACGTCGAGGGCCGCTTCTGCATCCTCGTCGACGACATCGTCGATTCGGCAGGCACGCTCTGCAACGCTGCCGCCGCACTCCGCGCCGCGGGCGCCAAGGCTGTCGTCGCCTACTGCACGCACGGCGTGCTCTCGGGCGGCGCCGTCGCCCGCGTCGAGGGGTCGGAGCTGATGGAGCTCGTCATCACCGACTCGATCTCGCGCCCCGAGATCGCGAATGCGAAGAAGCTGCGCCAGCTCACGATCGCCCCGCTGCTCGGCGAAGCCGTCCGCCGCATCGCCGACGAATCCTCCGTCTCCAGCCTGTTCGACTAGGATGGACGCGCGGCCACGCTGTTTCGGCAACAGTCCGGGCAAGGACTTCTACGCGCGCTACCACGACGACGAGTGGGGCGTTCCCATCCACGACGACGGCACGCTGTTCGAGATGCTGATCCTCGAAGGTGCGCAGGCCGGACTCAGCTGGGAAACCGTACTGAAAAAGCGCGAAGGCTACCGCGCCGCCTTCCACGATTTCGATCCCGCCCGCGTCGCCGCAATGACCGACGCCGAGCTTGAAGCGGTGCTCGCCACGGGGAACATCGTCCGTAACCGCCTGAAGGTCTGGGCCGCGCGCCGCAACGCCGCCGTGTTCCTCGAGATGCAGCGCCAGCACGGCAGCTTCGATGCGTGGCTCTGGGCCTTCGTGGACGGAAAACCCCTCCTCAACCGGCCCAAAAGCTTCAATGACGTCTCCGCTTCCACCCCGCTCAGCGACGCCATTTCAAAGGCGCTGAAGAAGGCGGGCATGAACTTCGTCGGCTCGACGATCATCTACGCCTACATGCAGGCGGTCGGCCTTGTGGACGATCACGTCAGCACCTGCTGGAAGGCGCCGGCCTGAGCGCCTATCTGTAAGGGCATGACCGTCTCCAAGCAGCATCCGCTGCGCCGCTTCCTCCCTTACCTCTGGCCCGCCGACAAGCCGGGCCTCAAGGTGCGCGTCGTCGCCGCGCTTATCCTCGTGCTCATCGCCAAGGCGACGATGCTGATCATGCCGTTCGCCTACAAGGGCGTGATCGATTCGATGGCGACGCCCACGAATGAAGGCTTCCTGCTCGGCGTCGGGCTCGTGTTCGCCTATGCGGCGGCACGGTTCGGCGGCGTGCTGTTCGACAATGTGCGCAACGTCATTTTCGAACGCGTAGGCCAGGTCGCCGGCGCCGATCTCGCGTCCGAGGTCTTTGCGCGCATCCACGAACTCTCCCTGCGCTTCCACCTCGAACGCCGCACCGGGGCGCTCACGCGCATCATCGAGCGCGGCACCAAGAGCGTCGACACGATGCTCTACTTCCTCGCGTTCAACATCGCGCCGACAATCATCGAACTCATCGCCGTCTGCGTGATCTTCCAGATCAAGATGGGCTTCGAGATCGTCGCGGCGACGCTCGTGATCGTCGCGCTCTACATCTGGTTCACGCGGCGGGTGACGGAATGGCGAAGCGAACTTCGCCGCCGCATGGTCGATACCGACAACCGCACGACGCAGCGCGCCGTGGACTCGCTCCTCAACTACGAGACGGTGAAATACTACAGCGCGGAAACGCTGGAGCGGGACCGCTACCGCCAGTCCCTCACCGCCTATGCGAACGCCGCGATCAAGAGCGAGAACTCACTCGCCGCGCTCAACATCGGCCAGTCGCTGATCACCAATATCATGATGGCCGGCGCGATGGCCTATACGGTGTGGGGCTGGAACCAGGGCCGGTTCACTGTGGGCGACGTGGTGCTCGTCAACACGCTGCTCATGCAGCTGTTCCGCCCGCTCGATATGCTCGGCTGGGTGTACCGCGAGATCAAGCAGGGCCTCATCGACATGGAAGCCATGTTCGGCCTGCTCGATACCGAGGCCGAGATCGCCGACAAACCGGGCGCCCCGCCGCTTTCCGTTGTGGCGGGCGAAGTGCGCTTCGAGACTGTCGATTTCGGCTACGATCCCGAACGGCAGATTCTGCACGGCGTCAGCTTTGCGATTCCGGCCGGGGACACGGTTGCGGTCGTCGGCGAATCCGGCGCGGGCAAGTCGACACTCTCCCGCATCCTCTATCGCTTCTACGACATCCAGGCCGGGCGCGTGACGATCGACGGGCAGGATATCCGCGCAGTGACGCAGGCGAGCGTCCGTGCCGCGATCGGCATCGTCCCGCAGGACACGGTGCTGTTCAACGACACGATCGGCTATAACATCGGCTACGGCCGCTCGGGCGCCATGCAGGCGGAGATCGAAGCCGCCGCGCGGCAGGCGCAGATCCACGACTTCATCGTCTCGCTGCCGCAGGGCTACGACACGGTCGTCGGCGAGCGCGGCCTCAAGCTCTCAGGCGGCGAGAAGCAGCGCGTCGCCATCGCGCGCACGATCCTCAAAGATCCACCCATCCTGATCCTCGACGAGGCGACGAGCGCGCTCGACAGCCGCACCGAATCCGCGATCCAGGACGCACTCTCCGACGTTTCGGCCCGGCGCACGACGCTCGTCATCGCGCACCGTCTGTCAACGATCGTCGACGCGGATGAAATCCTCGTCATGGAAAAGGGTAATGTGGTGGAGCGCGGCCGCCACGACGACCTTCTCGCGAAAGACGGCCTCTACGCCGAGATGTGGACCCGCCAGCAGGCAGAGGATGCGGCTCCGACCGAGGCCAGAGCCGCCGAATAGTCAGGCCGCGCGGCGGCGGCGACGCAGCGCGACAGCAGCGAGGCCGAGCCCAAACAGGCCCAGCGTTGCCGGCTCCGGCGTCTCCACGTCGTCGAGGTAGGTGTAACTGATGGATGGGAAGGTGGCAGTGAACGTGATGTACGGCAATGCCTGAATTTCATCCGTTGTGGTCGGCGTGCCGTGGCTGAAGCTCAGATCGATTTGCGCGGTGCCCCCAAACACTCTCCCAAGATCGGGAAAGGAATCGTCTTCAAGAAGGCCGGGCACGTCCGGGAGAAAGGTCAATTGAAGCGCGAAGAGATTCAGCCCCGAGATGAAAACGCCCTCGCCAAGATCACGATCGGCATCGATTTCGCGCACAAGGCCTGACTCATTCACGAATGCACCAGCACCAAAGCCAAACATATCGAATGCGATCCCGGCAATGGTAAGGTTGTCATACAAATAGGCCTGCCCCAGGCTAGACGAGCTGTTGGTGAGAACCAGCGGATCTACGCCTGAACTGTAAATGACCGCGCCGAACTCTAGGACCGAACCGCGAAAGGCGACACTTTCGCCGCTATCGTACATAGGCAGCGGCGTCGTGACTTTGACCCCAGCGTCCGGATCGATCACCCAGTACGCGTGAATGTCAGCGAAATCACTGATGGGTGCGGCAAAATCGGGAAGCGCCCCTTGCTGGACCAGAAGACCAGAAGCGGTGACGAGAATAGGCGCAGCCTGCGCAGCACCCGTCGCGGCCAGAGTGAAGGCCGTAGCGACAACCAGAACTGATTTCATGCAAACCCCCCGACTGCATTTCGCCTGCTAACCACAACCAAGCAACGCATGTGCCAATGGCGGTTATCAGCCATTTTCTGGAGCCTACTGACACCAATGTGTAAAGGCCGGCGACAGTCGCCACCTTGTCGCCGGCAATGATTGCCGGCTGGAAGCGCACCACATGGCGCGCCCGAAGCCCATTTCATCGGTGATCGCGTCGCTCTACGGGAACTGCGCCACAGCCTGCCTGTTCGCCACCCATGACTGGGAGAAACGACATGGCAAACGAAGCCGAAATGGAAGCCAAATTCTGGAAAGCCCTGAAATCAGACCGCACGATGATGATCGGCCTGAATGGGGTGGAGGACGGCCATACGCGTCCGATGACTGCACTGGTCGAAGACGAACGAGACCCGATCTGGTTTTTCACGGCGCGCGACAATGCGCTGGCTCGGGCACTCGATACCGGACATCCTGCGATCGCCTCATTCGCAGCAAAGGACCATGATCTGTTTGCGACCGTTCACGGCACGCTTTGGCTGGACAATGATAAATCCGTGATCGAGCGGCTTTGGAACCCCTTCATCGCCGCTTGGTACGAAGGTGGAAAGACCGATCCGAAACTTGCCTTGCTTCGGCTGGATACGGATTATGCGGAGATCTGGCTTAACGAGAACAGCCTGTTCGCCGGCGTTAAGCTGTTGTTCGGGATCGACCCGAAAGAGGACTATAAAGACAAGGTTGCCGAAGTTAACCTGAATTAGGAACGGCAATTGTCGCCTGAGCATCCGGCCTGTAAATTGCAGTTCGATCCGCTTGGAGAATGCGATGCTCATGCGTACTGCCGCAATTGTTCTGGTGTCCTTGGCGTTCGCCGGATGCGATGCGCCAAAGGCCGAAAAAGCGGATGCCGCGGCGCAAACGAACGCGGCCGCTCTCGGGACGGATACTTCGATTCCCGCGAGCGACCTCCTCGTGAAACGCGAAACGGCCGAACTGGATTTCCTTTGGCGCGCGCCGCCCGAGCTCGCCGAAGCGCCGACGCTGCTCGAAACGCTTCGCGCCCAGGCGCTGGCGAGCGCGGAGGAGATGCAGGCGGGCGCGGTGGAGGATATGAAGCTGCGCCCGGCGGACGCGCCAAAGATATCCCATTTCTTCGCGCAGGACTGGACGGTTGCGGCCGATACTCCCGCCCTGCTGAACGTTCGTGCCGATATCTCGATGTACACGGGCGGCGCGCACCCCAACCACGGCTTCGCGGTCAAATACTGGGACAAGGCCGAGCGCCACGAAATGAGCTTCAGCGATCTCTTCACAGACTGGCCCGCAGCCGAAAAGCTGCTCACCCCCGCTTATTGCACCGCGCTCGATGCGGAGCGCGTCTCGCGGCGCGGCGCGATCGAGAATGGCATGTTCGACGACTGCCCGCCGATCGGCGAGCAGCCGGTGGCGGTGGTGTCGTGGCCGGGGCAGGACATCTCGGGTTTCCGCGTGCTGCTCGCGCCCTATGTGGCGGGGCCATACGCCGAGGGCGATTTCGAGATCGATGTGCCGATGACTGACGCGCTTCGCGCGCTTATCAAACCGCAATATCTGAAGGCGAAATAAGCGCCTATTCGTAGTCCCGTTCCGGAAGGTGCGCGTCGTCGGCAAGATCGCTGAAGCGCGTGTGGATAGCTTCGAAATGCAGATCGACGATGCCGGTGGAGCCGTGACGCTGCTTCGCCACGATTACCTCGGCGCGGCCCCGGATCGTGATGCCGCGCTCCATCCACTTCTCGAACTTCTCGGTGCCGTCCTCGGGCTTCTTCTGGGCGTGGTAATACTCGTCGCGATAGACGAACAGTACGATATCGGCGTCCTGCTCGATGGTGCCGGATTCGCGAAGGTCGGCGAGCTGAGGCCTTTTGTCCTCGCGTTGCTCCACGGCGCGTGAAAGCTGCGACAGCGCGATCACCGGTACGTTCAATTCCTTGGCGAGTGTTTTCAGACCGCGCGTGATTTCCGAGATTTCATTCACGCGGTTGTCGTTCGCCTGCCGGCTGCTGCCTTGCAGAAGCTGGAGATAATCGACCACGATGAGTCCCACGCCCTTCTGGCGCTTTAGCCGCCGGGCGCGCGAACGCATCGCCGCGATGGTGAGACCCGGGGTGTCGTCGATGTAGAGCGGCAAATCCTGCAGCGCGGCGGACGCGCGCACCAGATCACGGAACTGCGCCTGGTTGATCTTGCCCATGCGGAGGTCTTCGGAACTGATCCGCGCCTGTTCGGCAAGGATACGCGTCGCGAGCTGGTCGGCCGACATTTCGAGGCTGAAGAACGCGACGCCCGCGCCGCTCGTCTTGTCGATCTGGTCGGCGCGGTCCTTCATCAGCCGCTCGGCGGCCGAGAAGGCAATGTTGGTGGCGAGCGCGGTCTTGCCCATCGCGGGTCGCCCGGCGAGGATGATGAGATCGGAACGATGAAGTCCGCCGATCTTGGTGTTGAGCGCGTTGAGGCCCGTGGTGATGCCGGAAAGATGCCCGCCCGATTGCTTGGCGCGCTCCGCCATCTGCACGGCGAGCGTCGCGGACTGGGCGAAGCTCTTCACAGAGTTCGAGACCTCGCCTTCTTCGGCGACCTTGTAGAGCGCGAGTTCCGCCTGCTGAATCTGATCGTGCGGGTTCACGTCCTGCGAGGTGTCGGCCGCGCTCACCACCATCTCGCGCCCGACACGCACGAGTTCGCGCAGCAACGCGAGATCATAAATCTGCGCCGCAAAGTCCTTCGCGGCGATCAGCGCGGCGGATTGCTCAGTGAGCTGGGCGAGGTACGCCGGGCCGCCAAGCTCGGCGAGCGCGGGGTGCTCGGCGAAGAGCGGCCGCAACGTCACCGGGGTCGCCAGCATGGCGCGGTCGACGAGCTTCAGGATCGCGGCATAGATTTCACCGTGCAGCGGCTCGAAGAAATGCTCGGGGCGCAGCTTCAGCTGGACGTCCTCGGCGAGCCGGTTGTCGATCATCATGGCGCCGAGCAGCGCCGCCTCCGCATCGAGGTTGTGCGGGAGAGTCGGCGAGTCGGCGGCCGGAGCCGGTACGGCGCGAAGCGGTGTCAGCATAGAGGCACTATACAGGAGATCGGGCGCGCCGTCGCAACCCTATCGACAAAATATACGTCGGGGCGACTCTGTGTTGTTATCTGTGGATAACCCGTGCCGCTCGCCTACCCGATCTCCTTGCGCAGTTCCTCGATCAGGTCTGGAATGGCCGTCAGGCGCGGTGCCTCTGCATCGAGGATGGCATGAAAAGCGCGCTTCTTGATGCCCGTGACGAACCCGGCGTCGAGGCGCTTGCCCTCCGGGAGCGCCGAAACGACGATGTCGATCACCCGGTCAACACCGTGCAGGCGGCCCCAGAGATAGTCGTTTTCCCGATAGGCGCGGCTAAAGAACGCACCGAAACTATTGAACTTTATGCCTTTCAGTGTCGCGAGTGCACCGCCTTCGCGGATCGCGCGCGCGTCGTCCGGCGAAATACGATCGACCTTGATCTCGTCGAACTCATCGAGCCCCTCGCCCTGCAACAGCGGGAAGGTAGCGATGTCGTAGAAGGGAAAGCCGAGATAGGCCTTCAGGAGCTGGGCGCGAAGGTCCGGCGCCGTGCAGTCCGTGATGATCGCGGCAAGACGGGCATCGCCGAGTGCGTCGAAATCAGTGAGGCCGAGCGCCTCACCATAGGCCTCGATCACCGGCACCGCGTCCTCGTTCGCAAAAGCTGCGGGATCGCGCACCCAAGGGCCGTAGAAGGCGAGCCGGCGCCGATCGAGATAGGGCGCGAGCAGTTCATACAGCGAGGCCTTGAGCGCCTCGACCTTCTGCAGGTCTTCAGGACCGCCCGCATCACCCCACTCGTTGACGCGGCGGACGATGAAGCGCAGCCGACGGACGCGGAAGCCGAGGTCGTAACGGCGGAGGAACTGCACGAAGAGGTCGGCGTCGGCGTCCTTCGGGCGTGTCGTCTGCGTCACGCGGTCCATGCCGCTGCGCCGGATGTGCCGCCACACCTCCTTGCGGACGCGCTCTGCAACATCGCGTTCGTGCCCGCCGAGATCGGCGAACAGCCGCGCCATCTCCTCAACGATCTGGCTGAGCTTCAGGTGCGCATAAGAGGGATAGGTGAAGCCGGCGCGTAGCACGGCCTCGGCATTCGCCTGCGCGCGCCACTGCTGGAGCTTGGCGGGCGACACCTTCGCGCGCAGCTGGCGGCGGCCGATCGCGTCCTCGATCGCCTCGTCGACGGTGGCGCGTATGCCCTCCACCACATGGCTGAGGCGGCGGACGCGCGCGGACAGGCCAGCGAGGTGATCGAGATCGTCGCGGATCGGCTGTTCGCGCGGAATGTCGGAGAGCGAGCGCAGGATCGTCGAGAAGAAGCCGGGGGGCTTCGAAGCATCCATGCGCGTGCCGATGCTGCGGATGCCGGGCTTCGGATCGATGTAGACGAAGCGTCGGTCGATCTCACGATGCGCTGGGCGCTGGCGAAGAGCAGCAATGGCCGGCGCGAACGGCGCGTTGTTGAGGATGCTGCCATCGAGCAGCACCGCGTGCGACGGATCGAGGCCGCTCGTCGCGCGGTGCGGAAACACGCGCGACAGGAAGGCCGTGCGCTCCGGCCAGGGCTTGCCGTCCTTCGCCAGCACCCGGTCGAGCTCGCTCGGCTGGAACGGCGGGAAGGCGCCGGGGAAGGAGGCCGTTGCCCGCGCCGCGAAGGTGAGCGAGGGGATGTCGGCGAGCGTCCGCTCCGCGCCACGCTCGCTTGAATCGCGGAAGGTGATGAGCTTCCGGTGCTCCACCTCCATCACCTCTTCGGGGCTGTGGAGGCGCAGGCGCTCCGGGTAGCCGTGATAGTCGGTGACGGTGACGAAAAGGTCGAGCGGCTGGCCGGGCGGCAGCAGCGGCGAGGCCGCCTTCGTCTCCGCCATCGCCTCGAACGCGCCCATCAGCAGCTCGGTGAAGTGCTCGCCCGAAAACGGCGGCTCGAACCAGCGCGAGCGGATGAAGCGCGAAACCTTGATGCGCAGTTCCTCGCGCGCGCCCTTCTCGACGATCTCGTCGAGCGGGTCGATCTGCCCGCGCGCCATCCAGAGCAGCGGCCGCGCATAGAACTTGCTCCAGCGCGATTTCGGTACCGCCTCGGGATCGAGAAGTTCGTCGGCATCCGCCTTGTCGAGCCAGAGGTCAGCGAGCGGGGCGAGGCTCTGCCCGGTGGAGATCGCCTGCGCGAGGAAGATGCCGTTGATGCCGCCCGCCGAAGCGCCCGCAACGATGTCGACGAGCACGCGCAGGCGGATGTGCTTGCCGATCGCGTCGAGCAGATCGTGATAGACCGGCTCGGTGTCCCCGCCCGGCGGCTCCGGATCGGCATCGTGCCAGCTGCGGCTGGCGCGCAGCAGCTTCCAGATCTCCTGCGTGATGCCATGCATATAAACGGCAAGGCTGATGCCGCCGTAGCAGACGAGCGCCAGCCGAAGCTCTTTCTCACGCATGGGCGAACCATATCGGCCCGGACTCGCCCTGTCGACCGTGAGGGTTGCGCTCGCCGTTCCGAAGGCGCAGGTTCCGCGCCGGGAGCCAACAGGGGGAGGGTAACCATGACCTTGAACAGCAACGTGATCTCGATGCTGCAGACCATCGTCGCGATGGGACTGCTCAATCTCGTGATGTTCGTCTGGATGTATGCAACGCGGATTCCCGCGATGAACCAGGCGAAGATCGATCCGCAGTCAGCACAGCACCCGGGTTCGCTGAACACGCTGCCGAGCGAGGCGCGACGCGTGGCCGACAACTACAACCACCTCTTCGAGGCGCCGACGCTGTTCTACGCGATGGTCATTGCCATCGTGCTCCTCGGCCACGCCGACCAATGGCACGTGATGACGGCGTGGGCTTACGTAATCCTGCGCGCGCTCCATTCGCTGGTGCAGGCGACGTTCAACCGCGTCATGCTTCGCTTCGCACTGTTCGGCTTGTCGTGGGTAGCACTCGGCATCATGATCGTCCGCGAGGTCGCTGCGCTCTACTGAGCGTCGCGTCTCAAGCGCGCCGCCAAACCGTCGTCCCGTCGGGCTTGTCCTCGAGTAGGATGCCCTCCGCCTTCAACTGATCGCGGATGCGGTCGGCCTCGGACCAGTTTTTCGAGGCCTTGGCGGCCGTGCGAGCTAAGATTTGTTCATTCCAACGAACTTCCGAAAGCGTAATAGTCGGACTCCGCATTACGCTTTCACTTACCATTTTTTCCGGCTTAACGCCTTCAACCTGTATACTTGGACTTCCCATGGAGCTTGTACTCACCATGGTTTTGGACTTGAGGCGACCAAACCAATCGTCGGGATCACTGGTTAGTATCCCCAGCAATTGACCCCCTGCTTTTAACTTGTCCAATTCCCGAAGCCTCGCCAGCTCAGACAATCTTGCGATCGCCGCTGGAGTGTTCAAATCATCGAACAGTGTGGCTTCAATTTCCGGGTCATTTTTGACTTGGAAATCGCCCTCTTCCAAAACGCGATACCAGCGATCCAGCATCGCCTTCGCCTGCGCGATGAGCCGCTCGTTCCAATCCAGCGGTTGCCGGTAATGCGCCATCAACAGGGCAAGCCGCAGCGTCTCACCCTTGTGGCCCTGCTCCAATAGCTCGCCAACCGTCACTACGTTGCCAAGCGACTTCGACATCTTCTCCTTGTCCATGGAGAGGAAGCCGTTGTGCATCCATATCTTGGCGAGCGGTGCGCCGTCGTGGGCGCAGCGGCTTTGCGCGCATTCGTTTTCGTGGTGCGGGAACTGGAGGTCTAGGCCGCCGGCGTGGATGTCGATGGTGGTGCCGAGGTGCGCCTCGATCATCGCCGAGCATTCGATGTGCCAGCCAGGGCGCCCGCGACCCCAGGGCGAAGGCCAGCCCGGCTGGTCCGCCGCGCTCGGCTTCCACAGCACGAAGTCGCCGGGGTTCTTCTTGTAAGGCGCCACCTCGACACGCGCGCCGGCGATCATCTCGTCCATCGGGCGGCGCGAGAGCGTGCCGTAATCGGCATCCTTCGTGATGTCGAACAGCGCATGGCCATCAGCCGCATAGGCCGCGCCCTTCTCGATCAGTGCAGCGATCATCGCGACCATCTGTTCGACATGCTCCGTGGCGCGCGGCTCGTACGTCGGCCGCTGCACGCCGAGAGCGCCCATGTCGGCGCGATAGAAATCCTCGTAGCGCTTGGTGATCGTCTCGATCGGCACGCCTTCGGCCTCAGCGGCGGCCATGATCTTGTCGTCGATGTCCGTGAAGTTCCGCGCGTAATGGACGGCATTCTCGCCGTAAGTATGGCGGAGCAGCCGGAACAGCACGTCGAACACCACGGCGGGCCGGGCGTTGCCGATGTGCGCGCGGTTGTAGACCGTGGGGCCGCACACATACATCGTCACCCGGTTCGGATCGGCGGGTGTGAAGACGTCCTTCTGGCGCGTCAGCGTGTTGTAGAGGCGAATTTCGGTCATGGCCGCGCCCCTAGCGCGAATCCGGCGCGAAGGAAACTCCGGCGAGGGTGTGTGGGGATTGAGGTCAGGTCGAGGCGAAAACGGTGGATTTCGAGAACCGGCGCGCAGCGTACTAAAGGTACGTGAGCACCGGAAGCAGAGAAAACCGCCGTTTGCAGCCCGGCATGGGCTGAAGCCCCACTCACCCTAAATCTCGGTGCCGCTCGAATCGTCCAGTAGATCGTCAAGCGCATCGCGCTCTTCGAGGGTGTAGCCCTCGCCGCCGCTCGTATCGCTGTAATGCTGATCCTCGGGAGCGGTGCGCGGTCTGTCGTCGCCGAGCCCCAGCCCCTCCTGCCGGTCTTCGGCATAGTCGATGATCGCGCGGCTGGTGATGTCGAGCAGCGGCTCCGTTTTCGCGGCGAGCAGCCATTCCGGCAGCTTCTCGTTCCCACCCCAGATCAGCGCGTGGCCGCGCGTGACGACGAGGAAGACGAGGCTGACGACGATAAGCCCCTTCACGGCCCCAAAGCCGAGCCCAAGCACGCGGTCGATCGGCCCGATGACCGAGCGCTTGGTGCGATCACCGAGCAGCCGCCCGACAAGGCGGAACACGAAGAAAGTACCGAAGAAGATGACGACGAAGGCGATCGCCGCCGCCGCGACCTCGCTGCCCACCATTCCCGCCGCGATCAGCTTGCCCGACGGGTAGAAGAGCTTGAGCGCCACGACCGCCGCGACCCATGCGAGCAGCGTGAGAATCTCGGTGACGAAACCCCGGATCGCGCCGAGCGCGGCAAGCGCGCCCACGATGAGCAGAACGACGATGTCGAACCCGGTCATGTCCATATTTCGCGGCCCTAATCGGAGCCGCAGAGGTGGTCAACAAGCCCCGACAAATGTTTGAAGCCTGTGGCTTTCATACCATTGGGCACGCCGTCTCCCTTTGCGGTCGCGCCGCCCGGCAGGAAGGCGCGCTCGAAGCCGAGCTTCTGCGCTTCCTTGAGCCGGAGCCCGAGGTGCGGCGCGGCGCGAACCTCGCCCGAAAGCGCGATTTCGCCGAGCGCCACCGTATCGAGCCGGATCGGCCGCTCCGCCATTGCCGAGGCGAGCGCGGCGGCAACGGCAAGGTCCGCCGCCGGGTCCGACACACGCAGGCCTCCCGCGATGTTGAGATAAACCTCGCACGTCGAGAAATTGAGCCCGCAGCGCGCCTCCAGCACCGCAAGGATCATCGCGAGCCGCCCCGAATCCCAGCCGACCACCGCGCGGCGCGGCGTCGCGCCCGAAGGCAGGCGCACGACGAGCGCCTGCACCTCCACCATCACCGGCCGCGTGCCCTCGATCGCGGGGAACACCACCGATCCCGGCACCGGCGCCTCGCGCTGCGTGAGGAACAGCGACGACGGGTTCGAGACTTCTTCGAGGCCGAGCGCGCCCATCGCGAACACACCGATCTCGTCGGTGCCGCCGAAGCGGTTCTTCACGGCGCGGAGGATGCGGTACTGGTGCGAGCGCTCGCCTTCGAAATAGAGCACGGTATCGACCATGTGTTCGAGCACGCGCGGCCCCGCGATCTGCCCGTCCTTCGTCACATGCCCGACAAGCACCACCGCCGCGCCTTCGGACTTCGCATAGCGGATCAGCTCCTGCGCGGCGGCGCGCACCTGGCTCACCGTGCCCGGCGCGCCCTCCAGCATGTCCGAATGCATGGTCTGGATCGAATCGATGATGAGGAGATCGGGCGCGGTCCGCTCCGCGAGTGTCGTCAGGATATCGCGCACCGAAGTGACGCTGGCGAGCGCCACGTCCGCCTTGCCGAGCCCCAGTCGCTGCGCGCGCAGCCGCACCTGATCGGCCGCTTCCTCGCCCGAGAGGTAGACGATGCGCTTCCCCGCCATCGCCATCTTGCCCGCGACCTGCAAAAGCAGCGTCGATTTGCCAATGCCGGGATCGCCGCCGATCAGAATCGCGCTGCCCGGCACCACGCCGCCGCCAAGCGTGCGATCGAGCTCGGCGATACCCGTCGGCAGCCGCGGCGGCAGCGGCGTATCCTCATCCAGCGATTGCAGGCGGAACGCCGCGCCGCCGCGCGAAAGCGATTGCTTCGCCGAGAACGGCGTCACCACCGCGCCCGCATCCTCGACGATGCTGTTCCACTCCTTGCACTCGCCGCATTGCCCTGCCCAGCGCGGGCTCACCGCGCCGCACGCCTGACAGACAAACTGGGTTTTCAGCCGCGCCATTCATCACCCGAGATTAAGAACAAAATAAGAACATAACGACAGCCCAAGCCAAACACAACTCCCTCTCCCCACTGGGGAGAGGGTCGGAGAGAGGGGATAAGCGCCACGGCCCAACAGGCATTTGCGCATCCCGCCTGCCCCCGCTATCCGTCCTCACACATGATCCCGCCGTCTCCTCTCCGCCTCCGCATCGACCTCGACGCACTTGCCGCCAATTGGAGGCAACTCCGCGCGCTCGCGGGCGTGGATACGGGCGCCGCCGTAAAGGCGAACGGCTACGGCCTCGGCGCGAAGGCCGTGACGGACCGGCTTTATGCCGAAGGCTGCCGGACGGTCTATGTCTCCAACTGGCAGGAGGCCGCGGCGCTTGCGGGACGCGCGCCCGACCTGCGCGTGAAGGTGCTGCACGGCATCGATGCCGCCGATCTCCCCGCCGCGCTCTCCATCGACGCGGACCCCGTGCTCGGCAGCCCGGAGCAGGTGGCGCTGTGGCGCGCGCACGGCCAGGGTCGGCGCTGCGACATCATGGTGGACACCGGCATGAACCGCCTCGGCTTCGATTGGCGCGGCTTCTGCACCGAAATGTTCGCGGGGATGGATGTGGACACTGTTCACTCCCACCTCGCCTGCGCCGACACGCCGGAGCATCCGCTGAACGGGCTGCAGCGTGATCGCTTTGAAGAGGTGGTCGTGGCGCTCGGCATCCGCGGCGCGCTGGCGAACACGGCAGGCATCTTCCTCGGGCACGACTACGCCTTCGGCCATGTGCGCCCCGGCATCGGGCTTTATGGCGGCAGCGCGGGGTTGCACCAGGTCGTGTTTCCCACCGCGCGCGTCATCCAGTGCCGCGACGTGCCCGCCGGGGACGCCGCAGGCTACGGGGCGACATGGACGGCGCCGCGCGACAGCCGCCTCGCCGTGCTCAACCTGGGCTATGCGGACGGGTATCTGAGGGGTTTTTCCAATACAGGTGCGGCCCTTGTCGGCGGCAAGCGCGCGCCGGTCGTGGGGCGCGTATCGATGGACATGATCATCATCGACATCACGGACACCCTTGCGGTCGCGCCCGGAGACTGGGTGGACATCACCTACAACCTCGCCGAAGCCGCCGCGCAGTCCGGGATTTCCGAGTATGAGTTGCTGACTGGGCTCGGCGCCCGCTATGAGCGCGTCTACACATGAACGCACTCGTCGCCTTCTTCGCCCGTCCGGGCCGCGCCACGCTCGGCGCACTCGCCAGCATCGGCCGGGTAGCGTTGTTCACGCTGCGCGCGCTCGGCGCCGCCGTACGTCCGCCTTATTATTTCGGCCGCCTCATCGAGCAGATGCTGATCATCGGCTGGTTCTCGCTGCCGGTCGTCGGCCTCACCGCCGTTTTCACCGGCGCGGCGCTCGCGCAGCAGATTTTCGTCGGCGGCAGTCGCTTCAACGCGGAAAGCACCGTGCCCGCCGTCACCGTCATCGCCATCGTGCGCGAGCTTGGCCCCGTGCTTGGCGGGCTGATGGTGGCGGGGCGCGTCTCCTCCGCGATGGCGGCCGAACTCGGCACGATGCGCGTCACCGAGCAGATCGATGCGCTTACGACGCTGCGCACCGATCCGTTCGAGTATCTGATCGCACCGCGGCTCATTGCCGCCGTGATCGTGCTGCCGCTCCTCGTGCTCGTCTCGAACGCGCTCGGCGTGATGGGCGGCTTCTTGATCGGCACGCAGCGCCTCGGCTTCAACGTCACCTCCTACCTCGCCACGACGCGCCAGTATCTCGAGTGGGACGACGTCTCGTCGAGCCTCGTAAAGGCGGCGGTGTTCGGCTTCATCATCGCGATGATGGGCTGCTACCACGGCTTCCGCAGCATGGGCGGCGCGGCGGGCGTCGGCCGCTCGACGACGAACGCTGTCGTCAGCGCGTTCGTGCTCATCCTGCTCGCGAACCTCATCATCACCGTGCTGGTGTTCGGCACATGAAGGGCGGCAGCATTGAACTCATCGGGGTCCGCAAGGCGTTCGGGCCGAAGATCGTGCTCGATCACATCGACCTGAAGGTGGAGCCGGGCGAATCGCTCGTCGTCATCGGCGGTTCAGGTACCGGCAAATCGGTAATGCTGAAGTGCATTCTGGGCATTCTCCCTACCGACAGCGGTACGATCCGGCTGGACGGCACCGACCTCGCCTCGGCCTCTCGCGCGGACCGCACCGAACTGCGCAGCCGCATCGGCATGTTGTTTCAGGGCGGCGCACTTTTCGATTCGCTGCCCGTGTGGCGCAACATCACCTTCGGGCTGACGCGCGGCCGCGCGACGAACGCGAAGGCGATGCACGCGAAGGCGGTCGAGCTGCTCGCGAAGGTCGGCCTCGATGCGCCGGTCGCGGACCTGAAGCCCTCCGAGCTTTCGGGCGGGATGCAGAAGCGCGTCGCGCTCGCCCGCGCCATCGCGGCGGAGCCCGAGATCATCTTCTTCGATGAGCCCACCACGGGCCTCGACCCCATTCGCGCCGACACAATCAACCGGCTGATCCGTGGCCTCGTCACCGATCTTGGCGTCACCGCCGTCACCATCACGCACGACATGGCGAGCGTGCGCCGCATCGCCGACCGCGTCGCCATGCTGAAAGACGGCCGCATCCACTGGGAAGGCAAGGTCGCCGACCTCGAGAACAGCGGCAACGACTATGTCGACCGTTTCGTCCACGGCCGCGCCGACGACGGCGAGACTGGATAGCGGCGCCTCGCCGCCCTATATCGGCCGCGATGTCCGAACCGCTCTACAACACCGCGATCCTGCGCCTCGCCGCAACGATCCCGCACCAGACGCGCCTTGCAGAACCGCAGGGTACGAGCCGCAAGGTCTCGCCGATCTGCGGCAGCCGCGTCACAGCTGACGTCGATCTCGACAGCGAGGGCCGTGTTGCGACATTCGGGCAGGAGGTGCGCGCCTGCGCGCTCGGGCAGGCCTCGGCCTCGATCCTCGGCGCAGGCGTGCTCGGCAAGTCTGCATCGGAGCTTCGTAATGCCCATACCGCGCTCGCCGCGTTCCTGAAGGGCGAAGGCAGCGTCCCGGCGGGCTGGCCGGATCTCGAAATCTTCCGCCCGGCGCAGGCCTACAAGGCCCGCCACCCTTCCATCCTTCTCGCCTTCGACGCAGCCGCGAGCGCGGCGGAGGACGCGGCGGTCACAGCCAGCGCCTGACCTTGTCCTTGTAAGCGCGGTAGTCGTCGCCGAACTTCGTTTCGAGATAGCGTTCCTCGCGCGCAATCACCTGCCGGTCGATCAGGATCACCACGAAGGGCAGCAGCAGGAGCGTCGCAAGGCTGTCAAAGATGAGCGCGAGGCCCGCGAAGATCA
>JAEULI010000027.1 GCA_016793845.1 Sphingosinicella sp.
CGGGCCTGCGCCGGACTCGCTGATCGGGCGGATACTGGCACCGGGCGGCGATCCGGGCCGCGCATGGAAGCCGTGGGACCCGGAACGGCCGAATGACCCCGAGGCGGGGGTGATCAACCTGTTCCTCGCGAACGGCACGGCGGATGCACCGCTCGCCGCGCCGGGCGCGCGCTTCCACTATTCCGACACCGGCTTCATGCTGCTCGCGCTGCTGATCGAGAAGCTGACCGGATCGACACTGGGCGATGCCTATCAAGACCGCCTGTTCGCGCCGCTCGGCCTCGCCGACACGTATCTCGCGTATCGCAACGACCCGCCCGGCCTCGGCACGCACCGCGAACCGGAGGCGGAAGTCTGGATGGGGCCGATGCCGGTGCTGGGCAGCGGCGCCAGCCTGTCGTTCGACTGGGGCGGCGGCGGCGTGGTGTCGAGCGCGGCCTCGCTCAACGCCTTCCTGCGCGGGCTGCTCGGCGGCGCGCTGTTCCGGGACCACCAAACACTGGCAGCGATGCTCGACTGGAAGACCCCGCCGGGGCTCGCCGCGCCGCGCACCGGCGTCGGGCTCGGCATCTTTCGGACCGAGGACGCCGGCCTCGAGCTGATCGGCCATTCGGGCGCGAGCGGCGCCAAGATGTTCCATGCGCCCCGGCACGGTTTCTTCATCGCCGGCACGATCAACCAGATGGCCGGCCCCGGCACATGGCACTGGCCGATCGCGCATCACGCCGCGGCGGCATCTTCAGCGGGAGGACAGGCATGACACACGACAGGGCAAACGCGCTCATCACGCACATTCTCGGCGCCATCGCGAGCGGCGATCATGCATCGATCGAGGCGATGCTGGCCGATCAGGTGGAATTGAACACGCCGCGCTTCCTGAAGCCGATCCGCGACAGGAACCATGTCGTCATCGTGCTGCAGACGATCCCGAAGGTGATCGAGAACTTCCACTATGTCCGCACATGGCCCGCCGCCGACGAGGCGATCATGGAGTTCAAGGGCAATATCGGCGCGATCGAGGTGCACGGGCTCGACATTTTCCACCTCGATGCCAGCGGCAAGGTCGACGAGTTGACCGTGTTCATCCGTCCCACCAAGGCGCACGCCGCGCTCGGCGAGGCGGAGGATGCGCTGATCCTCGCGCAGCTCGAAAAGGCAAAGGGCGGCGCGGCCTGATGCGCCGCGCCGACGATCCCTACTGCGCGCCCCTGGCGGTCAGCGCCGACGGGATGCTCGATGTCGGCGACGGCCATCACATCTACTGGACCGATAGCGGTGCCGGCATCCCCATGATCACCTGTCACGGCGGACCCGGCGGAGCGATGATGGCGGGCGCGGCGCGCTTCACGGACGGGCGCCGCGTGCGCCACATCATGTTCGACCAGCGCGGCTGCGGACGCTCGGCGCCGCGCGGCGGGCTGGAGGCGAACAGCCTGCAGCATACGGTCGCCGACATGGAACGGCTGCGGCGCCATCTCGGCATCGAACGCTGGATCGTCAGCGGCGGATCGTGGGGCAGCACCGTGGCGCTCGCCTATGCGGAGGCGCATCCCGAACGCTGTCTCGGCCTGTTCCTCGTCAGCCTGTGGCTGTGCCGGAAGGCCGATACCGACTGGTGGTTCCACGGCGTGCAGACGCTGTTTCCGGAGCTTTGGGAAGGCTTCGCCGCGATGGTGCCGGAGGCGGAGCGCGGCGACCTTCGGGACGCATATTGCCGCCGGATTCTGGGCGACGACGCCGATGTCGCGGCGCGCCTCGCGACCAGCCTCTTCCTCTATGAGGAAGGCTTCATGCACTTCGATGCGCCGATCGCGCCGCCCGACCCCGCGCGTGGCGCCGATTACGGCCGCATCTTCGCGCATTATGCGGCGCACGACTTCTTCGTCGACGACGACACGCTGCTGCAGAACGCGGACCGCCTTGCCGCGATCCCGGTCTCCATCATCACCGGCCGCTACGATTGCTGCACGCCGCCTTCGAACGCCTGGGCGCTGGCGCGGCGCCTGCCGCACGCCCGGCTGGAGATCGTGCCCGGCGCGGGCCACTATCCCACCGAACCGGCGTTCGGCCACGCCGTGGCCCGCGCCGCGCAGGATTTCGTGGGACACATTGAACGGGACCTAGCCCGATGAGAAAAACGGCACAGCGCGTTCCCTTCGGCCAGCTCGCGGCCTATGCGGCGCCCGGCTTTTCGCTGGCGCTGCTGATCTCGCCGTTCCCGGCACTGCTGATGGCCTTCTACGCCAAGCACACCGAGGCGACGACGGCGGGCATCGCGACGGTGATCCTGTTCGCGCGCATCTTCAACGGCGTCATCGACCCGCCGATCGGCTTCCTCAGCGACAAGACACATTCGCGCTGGGGGCCGCGCAAGCCCTGGCTGGTCGCGGGCGCGCTGTTCTCGCTGTTCGCCTTCTGGATCGCCTACATGCCGCCGGCGAACGCGGGGAACGCCTATTTCGCGCTGGCGATCGTCTCCTTCTACATCGCGCATTCGGTGATCGACACGCCCTACCGGACATGGTCGGGAGAAATCAGCACCGACTATGCCCAGCGGTCCCGGCTCGCCGGGGCAACGACGCTGGCGCTGCTGATCGGCGGTGTCGGTTTTCTCGCCGTGCCGGAAATCCTCTCCATGCCCGCCATCGGCGTGCTCGACTCCGCCGAGCTCGACCGCGACGCGATGGCCATCCTCGGCTGGATCGGCATCGCACTGATGCCGGTCTGCATCGGCCTTGCGGTGTTCGCGGTGCCGGTCGGCACCGTCACGCGGGGCGAGGCCTATCATCTTGCGGAAATGCGGACGATCTTCACGCGCAACGGGCCGTTCCGCCGTTTCATCAGTGCCGATTTCATCAGCCAGGTGGGCTGGGCGGCGAGCTATGCGCTGATGGCGATCCTCCTCGACAATTATTTCGGCTTTGGCGACCGCGTGGTGATGTTCCTGCTGGTGGCAACCGCCGCGCAGGTGGCGGCGATCCCGCTTTGCACGCGCCTCGCCGCGCGGTTCAGCAAGCACAAGGTGTATGCGTGGTGCCAGATCCTGAACGGTATGCTGCTGCCCGGCTATCTGCTGTTCCCGCCCGGCGGCCAGGCCGATTTCGGACTGATGCTGGCGTACGGCGCCTTCGTCAGCGCGCTCGGCACACCCAACATGATGTTCCCGCAGGCGCTCACCAGCGATATCGCCGACTACGACACGCTGCGTTCAGGGCAAGCGCGCGCCGGCACCTATTTCTCGATGCGCACGTTCCTCGCGCCCGCGGGCGGCGCCGTGGGAGGCGCGCTCGGCTTCTACACGCTGTCGCTGGTTGGCTATGATCCGGCGAGCAACGCCAACTCGGCACTTGCAACCCACGGTATGCTGGCAGCCGCAATCGGCCTCCCCATGATTGCCTTCGTCGTATCGGGGATTCTGATGCTGTCGTACCCGATCACCGCAGCGCGCCATGCCTTCATCCGCAAACGCATCGAGGGGCGGCGCCGGGAGGATCGAAGCCTCACGGCGTGAAGGCGGCAACGCTCAGTGCGGCCGGGGCGGTACGGTGCTGAACTGCGGCACGTCGTCGGCGATGTCGTAGTAGTCGCCCTTTTCAGCGGCATGGACGTGCACGGCGAGGCGCGTTTTCGTCGGCGTATCGAAGGCACCCATCGCGATGCCGGTCAAGTCACGGCCGATCGGATCCCAGAACAGCGACGACCCGCAGACCGCGCAGAAACCCCGCCGCACCTTTTCGGAGGACTGAAACCAGCGGACGTTTTCTGAGCCGCGGACGGTGAGTGCGGACCGCGGCACATCGGTCGACACGAAATAATGGCCAGACTGTTTCCGGCATTGCGTGCAATGGCAGCCATCCGGCCCGGGCAGATCGCCCTCCACCGTGAAGCTCACCGCGCCGCACAGGCAAGACCCCGTGTGCATCTTCGAAAGCCTCCCTACCGCTGCCGCTGTGCCCTCGGGCGCCAGTTATGGACCGCCTCGTCGATCTCAGCGCGGGTTTCGGGGCTGAGAGATTCGCCCAGCGCCTTGACCCGTATACGGCCGGGCGCTTCGGCACTGCGGTCTCCACCGGTCGTCGCCGCAAGCGCCCAGAAATAGGCGTCATCGATGTCACGGCTGACGCCGTGCCCGCGCGCGAAGGCATCCGAGAGCGCGATCTGCGCCGGGCCGTAACCGCGGCTGGCGGCGCGGTGGAACCATCCCGCCGCAACCGCCTGGCTCACCCGAACGCCCTGCCCCTTTGCGTACATAACACCGAGCATCGTTTCGGCGATCGCGGAGCCGTGCTCTGCGAGGCGCTGGAAACCACGTCTTGCCGTGCGATATTCTCCCTTATGATAGGCCGACATGGCCCATTCAAGCCGGGCCGAAGCCCAATCACCATTCGCAACGCCCGTAGCGGTGGAGGATGGCGCGGCGAGCGCGAGCAGCAGCGCGATTGCAAACGGTGTTTTCATCTCTACCGGCGCTGTCGCAAACGGCTAGCCGGAACGCAAGAGGCCGACAGCGGCGTCACGTCCAAACAGATAAAGCAGAATGCGGGCTGCTTCGCCGCGCGGGCCGGAAAGACCGCCTTCGTGCTCGACGAGAAGACGGGCGTCATCGCGCGCGGCCTCGACAAGCGCGCCGACCTGTTCTGGCGTGGCGATGCGGAACTCGGGGTCGCCGGACTGGCGGACGCCGAGAAGCTCGCCGCCCCCGCGCAGCTTCAGGTCTTCCTCGGCGATCTTGAAACCGTCGTTCGTGCCCTTGATAAGTGCGAGACGCTTTCGCGCCGTTTCCGAGATGTTGGGCGCCCGGACGAGCAGGCAAATCGACCGTGCCGCCCCGCGCCCGACGCGGCCGCGAAGCTGGTGAAGCTGGGCGAGGCCGAAACGCTCGGCCTGCTCTATGATCATCAGGCTCGCCTCGGGCACATCGACGCCGACCTCGACGACGGTGGTTGCGACGAGAAGCTGGATGCGGCCGGACTGGAAATCCGCCATCACGGCGTCCTTCTCCGGCCCCTTCATGCGGCCGTGGACGAGGCCTACGATGGGTCCGAAGCGCTCCTTCAGCATGGCATAGCGCGCGTCGGCGGCGGCGAGATCGCCCGCGCCTTCGCTCTCCTCCACGAGCGGGCAGACCCAATAAGCGCGGCCTCCGTCTGCAAGCAGGCGGCCGACGCCTTCGACCACCTCCTCCAGCCGTTCCTGGCTGATGACGCTGGTCGCCACCGGCGTGCGGCCGGGGGGCATCTCGTCGAGTTTCGATATGTCCATCTCGCCGTACTGCGTGAGCGTCAGCGTGCGCGGGATCGGCGTTGCGGTCATCACCAGCATGTGCGCGGTCTTTTCGGCCTTGTCCGCCAGCATCAGCCGCTGCGCGACGCCGAAGCGGTGCTGCTCGTCGACAACGACGAGGCCGAGGTTACGGTAATCGACAGCCTCCTGAAAGATCGCGTGGGTGCCGACGAGGATGTGAATGTCGCCCGCCGCGAGATCGGCGAGGATGGCCTTGCGCTGCGTGCCCTTCTCGCGGCCGGTGAGGATTTCGGCGCGGACGCCGATACCGTTCAGCAGCGCGGCGATGTTCGCCATGTGCTGGCGGGCGAGGATTTCCGTGGGCGCCAGCATCGCCGCCTGCGCGCCTGCCTCCACCGCGCCGAGCATCGCGGCGAGCGCAACCAGCGTCTTGCCCGAACCGACATCGCCCTGCAGCAGTCGCAGCATCGGCGCGGACTGTGCGAGATCGCCGGTGATCTCGGCAATCGCACGCTGCTGGGCGCCGGTGGGGCGATAGGGCAGCGCGCGGAGCATGGCGTCGATAAGGCGACCATCGCCCCGGAGCGGCAGCGCGCCCTTGCGGCGTGAGGCCTGCCGCATCAGGAGGAGCGCGAGCTGGTTCGCGAAGAGTTCGTCGTAAGCGAGCCGGTCGCGCACGGCACGGTCGTTCGCATGGGCCGCGGCAAGGGCTTCGTGCCAGTGCGGCCAGGCGCGCTGGCGGACGAGCGAGGCCCCTGCCCATTCGGGAAGCGCCGGAACACGCTCCAGCGCGTGCTCGACGAGGGTACGGAGGCGGCGGTTGGTGAGGCCTTCGGTGAGGCCGTAGACGGCTTCGCGCTCGGGTATGTCCCCCGCCTTTTCTGGCACGACGACATGATCGGGGTGGACGATCTGGAGGTTCTGCCCGAAGCGATCGAGACGGCCGCTGACGATGCGGCGCTCGCCGATGGGGAGGAGCTGGCGCGCATAGCCGCCGCGATCGGTGAAGAACACGATATCGAGCAGGTTTCCGTCACCATCGCGGACGCGGACGCGCAGCGGCGACTTCGGCCCGCGCGTCTCGTGAGCCACGACATCGACGGCAAGCGTGACGACCTTGCCTTCGAGGCCGCCGTGGACGGCATCGACGCGCAGGCGCTCGATCTCGCCCGTCGGCAGATGGAACAGCAGGTCGATGACGCGCGCGATTTCCAGCCGCTCGAGCTGACGCTGCAGAGCCGGGCCTACGCCTTTCAGCGCCGCGATTTCCGCGAACAGGGGGTTGAGGATATCGGGTCGCATGCTATCTCGCTCCGACTGACTAACTCCATGCAGCGGGAGGCGCAAATGCGCTTTCCGCTTATCGGCTATTGGCGAAAGCGCATATGACCACCCCCCTAGACGCGCGCCGGCGGCGGCTCCACTTCCGCGCCTGGCACCGCGGCACCAAGGAAGCCGACATCATGATCGGCAGCTTCACGGACCGCTATCTCGCGGGCTGGGGCGAGGCCGAAATCGCGTGGATGGAAGCGTTCCTGGAAGAGGATGACGTGGAGATCATGGCGTGGGCCATCGGCACCGCCGAGGCGCCGGAGCGGTGGCACGGGCCGCTGCTGGACGCCTTGACGCGCCTTGAATTCATGGTGGCGCCGGAGTGAAGAATTACGTCGAGCTCATCGCCAAGGCCAGCGCGCCGCTGACGCTGGCGAGCGCGCCCGCCGGGTTCCAGCCGTGGCTGCTCGCGGACATTGCGCGCGCCGCGTTTACGAAGGGTGCGCGCGCGGTATTTGTTGCGCCTGACGACCTTGCCGCGCACCAGCTTCTCGACGCCGCGCACTTCTTCGCGCCGGAGGTGGAGACGCTCTACGTCCCGGCGTGGGACTCGCTGCCCTACGACCGCGCCTCGCCCTCGCTGCGCGTGGCGGCGGAGCGGGTGGCGGGGCTCGCGGGACTGCTGAGACCCGTCAAGACGCCGCAGCTTGTCGCGACGACGGTGAACGCGCTGATCCAGCGCACGCTGACGCCCGACCGGCTTGGAAAGCTCTCCGCGCGGATCGCACCGGGCGAGCGGATCGACCGCGACGCGCTTGCCGAAATGCTGGTGGCGAACGGCTACGTGCGAACCGACACGGTGATGGATGCGGGCGAGTTCGCGGTGCGCGGCGGCATCCTCGACCTGTTTCCGGCGGGCGGCGAACACGCGCTGAGGCTCGACTTCTTCGGCGACGAGATCGAGACGCTGCGGCTGTTCGACCCGGCGAGCCAGATGACGAGCGGCACCAGCGCGGGCTTCGACCTGCTGCCGGTTTCGGAGGCGCTGCTTTCGGCGGACAGCATCCAGCGCTTCCGTCGCGGCTATGTGGACCTGTTCGGCGCGACGGCAACCAGCGACCCGCTGTATCAGGCGGTGAGCGACGGGCGGCGGCTGGCGGGCATGGAGAACTGGCTGCCGCTGTTCGAGGACGGGCTCGGCACCGTGTTCGACTATCTGGGCGCGGACGACATCATCGTGCGCGACGAGGGCACAAGCCTTGCCGCCGAGCAGCGCTTCGCGGCGATCGACGATTATCACGGTAACCGCGTTTCCGCGATGACGCGCGAGCCGGGCAGCTACCGGCCGCTCGCGCCGGATGCGCTCTACCTGACCAAGGCCGAATGGGACGGCGCGCAGGCGGTGCGGCGCGTGCATCTCGCCACGAATTTCGCGCGACCCGACGAGGAGGGCGTGCTCGATCTCGGTGTGACGGCCGCGCGGGACTTCGCGCCCGAACGCGCGGCGCAGGCGAACATCTACGAGGCCGTCGGCACGCATGTCGCAGCGCTGCACCAGGGCGGCAAGCGCGTCGTGCTGGCGAGCTACACCGAGGGCTCGCGCGACCGCCTGCGCACATTGCTTGCCGACCACGGCTTCGGGCCGCTGCATGTCGTTGAGAATTGGCAGGAAGCGCTGGGCGCGGCCAAATCCGGCGGCGCGGCGATGGCGGTGCTGCCGATCGATCACGGCTTCACCACGGGCGACGTCGCACTGGTTTCCGAGCAGGACATGTTCGGCGACCGCATGGTGCGGCGCGCCAAGCGGGCGCGCAAAGCCGACGCCTTCATGGACCAGATCTCCATGATGACGCCGGGCGACCTCGTCGTGCACGCCGATCACGGCATCGGACGCTACGAGGGGCTCGTCACCATCACGGTGGGCCGGAGCCCACACGACTGCGTGCATCTTTCCTACGCGGGTGGCGACAAGCTCTACGTGCCCGTTGAGAACATGGACGTTCTCTCCCGCTACGGCTCCGACTCCGAGGGCGTGGCGCTCGACAAGCTGGGCGGCGCGAGCTGGCAGGCCCGCAAGGCACGGATGAAGGAGCGGATTCGCGAGATCGCGAACGAGCTGCTGAAAGTCGCCGCCGAACGCGCAACCCGGCCGGGGAAGGTGTTCGAGGCGGAGGCATCCACGTTCGGGGCCTTCGTGGACCGCTTCCCCTACGCCGAGACGGACGACCAGCTCCGCGCGGTGGACGACGTGGTCGCCGACCTCGCCGCCGGAAAGCCGATGGACCGGCTGATCGTGGGCGACGTCGGCTTCGGCAAGACCGAGGTGGCGCTGCGCGCGGCGTTCGTGGCGGCGATGGCCGGCGAGCAGGTGGCCGTGATCTGCCCGACGACGCTGCTGGCGCGGCAGCACGCGCAGAACTTCCGCGAGCGCTTCGACGGCCTGCCGCTGAAGGTCGGACATCTCTCGCGGCTGGTTTCGGCGAATGAATCGGCGCAGACGCGTGCCGGACTCGCGGACGGCAGCGTCGATATTGTGGTCGGCACGCACGCGCTTTTATCGAAGAACATCAATTTCAAGCGGCTCGGCCTTGTCATCGTGGATGAAGAGCAGCGCTTCGGCGTGATCCACAAGGAGCGGCTGAAGCAGCTCAAGTCCGACGTGCACGTGCTGACGCTGACCGCGACGCCGATCCCGCGCACATTGCAGATGGCGATGTCGGGCCTTCGCGACATGTCGATCATCGCGACGCCGCCCGTCGACCGGCTCGCGGTGCGCACCTACGTGATGCCGTGGGACGAGGTGGTGGTGCGCGAGGCGCTGCTGCGCGAGCATTATCGCGGCGGCCAGAGCTTCTTCGTGACGCCGCGCATCGCCGATATCCCGGAGATCGAGGAGTTCCTGCGCGCGCATGTGCCCGAGGTGAAATACATCGTCGCGCACGGACAGATGAGTTCCAGCGAGGTCGAGGAGCGCATGTCCGCCTTCTACGACAAGCGCTACGACGTCCTGGTTTCGACGACGATCATCGAATCGGGGCTCGATATCCCGAGCGCAAACACGCTCGTCGTACACCGCGCCGACATGTTCGGACTGGCGCAGCTTTACCAGATCCGGGGCCGCGTCGGGCGTTCGAAGGCACGCGCCTACGCATATCTGACGACGCCTGCGAACCATCTCGTGACGGAGACGGCGACAAAGCGGCTGCAAGTGCTCTCCAACCTCGACACGCTGGGCGCGGGCTTCCAGCTCGCCGCGCAGGATCTGGATATCCGCGGCGCGGGCAACCTGCTCGGCGACGAGCAGTCGGGGCATATCCGCGAGATCGGCTTCGAGCTGTATCAGGACATGCTGGAAGAGGCGATGCTGGCGGCGCGTGCCGACGCAGCGGGACTCGACAGACCGCGCGAGGCGTTCAGCCCGCAGATCGCGGTGGACGCGCCGATCCTCATTCCCGAGAGCTACGTGGGCGACCTCAACCTGCGCATGGCGCTCTACCGGCGGCTCAATGACATCGATGAGGTGGCCGGCGTCGAACCGTTTGCGGCCGAGATGATCGACCGCTTCGGCAAGCTGCCGGATGAGGTGAGCAATCTCCTCAAAGTCATTGAAATCAAGCTACACTGCAAGGCAGCCAACATCGAGAAGCTGGAAGCCGGACCCAAAGGCGCGCTGATCGCCTTCCACGCCGGCAGCTTCCCGAAACCGGGCAAGCTGATCGAGTTCGTACAGAAGAACGCGCAGGTGGCGAGGCTGCGCCCTGACCACAAGCTCTTCATCGGCCGCGACTGGCCGAACCCGGCAGCGCGTTTGCAGGGCGGGCTCAACGTGGCGCGGGCGATGGGGAAGCTTGCCGGATAGGTTTGTGGGGTGTCGCCCCTCCAATCCTGCCCGGTCGCGCGGCGGCTGAAGACCGCTGAACAACCGCCCAGCTAACGGAACTGCGGACTTGATGCGGCCCCTGCGCACATGCGATCAGCGCCTGTGAAGCCGCAGTCCGAAAGCGGCGTTCCAGAGGGAGAGAGAAGGTGTTCAGTCACATCATGCTCGGCGCGGACGATACGGCCGCAGCCAAGACGTTCTACGACGCGACGCTCGGCGCGCTCGGTATTCCGCCAGGCAACACGGATGACAAGGGGCGGCTTTTTTACGTGACGCCGACCGGCATCTTCGCCGTGACGCAGCCGATCAACGGCGAACCTGCGAGCTGCGCCAATGGCAGCACCATCGGCTTTGCCGCGAAGACCCCCGCCGAGGCCGATGCCTGGCACGCCGCAGGCGTGGCGAACGGCGGCACGACCTGCGAAGATCCGCCCGGCGTTCGTGAGGGCAGCTTCGGCAAGCTTTACCTTGCCTATCTGCGCGATCCGGCCGGTAACAAGCTCTGCGCCCTCCACCGGATGGGCTGACGACAACGGCGTGCCCATCTTTGTGGGCACGCCTTTTTCTATGCGGCGGCGAGCTCAGCCGCCTGCCTTAGCGCCTCGATCGGCTGTGCGCCGACCACGGCGACCTTGTTTGCAAAAATGTGGGTGGGTACGCCGCTGACACCCATCGAACGGGCTCTATCCGCCTGCGCATTGACAATGTCCCTGTCGGCATCGCCGGCGAGCAGCGCTTCCAGAATGACGCGGTCCATGCCCGCCGCTGCGCCAATATCGGCGAGGACAGCGGCATCCCCGATATCGCGACCCTCGCTGAAATAGGCGCGAAACAGACCTTCGGCGACTGCGTCCGCCCGCCCCTGCCCGCCCGCCCAACGCACGAGGCGGTGCGCATCGCGGGTATCCGGCACGCGCTCTACGCGACCGTAGTCGATATCGAGACCGGCACCCTTCGCAGCCGCAGTGACACCCGCTGCCAGCTCGCTCGCGCGCTCATCGCTGCCGAACTTCGTGCGCATGAAATCGGCGCGGGCGACACCGCCCGCAGGCATATCCGGGTGGAGGAGATAAGGGTGCCAGCGCCGCTCGATGTCGGCCTCGTTCGCGAACGTATCGAGATGGCGCTTGCCGATCCAGCACCACGGGCAGACGAAATCCGAAACGACATCAATGGTGATCGCCATGAAAAGCCTCCCGCGCGGGAGCCGGATCAGGCTGCGACTGCGACCTTCCGCGCCTTGAGCGACGCGACGAGGGCGCGCGCGTCGGCATCGCCATCCCAGCAGGCGAGAGTGTAGCCGATCCTGAGCGCGATGGAAGCACCGCCCGGCAGATCAACCTTCTGGAAGCGCAGGACGTTCGCAAGGCGGCGGACCGCAACGTTCGCGCTCGCATAGCGCGTATCAGGGAACTGCACGAGGATGCGGCTGCCGGAGAGGCGCGTCGCCATGTCCTCGCCGCGGATGCAGCGGCGCACCATGTCGCCAACGCGGCGCATCACGATATCGCCCGCGAGATAGCCGTGCACGGCATTGATCTCGTCAAGATTCTCGATCGTGAGCCCGGCCACGGCCACGGGAAGCGAAAGTTCGGTGCAGTCCCGCAAGGTCGCCTGCAGATGCGCCATGCCGAAGCCATGACCCGCAAAGCCGGTGAGACCATCGCGGATGACCATCTCGACGTGCTGCGCGTAGCGCGCGGCAAGCGCGGCGCGCAGCGCCTCGAGCCGCTTGAACGAGGTAAGGTGCACGGAAAGCTGCTCGCTCGACAGGCAGGTGGGCGCGACATCGGTCACGCCGGCGTTGAACACCATATCGAGATCGAGCTTCTCGACCTCCGGCGTCGCGAGCAGCACGGGAAGATTGTAAAGCGCGGGCACGCGACGCATCCGGTCCGCGAACTCGATAGCGCTCTTCGGGTCGACCGCCGAGCAGAGCAGCACGGCATCGAGACCGCCGCGATAGAGGAGCGCGCGAGCCGCCTCGGGATCATCGCAGATCGTCGCCTCGGTGCAGGACCGCACGGCGCGGTTGAACTGTTCGGCGCAGTGCGCGCTCTGATCGAACTGCACGAGCAGGACCGACGCCCGGCGGCTTGCCACAACCGGTTCGGCGGGCGCAAGAAACAGCCCGTCGCCGCTCGTGAAGCCGCGCGCGGTCGCCTGGCGGCGCGCGAGCTCGCGGCGCATCGTGGAGAGGCGCAGGAGTATGGCGACGCGGCTCGCGACCTGCGTGGGGTGCATCGGCCGATGAATGATGTCGTCGAAACCCGCGTGCTGGAGATCGCGGTGAAGCGCGGCGGTGCCGTCTTCGGTGAGCGCGACGAGCATCATGCCTTCGCGCTGCGTCCACCGCTCGGCGCTGCGTGCGAAGGTGGTGACGGCCGCAATCCCGATTTCCGCGCCCGCGAGAACGATGACAAGCTGGTAGCGTCCGCTCGACGCAAGCGGAATCGCTTCCATCCAGGAGGCTGCCTGCACCTGGGTGAACTTGTCGGCCGCGATCTTCGCGACGCCCGCTTTCGCGTGCGTTTCATCCTTGCCGACGACGAGTACGCGATTGGCCTGCACGAACCAGCCTGCCCCCTGTTAAAGCGTTAATGTGCAGCTTTCTAAGGGACGGCGGTTAAGGATTGGTCAAGCGGCGCGGGCGCGCTGCCAGTTCTCCACGAACGGCGGGAGATCGCCGAGCGCGAGCGGCGGGCTGCACAGATAGCCCTGATACCAGTTGCAGCCTTCGCGCACGAGCGTTTCGAGCTGGCTTTCGGACTCGACGCCCTCCGCGATCACCACCATGCCGAGCGAGCGCGCCATATCGACAACGCCGCGCACGATGACACGGTCGCGCGTCGAGCCCGAGAGATCGGTGACGAGCTTCTTGTCGACCTTGAGAATATCGAGCGGCAGCGACTTCAGGTAGGCGAGCGACGAATAGCCCGTGCCGAAATCGTCGATGGCGACGCTGATGCCGCGCTGGCGGAGCTTGGAGAGGATCGCGGAGGCGTGTTCGAGATCCTCGACGAGCCCGCCCTCGGTAACCTCCAGCGTTAGCCGCGTCGCCGGGAAGTGGCTGTCCGCCAGTGATTCCACGATGATGCGCTCGAAATCGGGCGCGCGCATGTCCGCCGCCGTGACATTGACGGAAAGCCTGAGGTCGCGCAGGTGCTGCGGCCACGCAGCCGCCTCGCTGCACGCCTGCCGCATGATCTGCTCGCCGAGCCGCGTGCCGAACTCGGCGCGCTCGGCGATCGCGAACAGGGTCTCGGCCGGGAGCACGCCGTAAAGCGGATGCTCCCAGCGCACCAGCGCCTCGACACCGACGATGCGGTTGGTGACGATATCGACCTGCGGCTGGTAGAGCAGGTTGAGACTGCGCTTTTCGGCCGCGGCGCGAAGGTCCGCCTCCAGGCTTGCAAAGCGCGCGGGGTTTCCATGCTCATCCGAGAGGAAGACCTGGAAGCTGTTCGGATCAAGCTCCTTCGCGCTCGCGAGCGCGGCGCTCGCGCGCTGGAAGAGTTCGTCCGCAGTCGTCACTTCCTCGTCGCTCGCGGCGATGCCGATGCGGCACGAAAGGTGGATGACACGCCCACCGACGATGAACGGCTTCTCGAAGCCCTTGCCGATGCGCTGGCTGAAGAACACCGCCTGATTGAGCGTGATCGGCCCGGCGAAGGCGACCGCGAACTCGGCGCCGCCGAGCCGCGCGGGAAGCTCGCTTTCGGCGGTCTGATCATTGAGCAAGCGTCGCAGGCGGCGGCCGACGGCCTGAAGGAGCGAATCCGCCACCGCGCGGCCATAGGCAGCGTTCACCTGATCGAATCGGCTGATCGCGAACATCACGACGATGCACGCGGGGTTGTGCCCGGCGCGCGTGTTCAGCTTCTCATCCACCCACGCACGGGCGTGGCGGAGGTTCGCAAGGCCGGTCAGCGTATCGAAATGCGCGGAAAGCCGCCGCTCGATGAGCGTTGAATCGAGATCCTCGACCGTGGCGGTGAGCCCGAGCACGCTGCCCGCGGCATCACGCGTGGGCCGTATGTGGTGAACATAGGTATGCGGCCGCCCGTCGAGAACGAGGCGGTGCTCCACCTCTCCGGGAACGCCCGCCTGCCAGATACGGCGGACGGCGCGGCGCGCCTGCGCGCGCGCGCGCCGATCGAGCCGCAGGAACGCGTCGTCGAGCGAAAGCCGATCGGTATGCGGCGGATCGCCGATAAGCACGGCCAGCGCCGGGCCGATGCGAACGAAATCGTCGCCCACGCTCCATTCCCAGCGCGCCGTGCCGCCGATCGAGGCCTGCGCGGAGGCCACGGCCGCTTCGGCGCTCGTCTTCTGCATCCGCCGGATCGAGCGCTCGACAAAGCGCAGCGACTGGCCGAGTTCGGACGCGCCGAACGGGCTGATCAGATAATGCGTCGCCCCCGCCGTGTAGACATCGCCGAGCGCGGCCGCATCGCTGCGCGAGAGCAGTACGAGAAGGCCGCCGCGCCGCTCCTGCACCGCCTGCGAAAGCTGCTCGACCTGCTGGAGGCCCCGTTGCAGCGCGCCGCGCGCGTCGACGATGGCGATCAGCGCTTCCGAGGCGGCATAACGACGGGCGGCATCGTCGGGCCGAAGGCTGACGATAACCGGACGTCCTGTCGCCTCAATGGCATCCTGCGCTTCGCGCCGGTAGCGGAATGAGGCGAGAAAGACGGGCGCTGAAAGCGATGAGCCGTGCATTTCACCTCGTGTGGAGACCGCAGCGCCTGTAACACTATCACGACGCCCTGCAAAGGCCAGCGCCGACCATGGCCGGAGTCGTTGCCGTTGACGGCAAAACTTGCCCCCCGCCCCCGGCGCGACTAACTCAGGAGGACGATGCAGGATGTGATCGCACAAACGGCCGGGAAAGGCCCGCTGATCGACCCCTTCGGGCGGGCGGTGACATACCTGCGCGTCTCCGTGACCGATCGCTGCGATTTCCGCTGCACCTACTGCATGGCGGAAACCATGCAGTTCCTGCCGAAATCCGAAGTGCTGAGCCTGGAGGAGATCGACCGCGTCGCGTCCGCCTTCATCCGGCGCGGCGTGCGCAAGGTGCGGCTGACGGGCGGCGAGCCGCTGGTGCGGCGCGGCATCGTGAGCCTCGTCGACTCGCTCGCGCGGCACCTCGGGCGCGGCCTCGACGAGCTGACGCTCACCACCAACGGTAACCAGCTTGCAAAGCACGCCGAAGCGCTCGCCGCGGCGGGCGTGCGGCGCGTGAACGTGAGCCTCGACACGCTCGACCCCGACCGCTTCCGGCGCATCACGCGCTGGGGCGAGCTGCCGCGCGTGCTGGACGGCATCGCCGCCGCGAAGGCCGCCGGGCTCGCGATCAAGATCAACACCGTGGCGCTGCGCGGCATCAACGAGGACGAACTCGGCGACATGGCGGCGTGGTGCGGCCGCGAAGGCCACGACCTCACCTTCATCGAAACGATGCCGATGGGCGAGGTCGACGAAGACCGGACCGACCACTACCTGCCGCTTTCCATCGTGCGCGCCGAACTTGCGAAGCGCTTCACGTTCCGGCCGACCGATTACGTGACGGGCGGCCCGGCGCGCTACGTGGAGGTCGCGGAGACGGGCCGCAGGATCGGCTTCATCACGCCCCTCACCCACAATTTCTGCGAAAGCTGCAACCGTGTGCGCCTGACCGCGACGGGGCGGCTCTACATGTGCCTCGGGCAGGAAGACAGTGCCGACCTGCGCGCCGCCGTGCGCCGTTCGCCATCGGACGCCGACCTTGACGCCGCGATCGCCGAAGCGATCACGCGCAAGCCGAAGGGCCACGATTTCGTCATCGGACGCGGCCAGCCCCGTGCGGCCGTTCCCCGCCACATGAGCGTGACCGGCGGATGAACGACAAACTGCCCGGCAAGGTGGCGCTCGCCGTCTCGCCAACCCCCGCCGCCCGCGAGGCCGCTGCGGATATCCTGCCGCTGCACGACTGGGCGAGCGAAGCCGAGGCGGACATCATCCTCGCGCTCGGCGGCGACGGCTTCATGCTGCAGACGCTGCACGCTGTGCTCCACCGACGGCGGCCCGCAAGCGTCTTCGGCATGAACCGGGGCACCGTCGGCTTCCTGATGAACGAATACAGCCCGGACGGCATCGCCGAGCGCATCGCGAACGCGCGCGCCTTCAAGCTGCACCCGCTGCAGATGGATGCGCGCACGATCGCGGGCGACCGCATCGTCTCCCCGGCGATCAACGAGGTCTCGCTGCTGCGCGAAACACGGCAAGCCGCCAAGATCGAGATCGCGATCGACGGGCGCTTGCGTATGTCGGAACTGACCTGCGACGGCGTGCTGGTGGCGACGCCCGCGGGCTCCACCGCCTACAACCTCTCGGCGAATGGTCCGATCCTGCCGCTCCAGTCCGATCTCCTCGCGCTGACGCCGATCAGCCCCTTCCGCCCCCGCCGCTGGCGCGGCGCGCTCATTCCCGACACGTCGGTAGTGGAGTTCCGGATGCTGGAGGCGGGCAAGCGCCCGGTGAGTGCAGTCGCCGACCAGCTCGAGGTGCGTGATGTCGACGTGGTGCGCGTCAGCACCGACCGCTCGATCACACTGGAGCTGCTGTTCGACCCCGAATACGCGCTCGATGATCGCATCGCGATGGAGCAGTTCCTGACCTGAACACCCGCCCGCGCCGGAAACGCATTCCGGGGCTTGGCAGCGGAAACCGGCACTGTTATACGCCGCGCCCTGACCATGTTCCCCGGTAGCTCAGCGGTAGAGCATCCGACTGTTAATCGGACGGCCGCCTGTTCGAATCAGGCCCGGGGAGCCACTTCCTGTAAATCACACAAAACGGCGGCTTTCCGCCGTTTTTTGTTCTACTGTGCCATATGGGTTAAGTTCACTTTGTTGTCGAATAGCATTCAACGTACTGATCTTTAATAATATTTTTCAAAAACTGCGAATGTTCAAATCCAGCGTGCGATATAGTTGGATTTGACCTTAGGAACCGCTTTCGGAACGCATCCAGCAACAAAGGTCGTACCGCCTTCCCCCCACACTCTCGCTCAGCACTACGATCGTTTGTGATTGATGGATAACCGGACCGCTGCGCATCGTTTCGCCAAGCAGTATCCTTACGCTTGACACGTCAGCGGCGAAGCAGGTGTCGCACCGCTGGTTTACCGGCAATCAGTCGCCATTCACGGGGGCATTCACAGGATTTTTTCCGAATTTCAGACAACGAATATATGATGACGGCTCTGTCGGAGAGCGCAAACCTGTATAGCGGACGTTCCGCAGCGTTCGCGAGGCCCCCGAAAGCGGTCATTCAACGAGGAAGGATAACACAATCCTTCTCGTGAACACGATGCCGCGCCCGCGCTAGGCGCCAGATGCTCACTTTAAGTTTTTTGCGCAGACGGTGAGTGCAGCTTCATCATCGATGTCGAGCTGTCCGACGAGGGCCAAAATTTGATCGCGAGGCATCAGGAGCTCGGAAGCGAAGACGTTCGCCTGAATCTCAAAGTCGTCGGTTCAAGTCGCGGACATCACGTCCCGGCGCAAAACGGCCTTGTCAACGTGGATGCCCTCCTGGAGCTTCTCCGTATGAAGGACCTTGATAAGAAAACCATCGGCTACGCCGTGCGATCATTGCACTAGTGCAGTCCATTGCCACCCTCAGTGCCAAAGGCGAGAAGTCGCGCCTTTTCATCTATGGCCAACGTTTTTCGAATTAGAGGATCGGATGCGAGCATTCGAACCGCGGACAGGCCCGCAACACCCGACGGTCCCGCATCTAGACGTTCGCCGCCGCACTTGGCGCTTCGAAGCAAATCGAGCATTTTGAGAGATGCATCATCGTCAATGGTGATCACAGCGTCTACACATCGGCTTAGGATTTCCCAAGCTGACGTAGATACGCCTCGTGTAGCTAACCCTGTCATTATCGTATCCAGGCTTCCTGATGCCTCGCTGGGGTATCCGTTCTTCAAACTCTGATAGAAGCAATCCGCTTCCGTCGGCTCGACCAGGATAATTTTCGGCCGCTTTTCTCCAAACGTGATCCACAAATGGGCAGCAATCGCGGCAGCAAACGAACCGACACCTGCCTGCAAAACGACGTGCGTGACAGGCTGAACAGTTAGCTCGCTCAAAATCTCATGCGTGAGGACGCAATACCCCTGCATGATCAGCGACGGTATGGTCTCGTAGCCCGGGTAGGCAGTGTCTGCGATGATCTGCCACCCGTGTTGCCGTGCATCACGATCAAGGCGCGCTACACTTTGATCGTAATCTCCTGGCGTTCTTACAACCTGCGCACCTGCTGCCCGGATCGCAGTCTCCCTCGAAATGGGCACACCTTCGTGCATGTACACAACGCACGCGCAGCCGCAGGCTTTTGCAGCCCAGGCAACGGCCAAACCGTG
>JAEULI010000044.1 GCA_016793845.1 Sphingosinicella sp.
CGATGTAGCCATCCGTCAGCAGCATCACCGGGGTCATGTAGCGCACGGCGAGGCGGCAGGCCTCGATCGCGGCGTCGAACGCATCAGACGGCGAACGGGCGGCGATCACGGCGAGCGGGGCGTCTCCGTTGCGGCCGTAGACGGCCTGATAGAGATCCGACTGCTCGGTCTTCGTGGGAAGGCCTGTCGACGGCCCGCCGCGCTGGCTGTTCACGATGACGAGCGGCAACTCGGTCATGATCGCAAGGCCGAGCGCCTCGCCCTTCAGCGCAATGCCGGGGCCGGACGACGAGGTGATGCCGAGCTGACCCGCATAGGACGCGCCGATCGCGGCGCAGATCGCGGCGATCTCGTCTTCCGCCTGGAAGGTAGTGACGCCGTACTCCTTGAGGCGCGCAAGCGTGTGCAGGATCGAGGAAGCGGGCGTGATCGGGTACGAGCCGAAGAACAGCGGCAGGTGCGCGAGGTTCGCGCCGACGACGAGGCCGAGGCTGAGCGCCTCCGCGCCGGTCACCGTGCGGTAGAGGCCGGCTTCCGCGGGCGCCGCATCGACCTTGTAGCGCGCGAACGTACCCATTTCGGCGGTTTCGCCGTAGGCGTGACCGGCATTGAGCGCCGCGATGTTCGCGTCGGCGAGGACGGGGCTCTTCGAGAACTTGGCGTTCAGCCAGTCAACGAGCGGCTGACGGTCCCGATCGAACATCCAGAGCGCGAGGCCGAGCGTCCACATGGTCTTGCAGCGCAGCGCCTCCTTGTTGCCGAGGCCGAAGGCGGCGACCGACTCCATTGTACGCGCGGAAATATCGAAGGCGACGACCTGATAGTCGGCGAGGCTGCCGTCGCCCAAGGGATCGACCTCGTAGCCCGCCTTCTTGAGGTTGCGGGCGTTGAACTCGCCGGTGTCGGCGATGATGAGACCGCCGGGGCGGAGCGCCGAGAGGTTCGTCTTCAGGGCTGCCGGGTTCATCGCGACGAGAATGTCCGGCGCGTCGCCCGCGGTTTCGATCGCTGTGGAGCCGAAATTGATCTGGAACGCCGAAACACCGAAGGTCGTGCCCTGCGGCGCGCGGATTTCCGCCGGGAAATCCGGGAAGGTCGCGAGGTCGTTGCCCGCAAGCGCGGTGGACAGCGTGAACTGCCCGCCGGTGAGCTGCATACCGTCACCCGAGTCTCCGGCGAAACGGACGACGACCGCGTCGCGCGCGATGGCCTCGCCCTCGGTGGGCAGGGGGTCTTTGAGCTTGGTTGCCATTGGCGGTCCCGGGACTGTGTCTACTTGTTCGATGGAATCTCTAAGCCCGCGAGCCCGTACCCGCAAAGTAGATTTTATGTGAGGCTCCCAAGGTCAGGCTTGCCTGACCATCCTCTCGATAGCGCGACTTGCGGCGAAGCCGGCCTCGGCGGATAGTCCGCACCAAATCCGCAAGGGAGGGAGAATCGGCGATGAGTTTCGTTCGTCCAGACGTGCAGGCGTTCCTCGATATGCTGAACGCGCAGCCCGGGCCCAAGCTGCATGAGCTGGACCCCGGCACGGCCCGCCAGATGATGGGCATGATGGTGCAGATGGCCGAAGTGCCGCGCGGCGAGATCGCCCGAGTGGAAGACCTCGCCATCGACGGGCCGCACGGCGACCGCATCCCCCTGCGTCTCTATAGCGCACGCGCGGCGGGCGGTGCGCCGCAATCGGTGCTGATGTTCTTCCACGGCGGCGGCTGGGTGGTCGGCGACCTTGAAACGCACGACGGCGTCTGCGCCGAGATCGCGCGCAGCCTCGATATCACCGTGGTCTCGGTCGACTACCGCCTTGCGCCCGAGCACGCCTTTCCGGCGGCGGGCGAGGACTGCCTTGCCGCGACGCGCTGGGCCGCGGCCTCGCCGAAGGAAATCGGGCACGCCGTGACCAGCATCGTCGTTGCGGGCGACAGCGCAGGCGGCAACCTCGCCGCGATCACCGCGCAGGAACTGGCGGGCAAGCTCGCCGTGCCGATCATCGCGCAGTGGCTGATCTACCCCGGCGTCGACATGACCGCGAACACGGGATCGATGGAGGACTTCGCGGACGGCTACCTGCTGACCGCCGAGAGCATGGCATGGTTCATGCGCCACTACATCGGCAACCTCCCCGACCCCACCGACCCGCGCGCCTCGCCGCTGCACGCGGCTGCGTTCGACAACCAGCCCGCCGCACTCGTCTTCACCTGCGGGCTCGATCCGCTGCGTGATCAGGGCCGCGCCTATGCCGCGAAGCTGATCGCAAGCGGCGTGCCGACCGTGTTCCGCGAGGCGAAGGGACAAATTCACGGCAGCATCACGCTGCGGCAGGCGATTCCATCGGCGCAGGGCGACCTCGCCGGATGCCTCGCGGCGCTGAAGGACATCATCAACGAGGCGGGCGCCGACCTCACCATGATGAAAGCGGCCGCCGAGTGACCGAACGCGTTCACCCCTCCGGGCTCCCGTATCGGCCCTGTGTCGGCATCATGCTGCTCAATCCGAAGAAGCACGTCTTCGTCGCAAAGCGGCTCGATATGATCGCGGAGGCGTGGCAGATGCCGCAGGGCGGCATCGATCCCGGCGAGGACCCGGTGGACGCGGCGGTCCGTGAGCTGGGCGAGGAGATCGGCACCAACAAGGCCGAGATCATCGCCGTAAGCGCGAGCTGGTACTGGTACGACCTGCCCGACGAGCTGATCGGCAAGATCTGGAAGGGCCGTTACGCCGGGCAGCGGCAGAAGTGGTTCGCGATGCGCTTCACCGGCAAGGACAGCGACATCGATATCGAGACCGAGCATCCCGAATTCAGCGAATGGAAGTGGGCGAAGCCCGCCATGCTTCCCGACCTGATCGTGCCGTTCAAACGGCAGCTTTACATTGATGTGTTGCGTGAGTTCGAACCCATTCTCGCGTGAGCGGCAGCGGCGGCGGAATTGATCCGTCGGACGTAATCCTGTATTCGTCGGAACGCGAGGAAGAGCAGTGCGGGGCAACCCGCGCAGACAGGAGATTTGCCGTGAGCATATCCACTCGCGTTCCTTTCGCCGTTTTCTCGCTTGCCGCCCTTGCTGCGATTCCCGCCGCCGTTCCCGCCTCCGCGACGCTGACGCCCGAGGCGCTGCGCCTGCTGAACCCGGCCACTGCCTTCAGCCAGGCCTGCGGACAGGGCAAGAAGCGCTCGCTGCTGCCGCAGCGCATCCAGTACGCGATGGCGAACACGCTGCCGCAGTTCGACAGCGAGCCACCGCTCTACAAGGGGCTGGGCAACGTCAACTTCCCGATCACCACGAAGAACCCCGAAGCGCAGGCCTTTTTCAATCAGGGGCTGATGCTGGTGTACGGCTTCAACCATCAGGAGGCGATCCGCGCCTTCCGCGCCGCCGCCCGCCGCGATCCCGATTGCGCGATGTGCTATTGGGGCGAGGCCTATGCGCACGGCTCCAACATCAACGCGCCGATGGACCCGTCCACGAACGAAGCGACATGGGCCGCGCTGCAGAAGGCCGTTGCCGTCAAGGACAAGGCGAGCCCGCGCGAGCGCGCGCTGATCGAGGCGCTGCAGACCCGCTACGCCGAAAACGCACCCGCCGACAGAAGCAGCCTCGACAAGGCCTTCTCCGCCGCGATGATGAAGGTGGCCGCCGACTATCCGATGGACAACGACATCGGCGTGCTCGCGGCCGAGTCCGCGATGACCTCCTCGCCGTGGGATTACTGGGAGCCGGGCGGGCTGACGCCCTACCCGCACATCGTGCCCGCGATCCGGCTCGTCGAGCAGGTGATGGCACGCGATCCCTACCATCCGCAGGCGGCGCATCTTTATATCCACCTGCTCGAAGCCTCAGCGCGGCCCGCGCAGGCGGAGGCGGCGGCGGACCGGCTTTCGAAGCCGCTGGTGCCCGCGGCGGGCCACCTCGTCCACATGCCGGGACATCTGTTCTACCGCGTCGGGCGCTATGCGGATGCGATCCGTGTCAACGTCGATGCCGCGAAGGTGGACGAGGATTATCTGAAATCCTCGCCGCTCGCGGGCATCTACCGGTTCGGCTATTATCCGCACAACGTCCACTTCATCGTCAGCGCCGCGCAGATGGCGGGCGACATGGAGACGGCAGTTTCGCAGGCAACGAAGCTGCGCGAAATCCTGAACCCGGACGTGACCGTGACGATCCCGTTCGTGCAGCCGGTGGATGCGGCGCCCTATCTCGCCTACGCGCATTTCGCGACGCCGAGCGAGATCATGGCGCTGCCCGCACCCGACGCGCGCCTGCCCTATGTGCAGGCGATGTGGCGCTATGCACGCGCGGTGGCGCAGGCAGATGCGAGAAATGACAAGGGCTTCAAGGCAGAACTTGATGCGATGCGTGAGATCGGCCGCAAGACCGACTGGAAGCCGCTGACCGACGGGCTGGTGCCGGTGCCGGCGCTGCTGGAGGTCGCCGAGAGCGTCGCGCTCGGGCGGCAGGCGATGGCGAAGAAGCGCTACAAGGAGGCTGTCGCCTTCTACCGCAAGGGGGCAGAGGCGGAGACGCGGGTGAACTACACCGAGCCGCCTTACTGGTATTATCCGGTGAACCAGTCGCTGGGCGGCGCGCTCTACATGGCGGGCGACTACAAGGGTGCCGAAGCGGCGTTCCAGAAGGCGCTGGTGCAGTATCCGGGCAACGCCTGGGCGTTGTGGGGCCTCGGCGAGACGCAGGCGCGCACGGGCGATGCTGCAGGCGCGACCGCGACGCGCGCGGCGTTCGCTCAGGCGTGGATGGGGAAGAAGGACTGGCTGACGATGGCGAAGCTTTAAGCGTTGCGACACCCTCACCAACTTCGCCGACGGCCTTCGGCCTAGGCTTCGTACCCTCTCCCATCAAGGGAGAGGGGTTAAAGGAAAACGG
>JAEULI010000055.1 GCA_016793845.1 Sphingosinicella sp.
CCATCACCTCGGCCTCGGCGGTTTCGACGACACGCGAGGCGCGCCCGTCGGTCTTTGCCAGCATGATGATGTCGGGAAGATAGTATTCGCCCGCCGCATTGTCGTTGCCGACGCGTTCGAGGAGTGGCCACAGATCGGCGGCGCGCACGGCGAGGAGGCCGGAGTTGCAGAGGTCGATGCCCCGCTCGGCAGGCGAGGCGTCCTTGAACTCGACCATCTTGCGGATGAGGCCGTCGTCTGCGTCGATACGGCCGTAGGCGCCGGGATCGGCGGCGCGGAAGCCCAGCACGATGGCGGCGGGGGCGTCCGCGCTGTTCAGCTTCGCCAGCATCAGGCGCATCGTGGCGCTCTCGATGAAGGGGACGTCGCCGTAGAGAACAAGGATGTCGCCGTCGAAATCGGCCAGCGCGGCCTTCGCCTGCAGCACGGCATGGGCCGTGCCGAGCTGCGGCTCCTGTGTCACGACGACGGCGCCGGTGCCCGCAACGGCGGTTTCCACCTGCTCGCGCCGCGCGCCCACGACGACGACGGTGCGCTCGGGCGTGATCTCGTCCACGCTCGCCATCAGATGCAGCAGCATCGGCCGCCCGCCGATGGGGTGCAGCACCTTGTGCGTTTCGGATTTCATCCGCGTGCCCATTCCGGCGGCGAGGATGATGGCGGCGACAGGCCGGCGGCTCATGAAACTCTCACAGACTCAATCGATTCCCTAGGGCGATTCCTCGCGCCGCTGTGCCATATCGGGATTGCCATTTCCATAACGCCGGGCAAAAGGCTTGCATGAATCCGACAGCACCCTCCATCGTTTTCGACCTCGACGGCACGCTCGTCGATACGGCCCCCGACCTTGCGGCGGCGATGAACCACGTTCTGGCGCATTTCGGGCGGGCACCCGTGGACCCCGAAGCCGTACGCCACATGGTGGGCCACGGTGCGCGCCGAACGCTCGAGCGCGGCCTCGCGCTGACCGGCGGCGGCGACGAGGCGATGCTTGATGCAGGCGTGCCGGTATTCCTGGAGTTTTACGGCGCGAACGTATGCGTAGGCTCCCGCCCATGGGAGGGGGTCGAAGCGTCGCTGGCCGCCCTCGCGGATGCGGGCGCCCGCCTCGCGATCTGCACAAACAAGCCCGAACGGCTGGCCGTCGACCTCATCCACGCGCTCGGCTGGGGCGATCTTTTCGATGCGATCCTCGGCGGCGACAGTCTGCCGGTCAGGAAACCGGACCCCGCGCATGTGCTCGAAACGCTGGCACGGATGGGCGGCGATCCGGCGCGCGCCGCGTTCGTGGGAGATTCGCGGCCCGACGTGGAAGCGTCGCGCGCGGCGGGCGTTCCCGTGGTGCTCACCAGCTTCGGTTACAGCGACGTGCCGCCGGACACGCTCGGCGCCGACGCGATGATCGACCATTTCGATGCGCTGGTGCCGACACTCAGACGGGTTGCGCCTGCGCTTTTCGCCTGAGCGCCTTGCGCGCGAGGTGCTGCGCCAGCATCAGCGGCGGCATCCGCAGCCAGTGCCCCCGGATGTAGAGCAGCCGGTCGCTGAGCTTCGCACCCTGATGCCCGAAGCGGTCGCGCCCGTGGAGCTTGCGGAGCGCGAGCCTGTCGACGATGTCCATGCGGCCGGCCAGCGTTTCCGGTACGTCCGTTCCGTAGAGCCGCCGGGCAAGCCGCAGCGCGCGTGACAGCGGGGTGCGAAGCTGGTGCTGCTCGGCCGCAGCAGCGAGCCCGTCCCAAAAACCTTCGATGCGCGCGAAATCGCTCGCGAGGCAGTGAATGTCCCAGAGGTTGCGTGTGCCGCCCTCGAACTCGCCATCGTAGGCGACGTGTGCGGCGCTGTGCAGCAGCATCTCCGCCGGACCGAGCACGAACAGGCCGTCCGCCACTGCCACGCGGCTTTCAATGAGCGCGCCCGCATCCGGCTTCAGCCGCGCGGTGAGCGGCAGGATCGTGTGATGCACGTCGATCACGCCGCCGCGCTCCTTGTGCACCATCGGCGGCAACTCGTGCATCCATGTGCGGTAATAATGGTCGTCGTAGGCGTTTTCCTTCGCCTGAATCCAGCCATGTGCCAACAATGCAGCCTCGACGGCGGGGAGCGCGGCACGCGGCACGAGGATGTCGAGATCGCCGATGCGTCGCCCTTCGGCGGCCGCAAGTCCGGTATGGAGATAGGCGGAGCCCTTCATCAGGATGACAGGGCAACCGACGTTTTTGAGCGCCAGCGCGGCGCGGTTGATTTCCCAGCCGGCGGCGAGATGATCGCCGCGCGTGAGGTCGCGTTCCTCGGCAAGGCACGTTAGCGCACCCTCCGGCAGTGCCTCCCACAGCGGCGCGGCGCGCGCGGCGACCGTACCCAGCAGCCGCTCGGCGCGTCCGACGCGGATGAGGGCGTTCCAGTCGTCGGCGGAGAGTCCCCGCATCGATTCGGGCGCCGCGAGCGCGCGGTGCAGGATCGCGGGCGGCGTCATGCCGTCACCTTGCGCCACAGCGTTTCGAACAGCTCGAGCGCGTCGTCGCTCGATCCGTATATGATATCGAACGCGGGGGCGTGCGCGAGGCAGCGCCACACCGCCTCGAACCCGGCCTCGCCCATCAGCGCCTGATTGGTCGAGGAGGCGGCGAGGCGCACATAGGTTTCGGTCCGCGTCATCGGTCGCCACGCGGGCGCGGCGTTCTCGCGGAAATGCGGGGCGACGACGAGTGCGATCTCGGCGGGCGTCTGCATCGCGTCGATCGCGGCGGCAGGCGGCAGCAGGTGCCGGATCGTGCCTTTCACCGTGCCTTCGAGCACTGGTCCGAAGCGGTCCGTAGGTGCGCGCGCTTCCATCGTAGAGATCGAGGCGTTCTTGAGCGAGATGGGACGGGGGAAAGGGTGCAGCAGCGGCGCGTGGAGATCGAGCAACGCGAACTCGTCGCCAAGATGGCGCCAGCCCTCGCGGTAAGCGAGCAGCGCCGACAGCGTACTCTTGCCCGCGCCCGAATCGCCGATCAGCAGCGCCGCCTTGCCGCCTTCAGCGGATGAGGCCGCATGAACCACGACATGCCGGCGGTAGCCAACCGCCATTTGCAGGTTCATGCCCATTTCAAGGCCGAGCATCCCTAGCTCCACGGGCAGCGGCAGCGTGTCGAAGGGTTCGAAATCGCATTCGAGGCGGAGGTTCGGTTTGATCCACCGCCGCAAGGGGCTCGAAGGCACGGCGTTCACGGCATAGTCGTAGATGCCGTCGTTGGTGGCCGCCGGGTAGTCGCGGTAAAGCGCATTCACCTCGTCGATCACGCGCCGGAAGGGCGAGCGCAGATGGAAGGACGCCGGGCCGATCCGCAGCGTTCGGGACGGCCAGTGATCAGCAATCATGCGATGCGGTCGATAATGTCCATCGCGGCCATCTCGTCGAGCCGCGCGCCGACGACGCGTGCGATATCGTCGCCTTCGCCGTCCAGATCATGATGCTGTGCAAGCGCGCCGCAAACCTCCCCGATATCGAGCGTTTGCTCGTGTAGCAGGTCGAGGATGGCGACGACAGCGGGGGAGACGACGTGCGTCATCCCCGAAGGCCGATGATAGACGAGCGTCAGATCGTCGACCGGGCGCACGACATAAGCGTCCCGCGCCGCGGCGCGGTAGCGCGGGTCGGTGCTGCCGGTCAGAGCTTGTGAACGAGCGAGGTGAGGCAGGTGAACCCGCTCTGACCCGGCTTCAGGTTCTTGATGTACTTGAGGTGGGCGTCGAACTGCTTCGTCGAGTAGATGCCGTCAGGAAGGCGTCCGGACTCCTGATAGTCGATCAGTTCCTGACCGTAGTAGTAGCCCTTCGGCGGGGGAGCGTAGCACTTGCCCTTGTCTTTGTCCTTGCTGCTCGTGCTGCTGCCGCCATAGGCGACCATGCCTTCGTCGTCGGCCGAGGACATGTCGTAGCCGTAGGCGTCGTAGCTCTTACCGTCCTTGTCGCAGACCTTGTCGATCGGGATCTGGCACATGGCGAGCGATGTCGTGGCACCGCCGCCACCACCACCGCCGCCACCGTGATGGCCGCCGGTCGCCCATGCGGGACGCAGCGTGACGACCGCCGGTGCTGCCACCGCGCCAAGCCGCAGGAGGGCGCGCCGCGAGGCCTTGCCGGCTGCCAGCTCCATCTCGTCGCTTTTGCGTTCGTCTGTCATATGCCTGTCCCGAAATCCCTCGAATACACACTATACGCCGTCTTGCCCTCATGGGAAGCAAGGACCATACCATTGCTGCGTTTCTAATGGGTTGCGAAGTAAACGGCGACCGGAAAAGCGAAAGTTGTAAAACGTGCCGACATCTGCGGGCGATGCCCTGGACGCTGACGGCGCCGGCCGGAACCGGTGGATCGCGGTCGCTTCGGCGGTCGTGCTCGCGGCGGCGGCGGGCTATGCGTTTGCGTGGCACGAGGTGCTCGGCGCGGCCGCGCTCGCGCTGCTTGCGGCGGCCGCCGGGGCGTTCGCAGCGCGCGCCTCGCGAACGCTTCCCCGGCCTGCCGAGGAGAGCACGGCGAGCCCCGACAATGCGCAGCCCTCGATCACGCTCGATTCGCTTGAGAACGCCGCCGTGCTTGTCGATCGCGACTTCGGCATTCTCTCCATGAATGCCGAGGCGGTGGACGCCTTCGGCGCCCATGCGCTTGGCGAGGATATCCGCATTGCCATTCGGCATCCCGCCGTAATCGAGACGGTGACGACGGCAATGCGGCAAAACCGTGATTCGATCCGCGAGATCGAGGGGATCGGGCGGCATTCCACGGTGTTTCGCCTGCGCGCAGGGCCTGCGGGGGACGCGCGTTTGTTGCTGTCTTTCGCCGACGTGTCGCCCGCACGGCTCGCCGAGCGGATGCGTGCCGACTTCGTGGCGAACGCCAGTCACGAACTCAGGACGCCGCTTGCGACGCTTGTCGGCTTCATCGAGACCCTGCAGGGCCCGGCCGCGAACGATCCGGCGGCGCGCGCACGCTTTCTCGACGTGATGGCGAACGAAGCCGCGCGCATGACGCGGCTCGTCGACGACCTGATGTCGCTGTCGCGCATCGAGCTCGACAAGAACATCCGCCCGCGCGAGATCATCGACCTTGCGCCGCTGTTCGAAAACGTCGCGACGACCTCCGCCGTGTCGCTGGAGGCGGACAAGCGCCAGCTCGTGATGACCATCGAGCCCGAGCTGCCGCAGGTGATCGCGGACAAGGACCAGGTGCTTCAAGTGCTTCACAACCTGATGACCAACGCAATCAAATATGGCCGCGCCGGCACGCCGATCACCGTCACCGCAGAGCGGGCGAAGGCCTTGCAGGGCGAAGTCGTGCGCATCGCCATCGCCGATGTCGGCGACGGCATCGCCGCCGAGCATATCCCACGCCTTACCGAACGCTTCTATCGCGTCGACACGGGCCGTTCGCGCCGCCTCGGCGGCACCGGGCTCGGGCTCGCGATCGCCAAACACATTGTCGAAAGGCATCGCGGAACGCTGGAAATCACCAGCGAACAGGGGGTCGGCACCACCGTCAGCTTCACTTTGCCTGCGTCGGTGTCACAAATCTGAAAAGATGACACCACACAAGCGCGCGGAACGAGCAACCGGGCGAATCAATCCGCCGCACCGTCGCGGCAGTGAGCGTATCAACGGGAAAGGATGAAGGCGTGCGTGCCGAAGGGTCGGCAATGCGCGCCGTTCGATCATGTCAGCAGCTGCCCTGATCCTTGCCCTGCTTGGTCTGGCCGTCGCGGCGTATCTCGCTGCTCGCGCCCGTGCCGCCGCGTTCGCTGGACGTACGTTCGCGAACGCCGCGGACCGGATATCCTCCATTCATTCGCGCCCAGCCTATCACGGCTGGTACGTCGCGCTTTGGGCGCTGGTGCCTGCGCTCATCCTCGTCCTGGCGTGGTCGGTTGTCGGCGAAAGTATCGTTGCGGACCGCACGATCGCTTCGCTCCCGGCCGAAAGCCAGCCACAGACGACGCTCGACCGGCAGGCCTTCCTCACCGAGGTGCGCGGTGTCGTCTCGGGCCAGCTCGCGGGCGCGTTCAATCCCGCAGCCGATGCGGCGGTGCCGATCTACCGCTCGATCAAAACGCAGTGGTCGCTGGTGATCGCAGGGCTCGCCGCGCTGCTTGCGATGTCTGGCGGCGGCTTCGCGTGGCTGCGTGTGCGTCCGCACTTCCGGGCGCGTCCGCGTGTCGAGCGGTTCATCATGATCGTGCTGATCCTCTCGTCGCTGGTGGCGATCCTCACCACGTTCGGGATCGTGCTCTCGCTCATCTACGAGAGCGTCGAGTTCTTCCGCCGCGTCTCGCCGATCGAGTTCCTGTTCGGCACGAACTGGAGCCCGCAGACGGCGATCCGCGCTGATCAAGTCGGCTCGTCGGGCGCGTTCGGTGCGGTGCCGCTGTTCTGGGGCACGATCTTCATCGGCGCGATCATCGCGATGATCGTCGCGATCCCGCTCGGGCTCATGTCGGCGATCTACCTGACGCAGTATGCAAAGCCGAAGGCGCGCAAGATCATGAAGCCGATGCTGGAGGTGCTCGCGGGCGTACCCACGGTCGTCTACGGCTATTTCGCGGCGCTCACCGTGGCGCCCGCAGTGCGCGAGTTCGCGCTCTCGATCGGCATTTCGAACGCCAGCTCTGAAAGCGCGCTCGCGGCTGGTGTGGTCATGGGCATCATGATCATCCCGTTCGTCTCCTCGATGGCGGACGATTCGATCACCGCCGTTCCCGCCGCCATGCGCGACGGCAGCCTCGCGATGGGCGCCACCACATCGGAAACGATCAAACGCGTGCTGATCCCGGCGGCACTCCCCGGCATTGTGGGCGGCGTACTGCTCGCCGTCAGCCGTGCGATCGGCGAAACGATGATCGTGGTGATGGCCGCCGGTCTTGCCGCCAATCTCACGGCGAACCCGTTCCAGTCGGTGACGACCGTCACTGCGCAGATCGTGCAACTTCTTACCGGCGACCAGGAATTCGATTCGGCGAAGACGCTCTCCGCCTTCGCGCTCGGCCTTGTGCTGTTCGCGGTGACCCTGTGCCTCAACATCTACGCGCTCGCGGTCGTGAAGCGCTACCGGGAAGCTTATGAATAGCCCGCGCGTACAGACCGACTGGGCCTCCCCCGTCATGCAGGCGCGCGTGCGCAGCCGCTATGCGAAGGAGCGCCGGTTCCGCTTCATGGGGTTCGCCGCGCTGGCGCTGGCGGGCGCGTTCCTGCTGTTCCTCCTGGGGACGATCTTTGCCAACGGCTACACGGGCTTCCTGCGTACCGAAGTGAAGCTCGCGGTCGAATATGATCCGTTCACGCTCGGCATCGACAGCAGTGCGCTTGCAGGACCGGGCGGTGAGAACGCGCTCAACACGGCGAATTTCCAGGGTGTGATGACCGCAGCGGCGAACGCGCGCGCGCAGACCCTCGGTATCGCCGCGAAGGATCTTGTCAGCGACGGTGCGTGGCTCGCGCTGCGCGAGGCCGTGCGCACTGATCCCGGCCTCATCGGCAAGCGGGTCGACGTATGGGTGCCGACCTCGGGCGATTTCGATCTGCTCGGCAAGGGCCTCATCGACCGCGCCGTGCCCGAAGCGAACCGGCCGGTGTCGGACACGGAGGTCGCGGCGTTCGACACGCTCAAGTCCGATGGCGCCGTGCGCACCACGCTCAACACGACCTTCCTGACGATGGCGGATTCGACGAGTCCCGAGCTTGCCGGCATCTGGGGTGCGGCGAAGGGCTCGCTGCTCACGCTCATCGTCACGCTGCTTCTCTGCTTCCCGATCGGCGTCATGACGGCGATCTACCTTGAAGAATACGCGCCGAAGAACCGCTTCACGGACATGATAGAGGTGAGCATCAACAACCTTGCCGCGGTCCCTTCGATCATCTTCGGTCTGCTCGGCCTCGCCGTTTTCCTCAATTTCTTCGGGATGCCGCGCTCGGCGCCGATCGTCGGCGGGCTTACGCTCGCGCTGATGACGCTGCCGGTGATCGTCATCGCCGGGCGCATCGCCATCAAGTCGGTGCCGCCGTCGATCCGCGACGCCGCGCTCGGTGTCGGCGCCTCGCAGATTCAGGTGGTCTTTCACCATGTGCTGCCGCTGGCGCTCCCCGGCATCCTCACCGGCACGATCATCGGCATGGCGCGCGCGCTCGGCGAGACGGCGCCGCTGCTGATGATCGGTATGCGCGCCTTCGTCACCGATGTGCCGGGCGGCCTCACGACCCCCGCGACGGTGCTTCCGGTGCAGATATTCCTTTGGTCGGACGAGGTCGCACGCGGTTTCGTCGAGAAGACCTCGGCGGCGATCATCGTGCTCCTCGTTTTCCTGATGCTGATGAACGGCCTCGCGATATACCTCCGCAACAAGTTCGAGAAACGCTGGTGAACGATATGATGGCGACCATGACGGCGAGTGCGGAGGCGACTGTGTCGTCGCAGCCGAAAATGACGGCGCGCGACGTCAAGGTCTTCTACGGTGAGAAGCAGGCGCTGAACGGCGTGTCGATCGATGTGCACACCGATCTCGTCACGGCCTTCATCGGCCCGTCGGGCTGCGGCAAGTCCACCTTCCTGCGCTGCCTAAACCGCATGAACGATACGATCGACGCGGCCCGCATCGTAGGCCGCATAGAACTCGAAGGGCACGACATCTACGCGCCCGACATGGACGTCGTGCAGCTCCGCGCGCGTGTCGGCATGGTGTTCCAGAAGCCGAACCCGTTCCCGAAATCGATCTACGAGAACGTCGCCTACGGGCCGCGCATCCACGGGCTCGCCTCCAGCAAGGCGGAACTCGATGCGATTGTTGAGCAGAGCCTCGTGCGCGCCAGCCTCTGGAACGAGGTGAAGGATCGCCTGCAGGACAGCGGCACGGCGCTTTCGGGTGGTCAGCAGCAGCGCCTGTGCATCGCGCGCGCCATCGCCGTAGATCCCGAGGTAATCCTGATGGACGAGCCCTGCTCGGCGCTCGATCCCATCGCCACTGCGAAGATCGAAGAGCTGATCGACGATCTGCGCGGCCGCTACGCGATCGTGATCGTCACGCACAACATGCAGCAGGCGGCGCGCGTCAGCCAGCGCACAGCCTTCTTCCATCTGGGCACGCTCGTCGAATACGGCGATACCGCGGAAATCTTCACCAATCCGCGCGAGCAGCGTACCAAGGACTATATCACCGGCCGCTTCGGCTAGAAGGCAGGAACGCCATGAACACCACGCCCACCGCGCACACGGTCAAATCCTTCGATGAGGATTTGCGGCAGCTGCGCCTGCTCATCGGCGAGATGGGCGGGCTTGCGAAGGACCAGGTCGATCGCTCGGTCGCCGCCATCGTCGCGCGCGATGCGGAGGCCGCGCAGGCGGTCGTCCAGTCCGATCCGCGCATCGACAGGATTGAGGCGGAGGTCGAGCAGCTCGCCATCGCCACGATCGCGCGCCGCGCGCCGCTTGCGGACGATCTTCGCGAAGTGATCGCCGCGCTCAAGATTTCCGCGGTGATTGAGCGGATCGGCGACTACGCCAAGAACAATGCCAAGCGCGTGAATTCGATCGCGCAGGATTCGCCGATCCGCCCGATGGTGATCGTGCCCGAAATGGCGCGCATCGTTTCGCAGATGGTGGACGATGCGCTCGATGCCTATGCGCGCCGCGATCCTGAACTCGCGCGCGACGTGTGGAAGCGCGACAATTCGGTCGATGAATATTACAATAGCCTGTTCCGGGCGCTGCTCACCTTCATGATGGAAAACCCCCATCACATCACGCCCTCCACGCATATGCTGTTCATTGCCAAGAACCTCGAGCGGATCGGCGACCACGCCACCAATATCGCCGAGGTCGTCTATTATTCCGCCACGGGCGAGCATCTGACCGATCGGCAGAAGGCCGACGAGACCGTTTATACGGTCAGCGAGGACGTCGAAGGCGAACAGGAGCGGTAGCGACATGAAGCCCAAGATTCTGGTGGTCGAGGACGACGCGAACCTCGTCGAGCTGATCCGGTACAATCTGGAGCAGGAAGATTTCGCGGTCGTCAGCACCGAAGACGGCGAGGAAGCACTGGTGCTGGCGGATGAGGAAAAGCCCGACCTCGTCCTTCTCGACTGGATGATCGTAAACCTTTCGGGCATCGAGGTCTGCCGGCGTATGCGCCGCGAGCCCGCGACCGCGAACCTGCCGATCATCATGCTGACGGCGCGCACTGAGGAGGCGGACCGCATCCGCGGCCTCGAAATCGGCGCCGACGACTACATCACGAAGCCGTTCAGCCCGCGCGAGCTCGTCGCGCGCATCCGCGCCGTGCTGCGCCGCCTGCGCCCGGCGCTTGCCGGGGGTAACCTCGAATATGCGGGCATCTTCATGGATACGACCGCGCACAAGGTAACGCGCGACGGCCAGCCCGTGGCGCTCGGGCCCACGGAGTTTCGCTTGCTGCGTCACTTCCTGGAGCATCCGGGTCGTGTCTTCTCGCGCGAGCAGCTTCTGGATTCCGTCTGGGGCCGCGACGTCTACGTGGAGCAGCGCACGGTCGACGTGCATATCCGCCGGCTGCGGAAGGCGATCAATCTCGATGGCCTGCCCGATGTGATCCGCACGGTGCGCTCGGCAGGCTATTCGCTCGATACGGATGGCCGCCGGGAAGCTGTCGCATAAGACGGGTTTTCGCGGGCGTGGTGCTTCGCTAGGCAATCCCCCGATTTCGTCTTCGGGGGAGCCGCTTATGACCATCGATTTCAAGGACCGCGTTGCCATCGTTACCGGCGCTGGCGGCGGTCTCGGCCGCGAATACGCGCTGGAGCTGGCCGCGCGCGGTGCGAAGGTCGTCATCAACGACTTCGGCGGGGCGCGTGACGGCAGCGGCGGATCGGCGAGTGCAGCAGAAGTCGTGGTCGCGGAGATCGAGGCCAAGGGGGGCACGGCGGTCGCGAACCCTGCGAGCGTCACGGATTTTCCCGCCGTCGAGGCGATGGTCGCGGACACGCTTTCGCGCTGGGGCCGGGTCGACGTCCTCATCAACAATGCGGGGGTTCTGCGCGACAAGAGCTTCGCGAAGATGACGCTCGATGATTTCCGCTTCGTGCTCGATGTGCACCTGATGGGTTCGGTGAACTGCACCAAGGCGGTCTGGGATGCGATGCGCGACGCCGGCTACGGCCGCATCCTGATGACCTCGTCGTCGACCGGCCTCTACGGCAATTTCGGACAGGCAAACTACGGCGCGGCGAAGCTCGGCCTCGTCGGCCTGATGAAGACGCTCGCGCTTGAGGGCGCCAAGTCGAACATCCACGTCAATTCGATCTTCCCGGTCGCGGGCACGCGCATGACCGAGGACATCATGCCCGAAGAGATGCTGCGGCTGCTCGCGCCGAAAAACGTGGTTCCTGCGGCGCTCTACCTCGTCAGCAACGCAGCGCCGACGAGCACGATCCTCGGCGCCGGGGCAGGGGGCTTCCACGCCGCCCACGTTACGCTGACGCACGGCATCATGGTGCCGGAAGCCGATCGCACGGTGGAAACTGTCGCGGCACGGATCGCCGAGATCACCGACCGCACTGGCGAAACCGTGCCAACGAACGGCGCCGAACAGGGCGGTCTCGTCATGTCGCGGCTGGGCGAGCTGAAGGGCTAGACTTCGACCAGCTTCAGCAGCTTGCGTTCCAGCGGGGCGAGCAGCGGCGGCAGTTCGTGGCCGCGGCGCAGTACGACGCCCGCTTCGCCAATCAGCAGGTACTGCCCCTGCCGCGTGCGCAGCTCGGGCCGCTTCACCACGCGAATCTCCGGGCGCTCGGAGGCACGGCGGAAGGCCGAGAACACCGCCTCTTCGCGCGTCATGTCCACGGCGTAGTCGCGCCACAGGCCCGCGGCCACCATGCGGCCATAAAGGCTCATGATGTGGTTCAGCTCTTGGCGGTCGAAGAGGACCTGAGTGGGGCCACGCCCCGCGAAAAGGGGCGTGACGTTGTTCATGCCTTCCGGGCGGAGGCCCCCGGCTTGGCAGTGGGCTTGAGGTCGGCGGGCGTGAGCTCCGCCAGCCGCTTGCGCAGCGTTTCCACCTCGCAGCGCAGGATTTCGAGCTGCTGGGTCTGCGGATCGAACTTTTCGCTGCACGGCGTGCCATAGGGCACGAAGTCTTGCGTTTCCGGCTTCACCTCGACAAGCGTGGAGCGTGCCGGGATGCCGACCATCGTCGCACCCTCCGCCACATCCTTGGTGACGACTGCGTTCGCGCCGATACGCGCGCCCGCGCCCACCGTGATCGGGCCGAGTATCGCCGCGCCGAGGCTGATGATGACGCCGTCGCCGATCGTCGGATGACGCTTGCCGCCGATGCCGTTGGTGGGGTTCGTGCCGCCGAGCGTCGATCCCTGATACATCGTCACGTCATCGCCGATCTCGGCGGTTTCGCCGATCACGACGAAGCCGTGGTCGATGAACAGCCGCTCGCCGATCTTCGCGCCGGGGTGGATGTCGATGGCCGTCAGCGCGCGCGAAAGGTGATTCACGAAGCGCGCGAGGAAGAACATCTCGCCGCGATAGAGCCAGTGCGCCACGCGGTGCAGGCCGAGTGCGAGGGCACCCGGATACAGCAGGATTTCCCAACGCGAGCGCGGCGAGGGGTCGCGCGCCTTCACCGAATCGAGGTAGGCGATGAGTGTATCGAACATGGTGGCGAGCGCTTCCCCGGAACCTTCCTGATCGGCGGAATCTAGGCGCTTCGAGGCCAAATTACCAGCCCCGCCACAAGGGCCGGCTTGCCGGTGCGAAAGAAAAAGTCGTTTGCCCTAAAGCCTCTGTGTGCCATCTGCCGCGTGCGGGCCGCCATACACTGAGGATCATATCTTTCATGCCAACGGACGTTCTTGCGGACCTTTTGCCATTCATAGCGGTAGGTTTCGCGGCCCAGCTCGTCGACGGCGCGCTCGGCATGGCGTTCGGTGTCATTTCCTCCACCCTGCTCGTCAGCCTCGGCGTTCCGCCTGCGGCGGCATCGGCGGGCGTCCATACGGTGGAGACGTTCACGACCGCGGTTTCGGGTATCAGCCACGCGATCCATCGCAACGTCGATTGGAAGCTGTTTGCGCGCCTTGTCGTTCCCGGTGTGATCGGCGGTGTCCTTGGCGCTTACCTGCTCACGCAGGTTCCTGCCGAAGCCGCGCGCCCGATCGTGCTCGCCTATCTCTCGTGCATCGGCATCCTGCTGATCTGGCGGAGCTGGCGCTATCCGCCGAAGATCAAGAACCCGCGCATCGTCGAGCCGCTCGGCCTTGCAGGCGGATTTCTCGATGCGGCGGGCGGCGGCGGTTGGGGGCCGGTCGTCACCTCGAACCTGCTGATTCAAGGCGCCTCGCCGCGCAAGACGATCGGCACGGTCAACACCGCCGAGTTCTTCCTGACCCTCACGGTTTCGGCCACGTTCCTTCTCACCCTCGGCGTCGAGTTCTTCACCAAGGCAATGCTCGGGCTGCTTATCGGCGGCGTGATCGCTGCGCCGTTCGGCGCATGGCTGGCGAAAAGGATCGCTCCGCGCCCGCTGCTCATGATCGTCGGCGTGGTGCTGACGCTCACCAGCGGCTTCGGTATCTGGCGCGCCTTCTTCTAGTCTCCCCAAAACGGATGCGGCCCGCCGGGAGGGGGGATGATCCGGCGGGCCGCGGGGCTTCAGTGACTTGTGTATATCCGCCTGGCGCGTTATAGAGCCAATGGATAATTCTGGTCAGACTGATCGAAAAAGCCGATGACGTTTCTGCCTACGCTCAAGCAGCTTCAATACCTCGCGGCGCTTCATGAGCACCAGCACTTCGGCCGCGCCGCCGACGCCTGCTTCGTCACCCAGTCGACGCTCTCGTCGGGCATCCGCGAGCTCGAGACGCTGCTCGACGCCGCGCTTGTCGAGCGCACACGCCGCGTCGTGCGCTTCACCCCGCTCGGCGAGAAGATCGCGCGCAAGGCGATCCTCGTGCTGCGAGAGGCCGAAGACCTCGCCGCGCTCGCGCAGGCCGAGGCGCGGCCGCTGACGGGCGAGATCCGCATGGGCGTGATTCCCACGATCGCGCCGTTCTTCCTGCCGAAGGCGCTGCCGCGCCTGCGCGCCTCCTGGCCCGATCTCAAGCTCTACCTGCGCGAGGAGACGAGCGCCTCGGTGTGCGATGCGCTTGGGCGGGGGCAGATCGACTGCGTGCTGCTCGCGCTACCATTTCCCTGCGGCGATGTGGCGAGCGTGAAGCTGTTCCGCGACTATTTCCACATCGCCGCGCACAGGGATGATATCCACGGCGCGGGCAAAGTCATCCACCCCGAGGACATCGATACCGACCGGCTGCTGCTGCTGGAGGACGGACACTGCCTCAAGGAGCACGCGCTCGCCGCCTGCGGACGTCCCGAATACCGCGCGGAAACGTCGGTCGTCGGCACCTCGCTGCACACGCTCATCCAGATGGTCGACAATCGTCTCGGCACCACGCTGGTGCCGGACATGGCGCTGAAGGCGGGCATCCTCAACGGCACCGATGTCGAAACACGGCCGATCGACGGCGAGAAGCCGTTCCGCGAGATCGCGCTCGTCTGGCGCAAATCGAGCCCGCGCGAGGAGGAGTTCCGCCTGCTCGCTCAGGCCCTCGTCGACGCCGCGAGCGTCTGACGCAGCGTTTTGCCGGGGATCGGCGGCGCCCCCGCTTCCGCCGCGCGCACCAGTTCGACGAGCTTCGTGTTCACGGGCGCTTTGCGCCCCAGCCTTGCGGCCAGTCGCACGACCGCTCCGTTCAGGTGATCGACCTCCGTGCGCCGCCCGCGCGCAAGGTCGTCCGCCATCGATGAGCGGGCGTGCCGGTCCACCGTGGTCTTCTGCCGCGCGGTGATGCGTCGGTAGAGGAAATTCGGCAGAGATAGCAGGAACGGCATCCGCTCGATCGGCAGCGGCAACACGCTCGCCGGTCGAATACCCGCTGCCTTCACAAGCCCAAGTCCTTCCTGCATCGAAAGCGCCCACGCGCGCCGGTAGTCGCGGTCAGCGAACTCCTGCGCCAGCGTCTTGCCCGAAAGCGCGTTGATCGCGTTGTTGAGGTTCACGAGCAATTTGCCCCACAGCACGCCCTCCATGTCGGCGCTGCGCAAGGGCGGGAGGCCGCCTGCAGCAAGAACAGCCGCGAACCTTGCGAGCGCCGGGTCGGCATCGATCTGCACGGGGCTGCCCGTCGCCTGATGGAAATGGGCAGGGCCGCGTGCGGCGACATTGAACGGCACCATGCCCGCAAAGGCGCGCGCCTCCGGCAATGCGGCGGCAATGGCGGCAACGTTGTCCGCTCCGTTCTGCAGCGACAGCACCGGCGTTCCGGCCGCGAGGTACGGCGCGAGCGCAGCGGCCGCCTCCGTCGTCGCGTCGCTCTTCACCGTCACCAGCACCACGTCTGCACCCGCTGCGGCCGCCGGGTTCTCCGTCAGCACAACGTCGGAGGCCGGAACGAGCGTATCGCGCCCGCTCGCGTCGGAAATGCGCAGGCCCTCCGCGTGGATCGCGTCCATGTAGGTCGGGCGGCCGATCAGCGTCACCCGCGCGCCGCCCGCCGCAAGCGCCCCGCCGATGTAACAGCCGATGAGTCCGGCGCCCATCACCGCAACGGTAAGCCTATCTTTGTCGTGCATTGTCCCCACCCTTCATGCGGTTATTGTGCCGAGCGAACGCCGAATGGCAACCTGCGGATCGTGAAAGGGACAGATTATGAAGGCGCTGCTTTGCGTGGAGCATGGGCCACCCGAAAAGCTGGTCGTGCGCGATGTGCCGACGCCGGAACCCGGCAAGGGCGAGGTGCGCATCCGCGTTGCCGCTGCGGGCGTGAACTTTCCGGACGTGCTCATCATCCAGAACCTCTACCAGTTCAAACCGCCGCTGCCGTTTGCGCCGGGCGGCGAGGCGGCGGGCACGGTCGATGCGGTGGGCGAGGGTGTCACGCACCTGAAGCCGGGTGATCGTGTACTTGCGATGACCGGCACGGGCGGCTTCGCTGAATATCTGATCGCGGAGGCTTCGAAGGCCGTGCCGCTCCCCGATTCGATGCCGCTCGACATCGCGGCCGGCTTCACCATGACCTACGCGACCTCGCACCACGCGCTGAAGCAGCGCGCGAACCTCCAACCGGGAGAGACGCTGCTCGTGCTCGGCGCAGCGGGTGGTGTCGGGCTCGCGGCGGTCGAACTCGGCAAGGTGATGGGCGCGCGCGTTGTGGCGGCGGCCTCTTCCGACGAGAAGCTGGAGCTCTGTCGCGAATATGGCGCGGACGAGACGATCAACTATTCCAACGAAGACCTCCGCGAGGGCATCAAGCGCACCTGCGGCGCCGGGCCGGACGTGATCTACGATCCCGTCGGCGACAAGTTTGCTGAGCCCGCCTTCCGCTCCATCGGCTGGAACGGCCGCTACCTCGTCGTCGGCTTCGCGGGCGGCGAGATCCCGAAGCTGCCGCTCAACCTCGCGCTCATCAAGGGCGCGTCGATCGTCGGCGTGTTCTGGGGGGCGTTCACGACGCGCGAGCCGAAGGTCCACGCCGCAAACATGACGGAGTTGATCCAGTGGCTCGCGGAGGGCAAGCTGCACCCGCATATCTCCCGGCGTTTCAGCCTGGACGACGGCGCCGAGGCGATCCGCTGGATGATGGACCGCAAGGCGATGGGCAAGGTGCTCATCGAAGCCTGATGGTGGTCAGCGGACGTAGCTCGCACCGTTGATGTCGAGCGTCGCGCCCGTCATCGCAGCGGGTGCCTTCAGCGACAGGTAGATGATCGCGTTCGCCACCTCACCGGGGTCGGCGACGCGGCCGAGAGGGATGTCGGCGAGAAGCTGCTGGCCGCCGCGGCTCGAAAGATAGTCTTCCGCCATGCCTGTCATCGTGAAGCCGGGCGCGACTGCGTAGGCGAGGATGCCTTCGCTCGCATGGGCCCGCGCGATTGTTTTCGTCATGGCGATCATGCCCGCCTTCGCCGCCGCATAGTGCCAGTGCGCGGGCGAATCGCCCCGGTGCCCGGCGCGGCTCGCCACGTTGACGATGCGCCCGCCGCTGCCGCGTTCGCGCCAGTGCAGGATCGCCGCGCGCGACAGGTCTGCTGCCGCTTTCAGGTTGATGGCGAGGCCGCGTTCCCACTGCGCGTCCCAGTCGGGATCGCTCGCGTCCAGCGGATTGTCCTCGAACACGCCTGCGTTGTTCACGAGCACGTCGATGCGCCCATCCAGCGCCTCCAGCGCCTTCTCCCAGAGCGCCCGGCCCGCGCCCGGCAGGCTGAGATCGGCGCCGATCAGCCCGCCGCCATCGCTGGTGGCGTGGCCGACGACGCGGGCGTCTTCCTCGCGGATAAGCGCCATGGTTGCCGCGCCGATGCCGCGCGAAGCGCCGGTGATAAAGATGTGGGGACGTGCCATGCGCGCGAGTCTATCCGCCGCGTGGCTGCCCTGTCACCATCCCCGATGGAGTATGCGTCAGGCGGCGATGGCCGCCATGAACTCGCCGACCGCGCTCTGAAGCTGCGTCAGTTGTTCGTCCACCTCGGCGAACACAACGCGCACCGTATCCACCTCGCTCGCGACGCTTTCGGTCGAAAGGCGGATGCTGGCGATGGCGGCGGACATGGCGTCGGCGGAAAGCGCGGTCTCGTCGACGGAGCCGGTAATCATCGTCACCGTCGCCGCCTGATTGTCCATCGCGCCCTTGATGCGGTCGGCGGACTTGCGCACGCCGTCTACCGTCTCGCGGATCGAACCGTTCGCAGCAACCGTGCTCTGTGTCGCGGCCTGAATCGCGGCGATCTGCTTGGCGATGTCGTCAGTCGCGCGCGCCGTCTGCCCGGCAAGCGACTTCACCTCCTGCGCAACCACGGCAAAGCCGCGCCCGGCATCGCCCGCGCGCGCCGCCTCGATCGTGGCGTTGAGAGCGAGGAGGTTCGTTTGCCCCGCAATGTCGCGGATCAGGCTCACGATCGATTCGATCGTCTCGCTGTGCTTGGCGAGCAGCGTCACGGAATCGACCGCATCGCCGGCCTGCGCTGTCGCACGGTCGGCGACGGTCGCGGCGCCGTCCACCTCCGCGCGGGTTTCCTCGATCGTGCGGATCAGGCCTGCGGCGGTCTCGGCGGCCTGCCGCATCGCCATCGCGGACTGCTCGGCAGCGGCGGCGACCTCGGCGGATTTCGAAAGCATGTCGCGCGCCTTGATCGCGGCGGTCGCGGACTGCGTGCGCACGGCGGCGGAGCGCTGCGAGGTGCGCTCGACGGCGCTTGCGATCAGCGTGCGGAACTTCTCGCCGTACGCATGAATCTCATCGGTGCGCTGCTTGTCGCGCAGCACCAGCACGCGCGTCAGCACGAGGTCCACTTCAAGCTCGCAGATCTTGGAAAGCACGCGCAGCATCTTGGCGAGCTTCGTGCGGTCCTCGATCATGTGCGGCAAATGTTCGTAGGCGACATCGTAGGCGCAGCTGAACGCCCCCACCGCCTCATGGCTTTTGGCACCCGCCGCGAACACGCCGTTGCCGTGCAGCGCCACGCGCTCCATCCACGCGGCATCGAGCGGATCGGTGAGGTTCTGGCGCGTATAGGCAACGCTGTTTTCGATCATGATGCGCTTGTGTTCGGGCGTCAGGTCGTCGCCCGCGCCCGCTGAAGGCCCGAAGACCTCCCAGAACGCCTGCGCCATCTGCGGCGCGACCGGCTCCAGCGCGTGCCAAAGCTCGGGCATCAGACGCTGATCCTCGTCCGTGATGCGATAAGAGCGCAGCCGCTCCCGCCAGGAGACCGTTTCGTTGTCGATCATGCGTTGGTTCTGTCGCCTGCTTTTCGCGCAAATAGGGGTGCCGAGTGCGAAACGATATAGCCGAGCGGGGTTAACGCCCCGTTAGATCGCGCAGTTGCGGCGCTACGAAGAGGCGCTACCGTATCCATAATGGAACAGGACAGGACCGATCCGGGGGCAGCGCGCGCACGCCTTGCCCGTGTGCTCGAGCGGGCTGTGCCCGGCCATGTCGATGTCGAGGCGGTCATCCCGCTTTCGGGCGGGGCCAGTTCGCTCACCTATGCGGTCGATGCCATTCGCGAAGGCCAGACGTGGCGGCTTATCCTGCAGGTAACGCCGCCCGGCCAGACGGCGGATGGCATGTCGCGGGCGGTGCAGGCGGCACTGCAGACACGGGCCGGAAATGCGGGCGTCCGCGTTGCCGAGGTGGTTGCTGTACTGACGCCGCAGGATGGCCTTGGCGAGGGGTTCGTCATGGCATTCGTGGAGGGTGAAACGCTTGCGCCGCGCTGGCTGCGCGACGATGCCTATGCCGAGGCGCGGGCTGGGATGCTCGCCGATTGCGCGGAATCGCTCGCCCGCATCCACGCGATCGGTGCCGAAGCCGTCGCCGACCTCCGGCTTCCGGCGTTGACGCCGCAGGCGCAGCTTCGCGCGCTTCGCGAGACCTATGATCGCTGCGAGGGCGCCGTGCCGGTGTTCGAGCTGGCGTTCGCCGTGCTGGCCGATCGTTTGCCGGAAGATGGCGATCTTACGCTCGTCCACGGTGATTTCCGTTCGGGGAACTTCATTGTCGGCGATACCGGCCTTGCGGCGGTCGTCGACTGGGAACTCGCGCATGTCGGCCATCCGCTGCTCGATATCGGCTGGCTTTCCACCAACACATGGCGCTTCGGCCAGACGCAGATGCCCGTTGGCGGCTTCGCGGAGCGGGAGGCGTTTTACGCGGCCTATGAGGCGGCCGGAGGCAGGCCGGTGGATCGCGATCTTGCCCTCGCGTTCGAAATGCTGGGTTCGCTGCGCTGGGGTGTGATGTGTATGCAGATGGGCGCCGCCCATCTTTCAGGCGAGGTGGCGTCCGTCGAGCGTGCCGCGATCGCCCGCCGCGTCTCGGAAACCGAAGCCGATATTCTCTTCATGCTGAAG
>JAEULI010000058.1 GCA_016793845.1 Sphingosinicella sp.
AATACCGGCAAGGTCGGCCCAGAGCACGACGGGGCCGAGCACGACCGGAGGAAGTTCGTTCATTGCGCCGGCTCCTGCACGGTCGCTTCGATGCGGAACAAGGCTGGGCCCCGACTTTCCACGAAACGCGCGTCGTTGAGCACGACGCGGGCGGCACCGCTTTCCCGCGTCACCTCGGCGAACGGCAGGCGCGACCAGTAGAGGAAGTCGGCGATTTCCTTGCTTTGCGCCTTAGCGGCGAGGATGGCCGGGTCGTCCATGTGCGTCGCGAACGGTACCTCCAGAGACAGGTGCGGCGGGAGCAGGCTCGCCTCGCCGTAGCCGTAGCGGCCTCCCACGTCGTAGATCATCTGGCGCCGGAACGGGTTGATCGGCGGCGTGTTCGCCACGACCTGTCGCGGCTTGCCGTAGCCTGCGGCGCTTACGGCTTCGGCCGTTTTCACCTCTGCGACGTGGCTGCCGTAGCCCATCAGGCCGATGTAGGTTGCCACAACGACGAGTGCCGCACGCGCCGGACCCTCGCGCTTTCGGCGGCGGGCAAGGAACACACCGAGGCCGAGCGCAAGCCAGACCCACAGGTCGATGATGAACAACGTGTCGCCGTAGAACCAGCGCTCGGAAAACGGCATCAGCAGGCGGATGCCGTAGACGTTAAGGAAATCGAGCGCCGGGTGCGAGAGCACGCCGATCGCCGAGAGCACGAAGAGCCAGCCGAGATGCACCGGCGGCCGGCTTTCCGGCCGGGTTCCGCGCCGGGCCTGCCAGCGATCGAATGCCTGCATAGCGAGGGCAAGGCCAGGGATCATGATCGCCCACGCCAGCGGTCCATGGGTAATGCCGCGCCGGAATGCGAGGTTTTCACCGAAGGCGAGGCCGATCACATCGATGTCGGGCAGGTTCGCTGCAATGACGAGCGTGGCGACGCCAAGCCCCGTCCTGCGTTTCAGCCCCGCTTCGCCGAGCGCCCATCCGGCGAGTGCGTGTGTGAGATTGTCCATTGGCCGCGCACCTTATTGGGCGGTGCGCCCGCGTTCAACGGCGCTCGGTCAGTTGCGGAACGAGGGGTCGATCCGGTCCAGCTTCCGAAGCAGTGCGGGCCATGCGAGCATCTTGTTGAGGAGCATCATCCCCTGCCCGCTCGACTGGTCCTTCACCTTTTCGGGCGTGCCCTGCGGCGGCGTGTTCAGGTTTTCGCGCCCGGCGGCGAGCATGTGGACCTGCGCTTCGCAGGCGCGCTCCAGGAAATACATGCGCATGAACGCGTCCGCCACCGTTTCGCCCACGGTGAGCGTGCCGTGGTTGCGCAGAATCATGGCGTTCTTCGTCCCCATGTCCGCGACCAGCCGCTCGCGCTCATCAAGGTCGGTCGCGATGCCTTCATAGTCGTGATAGGCGACGTCGTGCTGCGCGACCATCGCCGTCTGCGTGTGCGGCAGCAGGCCGAAATCCATCGCCGAAACCGCCTGCCCGTAGGGCGTGTGCAGGTGAACCACGGCCTTCGCATCCTCGCGCGCCATGTGGATCGCGGAGTGGATCGTGAAGCCCGCTGGATTGGTGACGTAGGGCGTTTCTCCGACGGCGTTGCCGTGCACATCGATCTTCACGAGGCTCGACGCGGTGATCTCTTCGAACATCAGGTTGTACGGGTTGATGAGGAAGTGATGCTCCGGCCCGGGCACGCGCACTGAGAGGTGCGTGAAGATGAGGTCGTCCCACCCGTAGTGCGCGACGAGGCGGTATGCCGCCGCGAGATCGACGCGGGCGTTCCACTCCTCGTCCGAAACCTTGCTCTGCACCGACGGCATCTGGATCGCGGTGGCCATGATCGTCTCCCCGGCATTGTTCAGCCTTTCACCAAGTGTGCCCCAGCCGGCGCACAATGCAAAGCTGGCAGGTTTTGGGGTTTGGAGCGCGTGATCTCAGTGTCACATTCCGGGCCTAACAGGCTGCCGAACGCTACCCTGAAAGGCCACCATGAGCATCAACCTCCGCCGCCGCGATCTTTTCGGTGCCGGTCTCGCCGGCCTTGCCGCCATCCCCGGCCGCGCATGGGCGACCGCGCTGAACCGGGGTTTCACGCATAATGTGGCGAGCGGCGAGCCATCACAGACCAATGTGCTGCTGTGGACACGTTATGTGCCCGCCGGGGACGCGGCGGCACTCACCGCCGAGGTCGCCGAAGACGCGGGCTTCACGCGGATCGTGACGCGGAGCGAAACGGCGGCGGCGGCTTCGACCGATTACTGCGCACGTGCCCGCGCCGAAGGGCTGGAGCCGGGGCGCTGGTATTACTACCGCTTCCGCACCGCGAGCGGCGAAACCTCGCCCACGGGGCGGACGCGGACGCTGCCGGCGGGGCGCTTGGGGCGCTTCAACATCGCGGTCTTCTCCTGCTCCAACCTGCCGTTCGGCCTGTTCAACGCTTATGCCCACGCGGCGGAGCGACAGGACATCGACCTCGTCGTCCACCTCGGCGATTACATCTACGAATATGGCCGCGGCACCTACCCGAGTGCCGCCGACGCCATGCCGGGCCGCATTCTCGAACCCGCCAACGAGATCGTGACGCCCGCCGACTACCATGCCCGCTATGCCACTTATCGCCGGGATCAGGACCTGCAGGCGCTGCACCAGCGCTTCCCGATGATCTCGATCTGGGACGACCACGAGTTCGCAAACGACACGTGGAAGGACGGCGCGCAGAACCACCAGAGCGAGACCGAAGGCCCCTGGACGACGCGCAAGGCGGCGGCGAAGGCGGCGCACCGGCATTGGCTGCCGATGTCGGACGAACCCTACAAAGCCTATGAGATCGGCGACCTTGCGACGCTGATTCGGCTCGATACGCGCACCGAGGGGCGCGACAAGCAGCTTGAACTCGGCGACGCCTTCAAGCTTTCCGACGATCCGGCAAAAGCGCTTTCCACGTTCCGCGATACCGTGTGGGCCGACCCTGCGCGGCAGATGCTCGGCGCGCCGCAGGAGGCGTTTCTGGCCGATGCGCTGAGCCGCTCCGTGAAAGGCGGCACGCGCTGGCAGGTGGTGGCGCAGCAGATCCTCGCGGGCGAGACGAAAACGCCCGTGGACGCCGACGCCTCATGGCTCGGCGGCACGCCGCCCGACTATGTGAAGCAGCGTTTTCAGGCAGGCGTGCTCGCCGGAAAAGTGGGCCTGCCGTTCAACTTCGATTCGTGGGGCGGTTACCCCGCGGCTCGGGCGCGCTACCTCGGCGCGGCGCAGGCGGCGGGCGCGAACCTGCTGAACCTCGCCGGAGACAGTCACAACGCGTGGGCCTACGACCTTGCGAACAACGGTGCAGCCGCGGGCGTCGAGTTCGGCGTGCAGGGCGTCACCTCGCCGGGGATGGAGACCTACATGCGCGGCGCCGACCCGAAGCAGGTGGCGCAAGCGCTGATCAGCGCAAACCCCGAACTCAAATGGTGCGAGACACAGCATCGGGGCTACATGACGTTGTCACTGACACCCGACGCGGCACAGTGCGACTGGCATTTCCTCGAAACGATCCGGGCGCGATCGACGGCGATTGCGGCGACGCACAGCGCGCTGGTGCGGCCAGGCACGAACCGCATCGCGTAACCGGGCTTGTAAAATAGGACCGGAGCGGCTGGAGTGGCTGCTCCGGTGCGCCGCTGAGGCCCGAATTTCCAAGGAAGTTAATGAAGTTGAGACATGCCCCGCGCGGGCGTGCGCGGGTTCGTGCACGCCGCCACTCCGCGCGTTCGATGTTGACGATTCTCATGCGCGCAGGACGCCGCGCGCTTCAAAGAGCAGCGGCCCTGCCTTGCATGGGCAATCCTATTTCGGAAGCCCCCTTATCGTGCGTTCCTAAAGCCTCGGCGCGAGGAAGGCAGCAACGTCTGCGAGCGCCACGGTCTTGTCGAGGTAGGCGTCGCCGATCGCGCGGGCGAGGACGAAGGGGGTGGTGCCACCTGCGGCTTTCTTGTCCTGCTGCATGTGGTGGACGAGGGCTTCGACGTTGAAGCCGAAGCCTGCCGGGCTGACAGGCAATCCTGATGCGGCGAGGTGCGCCTCGGCGCGGGCGGTGTCTTCGGCGCTGCACAGGCCCCGATGCGCCGAGAAGGCGAAGGCCATCGCCATGCCCATCGCGACGGCCTCGCCGTGCAGAAGCCGATCGGAGAAGCCGGTTTCGGCCTCGAAGGCGTGGCCGAAGGTGTGGCCGAGGTTGAGGAGCGCGCGGCGGCCGCTCGTCTCGCGTTCGTCTTCCGCGACGATCGCCGCCTTCATGCGGCAACTGTGCGCGATAGCGCGGACCTGCGCGGCGCGGTCTCCGGCGAGGAGCGCGGCGCCGCTGCCCTCGCACCACGCGAAGAACGCCGCGTCGCCGAGGAGGCCGTATTTGACGACCTCGGCATAGCCCGCGCGCATTTCGCGGGGGCCGAGCGTATCGAGAAGTTCAGGATCGATGAGCACGCGGGAGGGCTGGTGGAAGGCGCCGACGAGATTCTTGCCTGCCGCGGCGTTGATCGCCGTCTTGCCGCCGACCGACGAATCGACCTGCGCGAGCAGCGTCGTCGGGATCTGCACGAATTCGCAGCCGCGCCGCGCGACGGCGGCGGCAAAACCGGTGAGATCGCCGATGACGCCGCCGCCGAAGGCGATGACGGCATCGCCGCGCTCGACACCCGCCGCGAGGATGCGCTCGACGAGCGTTTCCAGCGACCGCCAGTTCTTGGTCGCCTCGCCTGCCGGGAAGATCACGGGATCGATCGGGCGGCCGAGCGCGGCCACGAGGCGCTCAAGATGCGCGGCGGCAACGGTCTCGTCGGTGATGACGAGTTGAGGCCGACCACTCTTCGGCAGCGCGATCTCGCGCCCCGCTTCGGCGAGGATGCCCGGCGCGATGACGATATCGTAGGCGCGCGCGCCAAGCTCGACCCGAACCACTTCCTTCACGCGGATTCCCCCAGACGGCGGAGCTCCGCCACAATGGCCTCGACGGCGATATGATGCGGTGCCGGCTGGCTTGGCACACGAATCTGCGCCTCGGCATAGAGCGGATTACGCACCGCCGCGAGATCGCGAAGCACCTGCCCGGCATCCTTGTCCTTGAGCAGCGGGCGGTGATCGCGCTTGGAAACACGCTCCACGAGTGTGTCGATATCGGCATCGAGCCAGACAGCGATCGCGTTTTCGAGGACACGCGCGCGTGTTTCGGGATCGACGAACGCGCCGCCGCCAGTGGCGATCACCTTGGGCATACCGGAGATGAGGCGCGCGATCACGCGGCGTTCGCCTTCGCGGAAATGTGCCTCGCCGTAGCGCGTAAAAATCTCCGAAACCGTAAGGCCCGCAGCCTCCTCGATCGCCTCGTCGGCATCCACGAATTCAAGGCCGAGCCGCTTCGCAAGGCGGCGCCCGATCGTGGTTTTCCCCGCACCCATCAGCCCCACCAGCACGACGGAACGGCTGACACCACGCCTGCGGCGAACAGGCGGTGGGGAGGCGTTTTTTGGTTCGCAAGCGTTCATCGCACTCGCTATACACAGGCGCCTCGCCGAAGGCCAAGCGCGCTCCGCCGTGCCTGCGCTTGCAGCGGACCGAAACCAACGCGATTGCTCCGGAGATGCGATTGTCCCGCCTGTTATTCTGGCTGTTTGTCATCATCCTCGCCGTCGTCGTCATCGGCGGCGTTGTGCTGATGTTCGTCGATATTCCGCACACGACTGAGCGCGTGGAGCAACCGGTTTCGAATGAAACGCTGGGTCTCTAGCACCGCCCTTGCCGCGCTCTTGATAGCAACGGCGGCATCCGGGCAGGATGCCCCGAAGTCGCTGCTGCCTGACGTGTTCGGCGCGCCGCCGCCCGAAGCGCCGCCGCCGGCGCCGCGGCCTGTCGCACCCACTGCGCCCGACGCGGACGAGGCGCCAGCCGCCGCGGCTGAGGGCGTGGCTGTGCCGGGGCTTCCCGGTACGCCTGCGCCAGCAACGCCGGTTGCCGCCGATCCCTTCGCCGGTCCGGCGCGCGCGGGCAGCTTCGATGTCGCGGGGCCGCTGACCGCGAGGCTCGGCGGATACGGCGTGGGCGCGTTCCAGAACAGCGACGGGCGGTTCCTGAACGGGCTTCTGCAGCGCACCAAGCCGCCGATCGCATCGCGCTGGGGTCATATCGTGCTGCGCCGTGCGCTGCTTTCGCACGTGCCGACGCCGCAGGGCGTACGCCCCGCCGATTGGCTCGCCGAGCGCGCGCTGCTGCTGCTGCGCATGGGCGAGGTAGACGGCGCCAAGCTGCTCGTCGATGCGCTGCCGCTCGATCGCTACACGCCGCGGCTTTACGCCGTGGCGAGCCAGGTGCACCTCGCCGCCGGGGACCTGCCGGCGCTCTGCCCGCTCGCGCCGAATGCGAAGGCGTTTTCGAAGCTGCCGTTCTGGGAAGCTGCGAACGCGATCTGCGCGGGGCTTGAAGGCGACGACATCACCGCCGCTGCGCAGTTCGACCGGCTGCGCGCGCGGCGCGCCATGCCGATGATCGACATCGTGCTCGCCGAACGCGCCGCGACCGTGGTGACGGGCGAAGGCCGGGGCGCCAATGTCGATTGGGACGAGGCGAAGACCCTCAGCGCATACCGCTTCGGGCTGGCGACGGCCGCGGGGATCGAGATTCCCGAAACGCTTCTCGCACATCCGTCGGTGGCGCTTTCGGGGTGGATGATGCGTGCGCCGGGGCTTTCGATCGCACAGCGCTCGAACGCGGCGCCGATCGCCGCGGCCTATGGCATCGCTTCAGCGCGCGAACTCGCCGCCATCGCCGCCGCGCGCATCGCCGCGATCGAGCCGGGCGCCGAGGGCGAGGACGCGATCGCCGACATCCGCGCCGCGTATGCGGGCCGCAACGCCGAAGAGCGCATCGCCGCGATGCAGCGCATCTGGCGGGCGGCTGAAACGCCGCAGGAACGCTACGGCGCGCTCGTGCGCACCGCCGCCGCCGCCGCGCGCATTCCGCCGGCCGCCGCACAGGCGGACGATGCGCCGGGGCTGATCGAATCGATGCTTTCGGCAGGCTATGTGCGCGAGGCGCTGAAGTGGTGGCCGGTGCTGGCGGACGGGCCGGAGGACGCGCGGCGCGCGGCGTGGCCGTATCTTGCGCTCGCCGACCGCACCGGGAAAATCGCGAACGGCGACGTCGGCGAGGCGCGCGCGTGGCACGGATCGCTTTCGGGCAAGCGCGGTGATCGCAAGGCCGCGATGTTCGCCGCCGCGATGCAGGCGCTCGACCCCAAGGGCGACTGGAGCGGCCTTGCCGAAGACTTCGGCGTCAAGGCGCTCGACAATCGCTATACGCGGCGGATCGCGGCGGCGGCGGTGGAAAAGCGGCGCGGCGAAGTGGCGATCCTGGCCGGGGTCGGCCTGCAATCGGGCTGGGCGGGCGTATCCCCGGCGCAGCTTTCGGTCGTCGTCGGTGCGCTCAATCGCGCGGGGTTCACGCGCGAGGCGCGGATGATGGCGATCGAGGCGGTGACGCGGAGTTGAGCCTCCCCGACGATGCCCGCGCGATCGCGCTGTTCCTCGACATGATGGCCGCCGAGCGCGGCGCGGCGGCGAACACCATCGCCGCCTATGGCCGCGACCTTGCTCAGGCGAGCGAGGCGCTTTCGGGCGGGCTTGCCGCGGCCGACGCGCGAACGCTCGAACCGCTGATCCACGAATGGCGCGACCTTGCCGCGACGAGCCTTGCGCGCAAGCTCTCGGCGGTGCGGCGCTTCTTGGCGTTCCTCGTTTCCGAAGGGCTGCGCACCGACAATCCGGCCGGTGATCTCGCGTCTCCCACAAAGGGCCGACCACTGCCGAAGACGCTGTCGCGCGAGGAGGTGGACCGGATCTTCGCCGTCGTCGAGGAGGAGGCTGCATCAGGCCCGGCGGGGCTGCGGCTGAAGGCGCTGATCGAGCTGCTCTACGGATCGGGGTTGCGCGCGACCGAACTCGTCTCGCTGCCGCGTGCGGCGATCAAACCGGGCACGCCTTATGCGGTGCTGAAGGGCAAGGGCGACAAGGAACGCATGGTGCCTGTGTCCTCGCGCGCCGGGGAAGCCGTGGCAGCGTGGGCGGCGACGCTGGCGCCGGGCGAGAAATTCCTGTTCCCCTCCGGCAATACGCACATGTCGCGCGTGCGGCTGTTCCAGATCGTGAAGACGCTGGCGGCGGCAGCCGGAATCTCGCCGCTGCGCGTCTCCCCGCACGTGCTGCGCCATGCCTTCGCAACGCATCTTCTGGAGGGCGGCGCCGACCTTCGCGCGCTGCAGTCTATGTTGGGCCACGCCGATATCGCGACCACGCAGATCTATACGCACGTGCAGTCCGCGCACCTTGTCGAGCTCGTCAATCGCGCGCATCCGCTTGCGGGCACGGGCCAAGATGATTAGGCGGGGGCGATGATTACGTATCTCGAATTCGAGAAGCCCGTCGCCGAACTGGAGACGCGCATCAAGGAACTGAAGGCATCGGCCGGCGAAGGCGCGGTCAACATCGACGCCGAGGTGAAGAAGCTGGAAGCCAAGGTCGAGGCGCAGCTGAAGGCGATCTACGCGAAGCTGACGCCGTGGCAGAAGACGCAGGTCGCCCGCCACCCGGCGCGGCCGCACCTGAAAGACATCACCGCCGCGCTCATGACCGACTTCACGCCGCTCGCGGGCGACCGCAAGTTCGGCGAGGACTGCGCGATCATCGGCGGGCCGGGGCGCTTCCGGGGCCGGCCGGTGATGGTGATGGGGCACGAGAAAGGCTCCGACACAGCGAGCCGCCTCAAGCACAATTTCGGCATGGCGAAGCCCGAAGGCTACCGCAAGGCCGTGCGGCTGATGGAGATGGCGGACCGCTTCGGGTTGCCCGTGATCAGCTTCGTCGACACCTCGGGCGCCTTTCCCGGCATTCACGCCGAGGAGCGCGGACAGGCGGAAGCCATCGCGCGCTCGACGGAAGCCTGCCTGAAGCTCGGCACGCCGATGGTCGCCGCGATCGTCGGCGAAGGCGGATCGGGCGGTGCTGTGGCGCTGGCGACCGCGAACCGGATCATCATGCTCGAGCATTCCGTCTATGCGGTGATCTCGCCCGAAGGCTGCGCCTCGATCCTGTGGCGCACATCGGACAAGGCAGCGGACGCGGCGGCGGCGATGAAGCAGACCGCGCAGGATCTGAAGGCGCTGAACCTGATCGACGTGATCGTGCCCGAGCCCGTGGGCGGCGCGCACAGAAGCCCGCAGGCGGCGATCAAGATGCTCGGCGACGCGGTCGAGACGCAGCTCGCGACGATGGACGGCATGGGCACCGACGCCGTGCGCGACGACCGGCGGGCAAAATTCCTCGCGATGGGGCGCTGACGCCCCTTCCCTCTATTTCTTGCCGAGCTTTTCGAGCTTCGCCTGAAGCTCGGCCATCTCACGCTTGAGATCGGCGAGTTCGGAGGCTTCGTCGGCGGGCTGGGAACCTTCCGGCGGATTCTTGCCCGACATCATGCTGGCCGCCGCCTCGAACATCGCCATGTTCTGCTTGGCGATCGCCTCGAACGGGTTGAACGCGCCCGCCATCGATTTGCGGAACTGCTCCTGATTGCGGCGCAGCGCGGCCATCGAGGCTTCGAGATAGGGCGGCACCATTGACTGCATCGAATCGCCGTACATCGCGATGAGCTGGCGGAGGAACGGCGTCGGCAGCATGGTCTGGCCGCGGTTTTCCTCTTCCATGATGATCTGCGTGAGGACGGAGCGGGTGATGTCGTCCCCCGACTTCGCATCGACGACCTTGAAGTCCACGCCCGCACGCGTCATCTCGCCGAGGTGATCGAGCGTGATGTAGCTCGACGAGCCGGTGTTATAGAGACGGCGGTTGGCGTATTTCTTGATGATGATCGGGTCGGATTTGGTTTCTTCGTCGGACATGAACGACCTCGATGCTGCGGGTGCGAAAGCCATAGCACGCGGCGATGCTGCGCAGCAACACGCAGCATCGGGCGCCCCGCGCGGCCCGCATCCGCTGCCGCTGTTCCTCGATCACGCCCGGCAGGCGATCGGCGACGACCGGTCGCGCATGGAACGCTTCCTCGCCGCGCTCGCCGCCTATCAGCAGTCCGGCTGGCGGCGCGACCTGCCGGAGATGCCGGTGATCGCATCGTCGGGAAGCGCGGTGCTGCGCGACTATGGCGGCAGCGGCCGACCCGTCGTGTTCGTGCCGTCGCTGATCAACACGGCCAACGTGCTCGACCTGACGGCGGAGCGCTCGCTGCTGCGGTATCTCGCGGGCCGGGGTGTGCGGCCGCTGCTCGTCGACTGGCAGTCTCCCGGCGCGGCGGAGGCCGACCTCTCCGTGGGCGGGTATGTGACACAGCGGCTGCGGCCGCTGCTCGACAGCGTGGGCGAACCGCTTGATCTCGTGGGCTATTGCCTCGGCGGCACGATGGCGCTCGCCGCCGCGTCGCATCCGCTGGTGCGGCGCGTGGCGACGATCGCCGCGCCGTGGGATTTCGCGGGCTACCCGGCGGCGCGGCGGCAGGACTTGCTCTCCCACTGGCGCAGCCTCGCCCCTTCCCTCACTGCCCTCGGCGGGATGCCGATGGACCTGATCCAGCCTGCCTTCTGGTCGCTCGATCCGGCAGGCGCAGTTGCGAAGTATGAGCGCTTCGGGCGCCTTGATCCGGCCTCCGAGGAGGCGCGGCTGTTCGTCGCGGTCGAGGACTGGGCGAACACCGGCCCCGCGCTCACCATCCCCGCCGCGCGCGAATGCTTCGAGGACTTCTTCGGCGCCAACGTGCCGATCGAAGGTGGATGGCGCGTGGGCGGCGAAATCGTGCCCCCGCCGCGCAAGCCGACGCTCAACATCGTTTCGCGCACCGACCGGCTGGTGCCCGCCATCGCGGTGGAGCCGTTCGGCGAAACGCGGCTGATCGATGCCGGGCATGTGGGGATGATGGTGGGATCGAACGCCCGCGCGCAGCTCTGGCAGCCGCTCGCCGATTGGCTCACGGCCTGAAGCGCACTACATAGGCCGGGAAATCGGAAAGGATTCCCCATGGACGCAGTCATCGTCGCCGCCAAGCGCACTCCGGTCGGCAGTTTTCTCGGCAGCTTCGCGAACACCCCGGCGCACGAACTCGGACGCATCGCCATTTCCGCTGCGCTCGCAGAGGCTGGCGTGGAAGCCGATGCGGTTTCCGAGGTGATCCTCGGGCAGGTACTGACCGCAGCGCAGGGCCAGAACCCGGCGCGACAGGCAGCCATGGCTGCCGGTATCGCCAAGGAAACGCCCGCGTGGAGCGTCAATCAGGTATGCGGATCGGGCCTCCGCGCCGTCGCGCTCGCGGCGCAGACGATCGAGAACGGCGACGCCAGCATCATGATCGCGGGCGGACAGGAATCGATGAGCCTCGCGCCCCATGCGCAGCACCTGCGCGGCGGCCAGAAGATGGGCGCGATCGAGTTCGTCGACACGATGATCAAGGACGGCCTGTGGGACGCCTTCAACGGCTATCACATGGGCATCACAGCGGAGAACCTCGCCGAGAAGTATCAGGTGAACCGCGACGCGCAGGACGCGTTCGCGGTTTCCTCGCAGAACAAGGCTGAAGCGGCGCGCGCCGCCGGGCGCTTCAAGGACGAGATCGTCCCCGTGACGATCAAGGGCCGCAAGGGCGACACGGTCGTCGATCAGGACGAATATATCCGCGCGGGCGCCACGATCGAGAGCCTGCAGGGTTTGAAGCCCGCCTTCAAGAAGGACGGCACGGTGACGGCGGCGA
>JAEULI010000100.1 GCA_016793845.1 Sphingosinicella sp.
GCCGAGACACTCGCCGACATTCACGCCCGCATTGAAAAGGCCGCGAAGCTCGCAGGTCGGAAACCGGATGTCACACTGGTTGCAATCTCCAAGACCTTCGGTGCCGAGGATATTCGCCCGCTGCTCAAAGCCGGCCAGCGCGTGTTCGGGGAGAACCGCGTGCAGGAGGCGGCGGCGAAATGGCCCGCACTCCGCGATGCGTTCCCCGGCGTAGAGCTCCACCTCGTCGGCCAGCTCCAGTCCAAAAAGGCGGCTGAGGCGGTCGCGTTGTTTGACGTCATCCATTCGCTCGACCGCTCGTCGCTCGTCGCCGCGCTCGCGAAGGCCATGGCCGTGTCGGACCGCCGGGTGCCCTGCTTCGTGCAGGTCAATATCGGCGATGAGGCACAGAAAGGCGGCGTTGCCATCGATGATCTTCCCGCGCTTCTCGCCGAAGCGCGCGCGGCGGAGATCCCGCTCGCCGGGCTGATGTGCGTGCCACCTGCCGAAAAGGAACCCGCGCCCTATTTCGCGCTACTCGCGAAACTCGCCGCGCGCCACGGGCTCTCCGGGCTCAGCATGGGCATGTCGTCGGATTTCGAAACCGCCGTGGAACTCGGCGCTACGCACGTGCGCGTCGGCTCGGCACTGTTCGGAACGCGCGAAACGCACTAGGCTGCCCCTTATGGGCGGCGACATCCTCATTTACGGCGCGAACGGCTACACGGGTCGGCTGGTGGTGGAACGCGCACTCGCGCGCGGATTGAAGCCGGTTCTGGCGGGGCGCAATCGTCAGGCGGTCGAAGCGCTCGCCGACGAAACCGGGCTTCCTTCGCGCGTCTTCGACCTCAAAGGGGATGTTTCCGAGCTTTCGGATATCGGCACGGTGCTGCACCTCGCCGGACCGTTTTCGCGCACGTCGGCACCGATGCTGGAGGCCTGCCTTGCGGCGCGCGCGCACTACATCGACATCACCGGCGAGATCGACGTGTTCGAGACGCTCGCCGCGCGCGATGCCGAAGCGAAGGCCGCGGGAATTACCGTGCTCCCCGGTGCGGGGTTTGACGTCGTGCCGTCGGATTGCCTCGCCGCGCATTTGAAGCGGCGCCTGCCCGGCGCGGTCTCGCTCGATCTCGTCATCGGCGGCCTCAACGAGGCGAGCCGTGGGACGACGCGCACGATGCTGGAAGGCATGGCTTCGGGCACGCGCGTGCGCGAGGGCGGAGCCATCGTCGAACTCTCCGAGGTGCCGCGCGGCACCGCCGATTTCGGACGCGGCCTCAAACCCACGGTCGGCGTCAGCTGGGGCGACGTTTCGACCGCGTGGCATTCCACCGGCATCCCCGACATCCGCGTTTTCTTCGAAGCGAGCCCGCCCCTTGAGCGCGCGCTCGGGATGCCGCGTCTGCTCCGGTCGCTGATCGCCAGCGCGCCGGGCCGCTGGCTCGCGGGACGTGCCATCGACCGGATGCCGCCCGGCCCCGACGCTGAGGCACGCGGCCGGGGGCGCAGCGTGCTCGTCGGCCATGCGGCGGATGCCGAGGGAAACCGCGCCGTCAGCCAGCTCGAAACCCCCGAGGGCTATACGCTCACGGCGCTCACTGCCGTCGAGATCGCCCGCCGCATCCACGGCGGCGAGGTTGCGCCGGGCTTCCACACACCCTCCAGCGCCTTCGGTCCCGATTTCATCCTCGGCTTCAACGGGGTCAAGCGGCGGGACTTGTCGTAGACGGCGCCAATGCTTCGAGGATGCGGCAATCGGCGACCGTGCCGCCGCAGCATGACGCGATCAGATCGGAAAGTGCCGCCTTCAGGGCTTCGAGATCGGCGATCTTGCGCTCGACCTCCGCGAGATGATCGCGCGCGAGTTCGTCCACCGTGGCGCAATCGCGGGCTTTGTCGTCCGAGAGTTCGAGGAGCGCACGCACCTGATCGAGCGAAAAGCCGAGATCGCGCGCGCGGCGGATGAACGACAGGCGATTGAGGTCCGGCGCGCCGTACGCACGGTAGTTGCCGCCCGTGCGCGGAGGCTTCGATAGCAGACCGATGCGCTCGTAATAGCGGATCGTCTCGACGTTCGTATCCGTCGCGCGTCCGAGCGCGCCGATTTTCAGTTCCATGCTCTTGACCCTGTAGCAGCTACAGGGTGCATATGCGGTGTCCTGTCTGAAAAATCGAGGGTGATGCATGGCGGGCGGGTGTTGCGGGTGTGAGACGAAGGCGCCGGTTGTCGACAAGGCATGGCGGCGGGTGCTCTGGATCGCGCTTGCGATCAACGCGGGCATGTTTGCGGTCGAGATCGCGGCGGGTGTCGCGGCGCATTCCGCTTCGCTCAAGGCCGACGCGCTCGATTTCCTGGGGGATAGCGCCAACTACGCGATCAGCCTCGGCGTCGCGGGCATGGCGCTCGAATGGCGCGCCCGCGCGGCCTTGCTGAAAGGCGTTTCACTGCTGCTGCTCGGGCTTTGGGTACTTGGCACCACCGTCTGGATGACGTTTGCCGGAACCCTGCCGAAGGCTGAGACGATGGGAATCGTCGGCGTGCTCGCGCTTCTCGCCAACCTCGCTTGCGCGGTGATGCTGTGGCGTCACCGGGACGGCGATGCGAACCGCCGCTCGGTGTGGATCTGCTCGCGGAACGACGCGATCGGCAACGTTGCCGTGGTGGCGGCCGCGCTCGGCGTGTTTGGCACCGGCACGGCGTGGCCCGATCTGGCGGTTGCCGTGATCCTTGCGGGGCTTGGCGTCAGCGGCGGCTGGCAGATCATCCGGCAGGCGCGCGGCGAACTGAAAACAACCCGCGACCCTCAGGCGATCTCGATCGTGTCGGTCGACGAAAGCTGTTCCACGACCGCCAGCAGCGCCTCGCGGGGAACGGCGACGCAGCCCTGCGTGTAGGGCTTTTCCGCCGTACAGTGCAGGAAGATGGCGCTGCCCATACCGGGCACCGGCGGCGTGTCGTTGTGCCCGAGGATGACGATGAGGTCGTAGAGACCGTCACTCCGCCAAAGATACTCCGCCGAGAAGGGGTGCGGATGCTGCACCGGCCGGTTGTAGGCAGGGTCGTGCACATCGTCTGACCAGCCGTCGCTCAGGTGCAGCCAGCGCCACGGCAACCGCGTGTTCGGCGCGGCGAGCTTGTCGGGGCGCACCAGCAATGCGCGAATGGCATAGGTGCCGCGTGGCGTCATGGCGTCACCTTCGCGCTTGTCCGACGCGGCCGCAGCACCCGCCTTGCCGATCAGGCACGGGATGGTCTCACCGAACGCCGTCAGCGTGCGTGCGGCGGCATCGACGCGGATCGCGCTCACAGCATGTGCCCGGTGCGGTCGCGCTTGGTGCGCAGGTAGGCCTCGTTGTGCGCGCCTTCACCGGCCTTAAGCGGCAGTCGCTCGGCAACGGTGATGCCCTCCGCCTCAAGCCCCGCGACCTTGGCGGGGTTGTTGGTGAGCAGGCGGATGGTGCCGAAGCCGAGCGCCTTCAGCATGTTCGCCGCGAGCGCGAACTCGCGCTCGTCGATCTCGAAGCCAAGGCGGAGGTTGGCGTCCACCGTATCGAAGCCCTGGTCCTGCAGCGCATAGGCGCGCAGCTTGTTGATGAGGCCGATGCCGCGCCCTTCCTGCTGGAGATAGAGCAGGATGCCGCCGCCGGATTCGGCGATCGCGTGCAGCGCGGCGTGGAGCTGATCTCCGCAATCGCACTTCAGCGAGCCGAGCAGATCGCCGGTGAGGCACGAACTGTGCAGGCGCACCAGCGGCGTGGTGCCGTAGGGATCGCTGATCAGCAGCGCGAGATGCTCCGGACCGCCCGGCAGGCGGAAAGCGACGATCTCGGTCTTCTCGTGAACCTTGATGGGCAGGCGCGCGCGACTGACGAGCTTCAGCGCGCCGGTTTCCGCGAAGTGTTCGATATCCGCCGCCGCCACGACGTCAGCCGCCGCGCCGTCCTCGATCACGAACAGCGCGGGCAGCAGCCCGGCGTGCTTGGCGAGGTTCAGCGCGGCGCGGCCGGCGCGTTCGATGCGCCCGGGCGGCAGGCTGCGGAACGGGCCTTTCATCGGCGTTGCGAGGTCGAGCACCGGATCGGCGACCGCGCGCGCCGTATCGAGATCGAGCCACGGCGTGCGTTCGATCAGCACGGCCTGCATCCCCGCCGCAGCGAGCTGGTTGCCAAGGCCGAGAAAGGCGGCGCGCTTGTCGGTGAGCAGTATATTCGCACGGCCGCCGCCCTCGAACGCAGCAAGCGATTCGGGATCGGCAAGCTCGATGGCAAGGACAGTGATTGACACCACGCCGTCCGTCACCTGCACGGGATGCCCGCGCCTGAGCGCGTCGATTGCACGTTCGGCGCTCTGCACCGCGCTGGTCAAAGCGCGAACTCCGCGATCAGGGGAACGTGATCAGAGGGCTTCTCCCAGCTCCGCGCGGGTTCCAGCACACGGAAGCCCGCGAGCGTGTCCTTCATCGCGGGCGAGACCCACACATGGTCGAGCCGCCGGCCGCGGTCGTTCACCGTGTGATCCTTGTTGCGATAGCTCCACCACGTGTAGAGCCGCTGCGGCGCAGGCACGAGCGTGCGCGCCACGTCCACCCAGTCGTGGCTCTGCATCAGGCCGGTGAGCGCTTCCACCTCGATCGGCGTGTGGCTGACGACGTCGAGCAGCGCCTTGTGGCTCCACACGTCGCACTCGAGCGGCGCGATGTTGAAATCGCCGAGGATGATCGTCGGGTCGCGCAGAGATTCGGACCAGCGCGTCATGCGCTGCACGAAGTCCAGCTTCTGGCCGAACTTCGGATTCAGCGTGCGATCGGGGATGTCGCCGCCCGCAGGCACGTAGACGTTTTCGAGAAGAATGCCATTCGGCAGCCGCACGCCGATGTGCCGCGCCTCGCCATTGTCCTGCCAGTCGAACCGACGTTCCTCCACGAGCGGCTGCTTCGAGAGGATGGCGACGCCGTGGTGCATCCGCTGGCCGTTCAGGATCATGTGCGGGTAACCCATGCGCTGGATCGCGGCGAGCGGGAAGTCCGCGTTCTGCGCCTTGGTTTCCTGCAGGCATATGACGTCGGGCGATTCGTCCTTCACCAGCTGCGCGATGATGGGCAGGCGGATGCGGACGGAGTTGATATTCCAGCTGGCGATCTTGAGACGGGACATGGCGAGCGGCTTAGCAAGGCCGGGCGCCAACGCAAAGGCTCAGAAATGCGTAGGCCCCCGCCTTCAAGGTGAAGACGGGGGCCCTTTTTGCGCTCGTCACGCAAGTCGGCGGCGGGTCCGGGCAACAGGGGGCAAATCCCGAACACCAGCCGACTGATGACAATTTAAGGGGCCGATCCTGTCGCTTCAATGAACGGCGGGACGCTTGGTCAGCAAATTCGACCGTTCCGCCTCCGAATCCCGCCTATCGGCTACCGGGGCGGCTGCGCGGGCGTGGATCGCGGTAGCGGAAGGCGTTGTCGTTCACGGGCACGTTGAACGCGATGTTGGAAAGATCGACACGCGTGGTGTTGCCCTGCGCATCGAGCACGCGCCAGCCTTTGAGCTCAAGGCCGCCGGGCGCGGTCCGGTCGCGCTCGAAGAAAATGGTGATGACGCCGTATTCGGGATGCTTCCTGTCCTTCGCCTCCACGGTCAGTGCCTTCGGCGTCGAGGAGACGATTCGGGCGTAGCGCGTGAGATCGGCATTGGCATCGAGCAGCACCGAAAGCGGCGTCTGCCTGATCGGATAGCGGGAGACCTGGGACACCTGATAGTCGATCATGGTGAGGTTACGCCCGTCCGCGACCACGAGCAGCGGCACCTCCTTCTGATACTGGAATCGCACCTTCCCCGGCCGCGCCAGCGTGAGTTTACCGGTCGCCACCGCGCCGCTCTCGGCGGTCTGCCGGAAATCCGCCGTCATTGTCCGCGTCGCAGCAAGGTGCGCGCTCACCTCGGGAATCGAGGCGGCTGCCGGTGCCGAAAGGCCAAGTGTCAAGGCAAGGGCAAGAAGGGCTTTTTTCATCGCGAGTCCTGATAGCGCCGACGCGAAGGTGCGGCAAATCCGGGCGCACGATGCCGCATCGCGCTTGAACCCGCGGTGAACCGGCAGGCCGTCGTCAGATCCGGTTCCCGTCCGGGTCGATCAGCACTTCGCGGCGGCCGACGTGGTCGGGGGTGCCGACGTAGCCGTCTTTCTCCATGCGCTCGATGAGGCGCGCGGCGTTGTTGTAGCCGACGCGGAGCTGGCGCTGGAGATAGGAGGTGGAGGCCTTCTGGCTTTCGGCGACCACCTGAATGGCGCGGCGGTAGAGGCCGGCTTCGGCGTCGTCCTCGTCGATCGGCAGGCCGAACTGACCGTCCGAGCCTTCGGGCTCCTCGGTGACGGCGGCGATATATTCGGGGGCGCCCTGTGCGCGCCAGTGCATCGCGACGCGCTCGACCTCCTCGTCCGACACGAATGGGCCGTGCACGCGCGCGATCTGCTTGCCGCCGGGCATGTAAAGCATGTCGCCCTTGCCGAGCAGCTGCTCGGCGCCCTGCTCGCCGAGGATGGTACGCGAATCGATTTTGGAGGTGACCGAGAAGCTGATGCGCGTCGGCAGGTTCGCCTTGATGACACCGGTGATGACGTCAACCGAAGGCCGCTGCGTCGCCATGATGAGGTGGATACCCGCCGCGCGCGCCTTCTGCGCGAGGCGCTGGATCAGGAACTCCACCTCCTTGCCCGCGGTCATCATCAGGTCGGCGAGCTCGTCGACGACGACGACGATCAGCGGCAGCGTGTCGAACTCCAGCGTCTCGGTCTCGTAGATCGGCTGGCCCGTCTCGCTGTCGTAGCCGGTGTGGACGCGCCGCACGAACGGCTCGCCCTTGGCCCGAGCTTCCTTCACCCGCGAGTTGAAGCCGGAAAGCGAGCGGACGTTGACCGAGGCCATCATCCGATAGCGGTCCTCCATCTGCTCCACGGCCCATTTCAGCGCGCGGATCGCCTTCGGCGGCTCGGTGACGACCGGCGAAAGCAGATGCGGAATGCCATCGTAGACGGAAAGCTCCAGCATCTTGGGATCGATCATGATCATTTTGCACTCGCGCGGGCTGAGCCGGTAGAGCAGCGACAGGATCATGGCGTTGAGGCCCACGGACTTGCCCGAGCCGGTGGTGCCCGCGATGAGGAGGTGCGGCATCGGCGCAAGGTCGGCGACGACGGGATCGCCCGCAATGTCCTTGCCGAGCACGATGGGGAGTGCGGCGGACTGCGTTTCGAACGCGTCCGAAGAGAGCATTTCCGAAAGCGACACCGTTTCGCGCTTCACGTTCGGCAGCTCGATGCCGATGACGTTGCGACCGGGCACCACGGCGATGCGCGCCGAAAGCGCGGACATCGAACGCGCGATATCGTCGGCAAGGCCGATCACGCGGCTCGCCTTGATGCCCGCGGCGGGCTCCAGCTCATACATGGTGACGACCGGGCCGGGACGGACTTCGACGATCTCGCCCTTCACGCCGAAGTCGTCGAGCACCGATTCGAGCAGGCGCGCGTTCTGTTCGAGACTCGCCGCATCGATCTTGCGCGCGGCCGTCTTCGGCGGCGGGGTCAGCAGCGATAGTGGCGGCAGCTGGAAGGAATCGCGCAGATCGAGCCGCGACTGCTTCTCGCGCGCCTCGCGCTTGGAGGGCGCGGCCTTCTTCTCGGGCGTGACGATGCGCTTGGTCGGCGCGGCTGCGGTTTCCGGCACGGTCTCGGCATCGCGCGGTGTTTCCCGGCGCGGTTGCGCGCGGGGCGTGGCACGCGGCTGCGGCGCTTCGGCACGCTCGCTGCTGCGTTGGGCAAGGCGCGCGCGGAGTGCGGCAATATCCTCGCGGCTGATACCGAGCGCGTAGAAGAAAAGGGCGATCGCCCCGAGCCCAAGCAGCACGCCGATCGGTGCCGTCACAGCGGCGGGGCTCACGTCCGGCGGCAGCAGGCCAGCGGCGGCTTCCGGGATGCGGCCGAGCAGAAGCCCGGCGATGCCTCCGGCACCCGCCGGAAGATCGCCGAGGAGGTCGCGCCCCGGCAGCGCCAGCGCGGCCGCGGCGAGCAGCACCGCACCGAGCGTCGCGGCAAGTTGTCGCCGCCAGCCGTCGAGACCGCGCCGCTGGATCAGCCGCACGCCGAGAAGCGCGACGACCGGCACGACGAGCAGGCTCGCCAGCCCCGCGAGCTGCAGCAGCAGATCGGATACGTAGGCGCCGGTATAGCCAAGCCAGTTCTGCGGCGCGGTGATCGTGGCGCGGTTGAAGGAGGGATCGGTGCTGTCGTAGCTGGCGAACGCCAGCGTCAGCGCCAGCGCGAGCATGACGAGCACGCCGCCGCCCGCCACGACGGCCGCGCGCTCCAGCGCCACCACCCAGCTTTGCGGCATGATCGCCGTCGATTTGCCTGCTGCCCCGCGCGCCATGACCCTTTGCCGACCCCGTTTCAATGCAACTGTCGCGCGGAACATCCCGCGAACATGCCTAAGATTGAGTCCGTGGGGCGCCGGGGTCAAGAAAAAGTCGGCCGGCGGTGAGGCCGGCCGACAGGAACGGTCCTGAAAAATCCAGGTTCCCGAGCGAGCAGAGACGCGAAATGCGTCTCGCCGAAGTCTCTTCAAAATCCGTGCCAAGCGCAGAATGACGGCGTTTCGCGGATTCTGGATTGTGAAATGCCCAATAGATAGGCACGCAAAGGTGCGCGCCTGAAAATTGGGCATCCGTCATGCTCTTTCGCGCGATGCGATGTGCAGCTAGGGTCCGGCCATGCGGCACACCCACGATACGATCATCATCGGCGGCGGCCTCGTTGGCATGACAACGGCGCTTGCGCTCGCCGCCTCCGGCATCCGTTCCGCCGTCATCGACAGCGCTGATCTCGACGCGACACTCGCGGCAGGCTTCGACGGCCGCGCCTCGGCGATCGCCAGTGCGACGTGGCGGATGCTCGCCGCGCTCGGCCTCGATGCCGAGCTTGAAGCGAAAGGCTGCCCGATCCGCGAGATTCGCGTCACGGACGGCCTCTCGCCGCTGCACCTCCATTTCGACGGCACTGGCGACGCGTCCGGCGAACCGCTCGGCTACATGTTCGAAAACCGCCACCTGCGCATGGCGCTGGTCGCGGCCGGAGCGGCTTCCCCCCACATCGAGGTCTATGCGCCGGATGCCGCCGCCACAATCGAACGCGCAGAGGCGGGCGTCACCGTGCGCCTTGCAAGCGGTGGCACGCTCACCGCGCCGCTTCTCATCGCCGCGGACGGTCGCCGCTCGAAAATCCGCGAGGATGCGGGCATTCGCATCGCGGCGTGGAGCTATCACCAGACTGCGATCGTCGGCATGATCGAACACGAGGTTCCGCACGGGAACGTCGCGTTCGAGCTGTTCTATCCGGCCGGGCCGTTCGCAGTGCTGCCGATGCTGCCGGGCACGCGCTCGGCGATCGTGTGGACCGTGAGCGAACGCGATGCTGCCGCCACGCTGGCGCTGCCGGAGCGCGCCTTCGTTGCCGAGATCGACAAGCGCATGGGCGGCTTCCTTGGCAACATTCGGCTCGCCGCGAAGCCCAGCTCCTTCCCGCTCGGCTTCCATCATGCCGAGCGTTACACAGATCGCCGCCTGATCCTCGTGGGCGACAGTGCGCACGGTATGCATCCCATCGCCGGCCAGGGTCTCAATCTCGGCCTCCGCGATTCGGCCGCGCTGGCGGACGTGCTGGCGGAGGCCGTGCGGCTCGGGCTCGATCTCGGCGATCCGCAGGTGCTCGCGCGCTATCAGCGCTGGCGGGGTTTCGACAGCATGTCGGTGATGGGCGCGACCGATGTGCTCAACAAGCTGTTCGCGATTCCCGGACGTCCTGCGGCAACGATCCGCCGCCTCGGTCTTGCCGGTGTACACCGTCTGCCGCCGCTCAAGCGCTTCTTCATGGCCGAGGCGCGCGGCGCATCGGGCGATCTGCCGTCGCTGCTGCGCGGCGATCTGCCCTAACTCTCGTCCTCGCCGAGTTCGCGGGCTTCCTCGATCACCATCACCGGTACGCCGTCGCGCACAGGATAGGCGAGACCAGCCGCCTTGCTGACGAGTTCCTGGCGCTCGCGATCATAGCTGAGCGGCGCCTTGGTGAGCGGGCAGACGAGAATGGCGAGCAGCCGCGGATCGACGTCGCGGCTCAATGCACCAGCCCCGATCCGTTCTCGGCGCCGGGCTGCGCGAGCGTCATCAGCGCGCAGAGTGTCGCGGCGCGGATCGGCACGGTCTTCGCTTCCAGCAGCGCCTGCTTTTCCGCCACGTCGAACGGGCAGACGGCGGCGAGCGTGTTCACCAGCGATTCGTCGTCCGCGCCCGAAACCGCCTCCCAGTCCGCGGAGAGGTTCTGCGTGTCGAGATAGGTGCGCAGCGTCGTTTCAAGGTCGGAACGCAGCACCGCCGCCATCGGCTGCGGCGCCTGAAAGTCCTCGATGAAATCCCGGTAGTCGGCGCGCACCTGCCGATAGGGCGTTTCCACGTCGAGCTCTTCGGCGATGCGAAAGCGCGTGACGCCGGTCAGCACGATCAGCAGTCGGCCGTTTTCGGGATCGGTAAACTGCGTGATGCGGCCGAGCCCGCCGATCTCGAACAGGCTGCCGTCTTCCTTGGGCTGGATCATGCCGATCAGCCGGTCGCCGCCCATCGCGGTTTTCACCATCGCGAGGTAGCGCGGCTCGAAGATGTTGAGCGGCAGCTGTCCGCGCGGCAGCACGATCGCGTTTTCCAGCGGAAACACCGGGATCACCTCCGGCAGTGAACTGACCCCGAAGCCGCTCACGAGAACAGCAGCGCCGAAAGCTTGCGTCGGGCGGCGTTCACCCATGGGTCTTCAAGGCCGATCGCCTCGAACAGCTTCAGAAGCTGCGCGCGCGCCGCATTGTCGTTCCAGCCGGGCTCGCGGCGCATCACCTCGAACAGGTGCTCGGCCGCAGCATCGCGTTCGCCGTTCGCGGCAAGCGCAGCGGCAAGCTCCAGCCGTTTCGCATGGTCATCCGGGTTCGCGGCGAGCGCGCTTTCAAGGCCAGCGAGCGCGCCGACGGGAACGCGCTTCTTCGCCATCTCGATCGCGGCGCGCACCTGCGCCAGCCCCGGCGCCTTGCTGTCGGCGGCAACGGCGCCGAGCGCCGCTTCGGCCTCGTCGATCCGGTCGAGCCCGGCGAGCGCGCGGGCAAGGCCGATCGCGTGCGCTTCCTGCTCGGGTTCTTCGGTGCGCAGCGCGTTGTAAATCTGCTCGGCCTGCGCGAAGTCACCGGCGTCGAGCGCCGCAGCGGCGGCTTCGGCATAGGCGGCCAGCGACTTGTCATGGCCGTCCGCCGCGTTGATCGGCAGCTGCGGCAGGATCTGGTCGAGGAAGGCGGCAAGCTCGCGCTCGGTGCGCGCCGGCGTCAGGTCGGCAACCGGCTGGCCCTGGAAGAACGCATAGACCGTGGGGATCGATTGCACGCGAAACTGCGATGCGATCATCTGGTTCTTGTCGACATCGATCTTCACCAGCTTCACGCCGCGCGCCGCATAGTCCGCCGCGACCTTCTCGAGCACGGGCGCCAGCTGTTTGCACGGGCCGCACCAGTCCGCATAGAAATCGAGGATGATGAGCGATGTCATCGACGGCTCGATCACGTCGCGCTTGAACGCCTCGATCGAAGCCCGCTCGGATACGGGGGTGCTGAGAGTGGCCAAGATGCGTGCCCTTTTCGAAAGATAGGGTTGGTTCCCGGCGTTCATATGGGAAGTGCGCGCACCCCGTCCAACCCCAATCGCGAATCCGCTTGCGCTTTTCGCCGCGCTCATGCTAGCAGCCGCGACCTCTGGCGGAGCCAAGCCTCCGCATACGTTCGAGCGGGCGTAGCTCAGGGGTAGAGCACAACCTTGCCAAGGTTGGGGTCGAGGGTTCGAATCCCTTCGCCCGCTCCAGTGTTTTTACAAAGAAACCAGTTTATTCGCTGGCGTCGCGCGCCGCATCCGCCACGAGCACGCCGCCGATAATCAGCGTGGCCCCCACGCCTAGCGCAACCCATCCAAGCGTGGACATGCCGTTCTTCCGCAGGTCTTCGACGGGCTCTCCGTTGAGCAGAAGTCTGTGTCCGGGCGCGAGCGAAAAGCCGATCCGGGTGCCCGTTTGATACTGCAGCGCGGCGGATTGCCGGGTGCCGTCAAAATTCACCACATCGCGTGTCAGCCGCAATTCCACGCGCGGCGGCGCCTTGTCCCGGCCACCACCGATGGGGATGGTGAGACCCAGCCCGACAACGCCTTCCGTTCTGCTGAAACTGTCCTGGATCGCCAAAGGTTCGGCCGAGGCCGATGTCGTCATGACCGCGCCGATCAAGATGCCGCTGATGATACGCATGTCTGCCCCCCCGTCGTGATCGTCGTGGATCACGCCTTCAAGAACATCCATTTTGAGGAGCCGTCAATTATGGTCACGGTTGGGCCGATGGTTCTCCTGTGCCCTTCGTGCGCGTATACTGCGGACGTGTGCGGCGACATATCGCCCCAATCGATTACTGTGACGATATAAATCGGATTGCCGAATAAATCGTCCACGGTCTAACTCGTGCAATCCTGATGGCAGTATTTCGCAAGGCGGGAGGACAGCGATGAACGAGATGACGAGTCCGAAGGGCAAATGCCCGGTTATGCACGGCAGCAATACGGTGTTGTCGTCCAATATGAACTGGTGGCCGGAGGCGCTCAATTTCGACATTCTCCACCAGCACGACGGCAAGACCAATCCACTCGGCAAGGGTTTCGACTACCGCGAAAAGCTGAAGACGCTGGATGTCGCGGCGCTGAAGCAGGATCTCCATGCGCTGATGACCGACAGCCAGGATTGGTGGCCTGCCGATTGGGGCCACTACGGCGGCCTGATGATCCGCATGGCGTGGCACGCGGCGGGCAGCTATCGCATCGCGGACGGTCGCGGTGGCGGCGGCACCGGCAATCAGCGGTTCGCGCCGCTCAGCAGCTGGCCGGACAATGCCAGCCTCGACAAGGCGCGGCGCCTCCTGTGGCCGATCAAGAAGGCATACGGCAACGCCGTGAGCTGGGCAGATCTCATCATCCTCGCGGGCACCGTCGCGTACGAATCGATGGGTCTCAAGACCTTCGGCTTCGGCTTCGGGCGCGAGGATATCTGGCATCCGGAGAAGGACGTCTACTGGGGTTCCGAGAAGGCATGGCTCGCGCCAAGCGGCAGCGAGGGCAGCCGCTATTCGGGCGAACGCGATCTCGAAAACCCGCTCGCCGCCGTGATGATGGGCCTCATCTACGTCAATCCCGAAGGTGTGGACGGCCAGCCCGATCCACTGCGGACGGCGCGCGACGTGCGCGAGACCTTCGCCCGCATGGCGATGAACGACGAGGAGACCGTCGCGCTCACTGCGGGCGGGCACACCGTCGGCAAGTGTCACGGCAACGGCGATGCGAGCAAGCTTGGGCTGGACCCCGAAAGTGCCGGCGTCGATCAGCAGGGCTTCGGCTGGGCCAATCCGGGCGGCACGGGCGTGGGCCGCGACGCGATCACCAGCGGCCTTGAAGGCGCGTGGACGACGCACCCCACGGTGTTCGACAACGGCTATTTCGAAATGCTCCTGAACCACGATTGGGAGCTGCGGAAAAGCCCGGCGGGCGCATGGCAGTGGGAACCGGTGAGCATCAAGGAAGAGGACAAGCCGCTCGACGTTGAAGACCCGTCGATCCGCCACAACCCGATCATGACCGACGCCGACATGGCGATGAAGATGGACCCCGCCTATCGCGAAATTTCGGAGCGGTTCTACCGCGATCCCGCCTATTTCCGGGACGTGTTCGCGCGCGCGTGGTTCAAGCTCACGCACCGCGACATGGGCCCGAAGGCCCGCTATTTTGGACCGGATGTGCCGGCGGAAGACCTGATCTGGCAGGATCCGGTTCCGGCGGGCAGCACGTCGTGGAACGTCGACGCCGTGAAGGCGAAGATCGCGGCGAGCGGCCTTTCGATCAGCGACATGGTCACCACCGCATGGGACAGCGCGCGAACCTTCCGCGGATCGGACATGCGCGGCGGCGCCAACGGCGCGCGTATCCGCCTTGCCCCGCAGAAGGATTGGGAAGGGAACGAGCCTGCCCGTCTCGCGCGGGTGCTATCGGTGCTGGAACCGATCGCGGCGGAAAGCGGCGCGAGCATCGCGGACGTCATCGTCCTTGCGGGCACCGTCGGCATCGCGCAGGCGGCAAAGGCTGCGGGCTTCGATGTGGACGTGCCGTTCACGCCGGGCCGCGGCGACGCGACCGATGCGACGACCGATGCGGAGAGCTTCGCGCCGCTCGAACCCATCCACGACGGCTATCGCAACTGGCTGAAGCAGGACTACGCCGTGAAGCCCGCCGAGCTGATGCTGGATCGCACGCAGCTCATGGGCCTCACCGCACCGGAGATGAGCGTGCTCGTCGGCGGAATGCGTGTGCTCGGAACGAACCACGGCGGCACCAGCCACGGCGTGTTCACCGGCCGCATCGGCACGTTGACGAATGACTTCTTCGTCAACCTCTGCGACATGGCCAACAAATGGGTGCCCGCCGGGAACGGCATCTTCGAAATCCGCGATCGCAAGACGGGCGCGGCGAAGTGGACCGCGACCGAACTCGATCTCACCTTCGGCTCCAATTCGATCCTGCGCGCCTATGCGGAAGTCTATGCGCAGGACGACAGCGCGGAAACGTTCGTGAAGGATTTCGTCGCCGCGTGGACGAAGGTGATGAACGCCGACCGGTTCTGATCAAGGCGCCGCCGTTCAGTCCTTCCCCGGATGACAAGCACCGGGGGAGGGCTGGGCGGCGGCATCCCAGCTGATCGTATAGCGCACGCGAAACCCGTCGTGATCGGAGAGCATGGGGCTGTCCGGCCGCCCGTCGAACATGGCTTCCACGCGCACCGGGCGAACCTCGACGCGCTGGCCCGAAGCGAAAAGCTGCAGGTCCTGCGTGTCCATCCAGGGCGCGTCTCCGTCCCACGACATGCGGACTTCGCAGCCGCTGTTCTCCAACGTGCAATGCCTGTGGACGAGTGCCAGCGGTTGCAGCGCATCGAAGGTATCGAAGCGCGGCAGCGAGCGGCGCATATTGAAATCACCGCCGAAGATGGCAGGCTTTTCGGGCGCACGGCGTGCTTCGAGAAACGCGGCGAGCTCCTCGGCCTGAATATTGTGCGCGGGCGTGTGCCGCGCTCTCGGCACGCCGGAGGCGCGCTGTGCGTTCATGTGCGTGTTGAAAATGTCGATCGGGTCGGGAACGCCGGGTATTGCAACGCGCGCGTGCAGAACGCCCTTGTTGCTCAGGCAGTCGAACCCGGCGCAGCTCCGGCGGGAAAAGGGTTCGGACATGTGCGTTACGATCGGATAGCGGCTGGCGATGACGAGGCCGGAAGAGAGCAGCCGGATTCCGATCTCGCCCTTGCGCCATTTGCGGCTGCCGGGCACCGTGCCGGCAGCGTCCAGCGTGCGCCGCTGCGTGCGTCCGGGTCCGGAGGCAAGCGCCGGATATCCCGCGGCTTCCACAGCCTTCGCCGCAGCACCTGAGAAGGCCTCCTGAAACAGCACGATGTCGGGCGCGGTCCCAGCGCGGCGCAGCCCGTCGAGGTGCGCGCCGATCGCCCGCAGCTTTGCCGCGCGCCCACTGCGCGCAGGCCACGGCAGTCCTTCGATATTATATGTGAGCACGTCGAGGTCGATGAATGACCGGCCGTCGGCGGACAGGCGTGCCGGCGGCGCGTCGCTCACGGCGCAGCTCAAGGTGCGCGGCGCCGGCAGTGTAGCGCAGCCCGCAAGGACTGCCGCGATCGCGGCAAGCGGCGAAAATCGGAATGATCGTGCGAGATGGCTTCGCATTTCTGGCTGCGTGCCGGAACCTCACCCGAAACTCAAGCCGGCCCGAAGCGGAGCGCGCTATCTCCAAATTGCAATTTTTCGTGCATCTTTCCGTCACACAAACGACGCCCGCGCGTAACGACCCGCCCCTAATGCCTCGCCGCGAAGGGGCGGCATCGGGACTGCCCCACACAAGGGGTATTCCATGTCGCACCGCATTCGCGTTCGCCGCAGCCGCCTCGTGGCTGCGCTGTTTGCCGTCACCTCGCTCTCCTCGCCCGCCTTCGCCGGCACGCTCGTCGGCAGCGTCGTCGATGCTGGCGGCGTTCGCGGCCTGCAGGGTGCCGAGGTCGAACTCGTCGAGCTTGGCCGCCGCACGTCGGCGGCGCAGGACGGCAGCTTCCGGTTCGCGGACGTGCCCTCGGGCAGCTACACGCTCCGCGCCGCTTATGCGGGCGCGGATGAAAGCCGCACCCCGGTGAGCGTCACTGAAGATGGTACGACGCGTGTCGACGTTGCGCTCAGCGCGGGCGACGACAGCCTCATCCTCGTCATCGGCCAGCAGGCGAACCTCGGCAGTGCGATCGCGCGCCAGCGTGCGGCGGACGGCGTCGCCTCCGTGCTCACGCGCGATGCGGTCGGTCAGTTCCCCGATCAGAACGTCGCGGAATCGCTGCGCCGCCTGCCCGGCGTCAATATCCTCAACGATCAGGGCGAGGGCCGCTTCGTTTCGATCCGCGGCCTCGATCCCGAGTTGAATGCATCGTCGCTGAACGGTGTCCGCCTGCCCGCACCGGAATCGGATGTGCGCTCGGTCGCGCTCGACGTGATTTCCAGTGATCTCATCGAATCGATCGAGGTGAAGAAGTCGCTGACACCGGACATGGACGGCGATACGATCGGCGCTTCCATCGAGATCAACACGACGAGCGCATTCGCGCGCAAGAAGGATCTGCTGAAGCTCAGCGCGGAAGGCAGCTACAACGATCTCACCGATCATCTTTCGCCCAAGGGCGCGATCGATTTCTCGACCAAGCTCAGCGACAACATCGGCGTCGCCGGCGGTATCTCCTATTACAAGCGCAAGTTCGCGACCGACAACATGGAGATGGACGGCTGGGACGAGGACGACGGCATCGTCTATGCCGACACGGTCGAGTATCGCGATTATGATGTGGAACGCGAACGCATTTCCGCATCGCTCTCGTTCGATTTCCGCGCGGGCGAAAGCACCACGCTTTACGTGCGCGGTCTCTACAGCCAGTTCGACGACCATGAATATCGCCGCCGCCTGATTTTCGAAATGGATGAATCCCCCTTCGCCGGCTCGGACACGACCGCGGAGTTTCGCTCCGACGACGGTGAGATCAGCGTGCAGCGCGATCTCAAGGATCGTTTCGAATCGCAGAAGATTCGGTCCTTGACGCTCGGCGGCGAGACGGAAACGGGGCCGTGGAAGCTCGTCTATTCGGCGAGCTGGGCGAAATCGAGCGAACGCGAGAACGGCTCGATCGACCCGGCGAATTTCGAACGCAAGTTCGAGGATGAAGGCGAATTCGGCGTCCGGTTCGATTACAGCAAGCCGATGTTCACCGGCCACACGATCACTGCCGGAAACGACCTCTTCCTCGATCCCACCGAGTATGAATTCGACAAGCTGGAACGCACGACGCTCAGCGATTCTCAGGACGAGGAATACGCCCTGAAAGCGGATGTCTCGCACGTGTTCGCGCTGGGCACCGGCGAGTTCACCGTGCAGGGCGGCGCCAAAGCACGCTGGCGCGAGAAATTCTACAACGGCACGTTCGATATCTACGACGGTTTCGACAGCGAAGACGATCTGACGCTCGCGGATTTCATCGGCAAGCAGGATTACGGCCTCGCCGTCATCGATCCCGTCCTCGCGAAGAAATCCTTCCGCAAGTTCTGGAACGACAATCAAAATCTGTTCGAGCTCGATCCGTTCGATACCGCGGCGGCATCTGCGGAATCCGATTACAGCGTCGACGAGGATATTCTCGCGGCCTATCTGCTCGGCCGCTGGGACAGCAGCACGCTCCGTATCATCGGCGGCGTGCGCATGGAGCGCACGAAGAACCGTATCACCGGCAACATCGTCACGCTCGTTGAGGAAGGCGGCGAATTCGGCGGCGAACCGGTTGAGGACGACACGGTTTTCGTCACCCCGCAGACGTTCGATCGCAGCTACACCGATTGGCTGCCCAGCGTCACGATCCGCTACGAGCCGGTGCGCAATCTCGTGCTGCGCGCGGCGGGTTACAAGAATCTCGTGCGCCCGAAGCTGTCGAAGCTCGCGCCGCGCGCGATGATCGAGGACAATGAAGGCGAATTCGGCAATCCCGATCTGAAGCCTTACCGCGCCTGGAACGCCGATCTCTCGGTCGAATATTATTTCGGCCGTAACGCCGCCGTGTCGGCGGGCGTCTTCTACAAGGACATCAAGGATTACATCGTCGACTACACGCAAGACGACGTCCTCTATAATGGCGTGCTGCTCGACTCCGCGACGACCTCGATCAACGGCAAGACGGCGAAGATCCGGGGTTTCGAGTTCAGCTATAATCAGGCCTTCGATTTCCTGCCTGCACCGTTCGATGGTCTGCTCGCGCAGTTCAATTACACGTACACGGACGCTGAAGGCACGGTGCCGAACGACGGCGATCTCGGCGATCTGCGCAAGGTCGGTCTCCCGGCCTCGGCGAAGCACACGTTCAACGCCGTGCTCGGTTACGAGAAGGGACCGCTCAGCCTTCGCGTGGCGGGCACCTACCGCGACAAGTATCTCGACGAGCTGGGCGATGCGCCGGAAGAGGATCGCTACGTCGCGAAGCACTTCCAGCTCGACCTCAGTGCGAAGTATCAGATCATGGACAACATCCAGCTGTTCGGCGAATGGGTGAACGTCACCGACGAACCCTATTATGCCTATCAGAACTTCGGCGGCTCGCGGCGCCTGCTGCAGTACGAGGAGTATAGCTGGACGGCAAAGTTCGGCGTGAAGGCCACATTCTGATGCTGCGCCTTGCCGCGCTCCTGCTCGCGGCGGCCACACCGGCCGTCGCCGGGCAGGCGGTTCCGATCTCGCGTTCGCCGGGCCTGCCCTATGCGGCGAAGTCGCTGCCCGATCGTATCGTGCTCACCGCCGGTGCGGACCCGTCGCGCGAGATGGCAGTCGCATTCCGCACCGACAGCGCGCAGCAGACTGCGGAGGCCGAGATCGCACCCGCGATCGATGGTCCTTCGCTCGGTGCCCGCGCCGTCCGCATCGTCGGCGGCAGTTCGGAAATCGCGAACGAAAACGGCAAGGCACTGTATCATCAGGTGCGCTTCACCGACCTCGAACCGGGGCGCGCCTACGTCTACCGCGTAAAGGGCAGCGCGGGCTGGAGCGAGTGGCTGCAATTCCGCACGGCCAGCGCCGAGGCACAGCCGTTCCGCTTCCTCTATTTCGGCGACACGCAGAACAATATCCTCAGCATCGCCTCGCGCGTGATCCGGCAGGCATTCCACGCGACGGCGGCGCCTGCGCTCGTCGTCCATGCGGGTGATCTCGTCGCGCAGCGCGACAATCTCGCGCACGACGACGAGTGGGGAGAATGGACGCAGGCGGGCGGCTACAATTACAGCATCGTTCCGCAGCTTCCCGCGACCGGCAATCACGAATATCTCGACAACGAATTGCCGGACGGCACCGAGCAATACGTGCTCGGACCGCATTGGCCGCGCCAATTCGCTCTGCCCGCGAACGGCGCCGATGCTGCGAAGGCGACGACGTACTTCGTCGATTATCAGGGCGTGCGCTTCATCATTCTCGATGGCACCGCCGCGCTCAACCTCGGTGCGCTTGAAAGCCAGACGCGCTGGCTCGACAGCACGCTCGCGGCGAGCAAGGCGCGCTGGAACGTCGTGCTGTTCCACCAGCCGATCTTCACCTGCGCGCGGCCGAACGACACCGCGAAATTGAAGGCGGCGTGGAAACCGGTGTTCGAGACGCGCAAGGTCGATCTCGTGCTGCAGGGCCACGACCATTGCTACAGCCGCCTCACCGCCGAAGCCGGCAAGACCGCCTCCGCGAAGGCCCGCGCCGACGGCAAGGTGCAGGGCCCCGTGTATCTCGTCTCCGTCACCGGCGCGAAGATGTACGGCCTCAATGATCGTGCGGGCACGCAGCCCGACCGCGTCGCGGAGGATACCGAACTCTATCAGGTCGTCGACGTGGCGGAGGACCGCCTGCAGTTCCGCACCTTCACCGCCTCGGGCCGCCTCTACGACGGCTTCGATCTCATCCGCCATGCGGACGGCAACCGCCTCGTCGAAATCGCCGAGGCCTCGGGGCCCGTGCGCCGCTGCACGGGACAGACGGGTCCCGACGGCGTACCCTGCACGGCAGACCCCAAGGACTGATCGATGAAGCTACTGACCGCCCTTCCCCTCATCCTGCTCGCTGCGTGTGCTGCACCAGAGATCGAACTGCCGCAGGGCACCGCCGCGCGCGGTGATCCCGCGAAGGCCGTGCCCGCCGCCGTCGAGACCGTCGTCACCACCGACCCCGCCGTCGATGCCGACGATCCCGCGCTCTGGGCCGATCCGCGCGATCCGTCGCGCGCCGTGCTCTTCGGCACGGACAAGACCGATGGGCTTTATGTTCACGACATGGACGGCAAGGTCCGCCAGTTCCTGCCCGACGGCCCGCTCAACAACGTCGACCTCCGCACGGGCTTCACGGTGGACGGCAAGGACTATGTCCTCGTCACCGCGACCGAGCGGAAGAATTTCACGCTCATCGCCTATCTCTTCGATCCCGACACATTCGAGACGCGGCGCTACGGCGTGCTGCCGCTCGGTATGGGAGAGCCCTACGGCTATTGCATGGGCAGGCTCGGCGGCGATTTCTACCTGATCCCGAACAACAAGGCGGGCGAAATCCGTGCGCTGCGTTTGGCGAACGGCGCCCCGCTCGAAACGGCGAAACTCGCGTACAGCTTCAAGGTCGGCAGCCAGCCCGAAGGCTGTGTCGTCGACGACGAGACCGGGCGTCTCTATCTCGGCGAGGAAGACGTCGCGATCTGGCGCTTCGATCTCAGCCCCGGCGCATCCGCCGATGGTATCAAGGTCGCCGCCGTCGACGGCGAACGCCTCACCGCCGATGTCGAGGGCATGTCGATCCTGCGCGACCGCGGCGCGAAATATCTGATCGCGTCCAGCCAGGGCGATGCCACCTATCCCGTCTGGCAGATCGAAGGCGACAGCTATGCCTACAAGGGCCGCTTCGCCGTCGAGGGCGGCGCCATCGACAACGTGACCGGCACCGACGGTCTCGATGCCTGGAGCGGCCCCATTGGCCCGTTCCCCGAAGGCGCGATCGCGATGCACGACACCGACGACGGCGGCGAGCAGCAGAACTTCAAGATCGTCGACTGGCGCGCGGTCCGGCAGGCGCTGTCGCTGCCCTGAAAGCAACCGTTCGCCGCAGGGCTGCGCGCTCCTGTCGCGCCGGCCCTTGCATCCATTTCGCTTGCGGTGCGTTCGCGGCAACGCAATGAAAACACGGATGAACCTTGATCGCGCTCGCTGGTCGCGCCGGGACGCGCTCGCCGGCCTCGCCGCGCTCGGCCTCCTTCCCACGCTCCCGGCGCTTGCCGCGCCCCGTCTCGGCCGCGCCGAAGCCTTCTCGTGGGATGCTCTGAAGCGGCAGGCGATGACGCTGTCGGAGCGGCCATTCGTGCCGCTTCCGCGCATCGAGGCCGCCGCCGCTGTCGACTATGATGCGCTCAACAGTATCCGCTACCGCGATGCCGCCGCGCTCTGGCCGGATCGGCCCGGGCAATCGGTGCGTCTGTTCCCGCTCGGCAAATATGCGCGCGAACCGATCGCGATCCATGTCGTGGAGAGCGGACGTGCCCGCGCGCTTTCTTATTCACCCGATCTCTACGAAATGCCGGAGGACAGCCCCGCCCGCGCGCTCACGTCCGAGAACGGCGGCTTCGCGGGCTTCCGCGTGATGAACCCCGGCAATGTCGGGGACTGGCTGGCGTTCCAGGGTGCCTCTTATTTCCGCACAGCCGGGCCGCTTCACCAATACGGCCTTTCCGCACGCGGTCTCGCGATCGACACCGGCCTTTCGACGCCCGAGGAGTTCCCGGTCTTCCGCGCCTTCTGGCTGGAGCCGGGAGAGAACGCCTTCACCATCTACGCCCTCCTCGACGGCCCGCGCGTCGCGGGCGCCTACCGCTTCGTGAACCGCGTGATCGAAAACGAGATCGTGCAGGAGGTGACGCTGTCCATCCGCCTGCGCGCCGATGTCGAGCGCCTCGGCTTCGCGCCGATGACGAGCATGTATTGGTACGGCGAGACCGAGCCCGGCCCGCGCCGCGACTGGCGGCCGGAAATCCACGATTCCGACGGCCTCCTCATCGCCAACGGCGCGGGCGAGCGGCTCTGGCGCCCTCTCGTCAATCCGCCGCGAACCGCGCTCAACGCCTTCCTCGATCGAAACCCACGCGGCTTCGGCCTGATGCAGCGCGACCGGAATTACGACAATTACGAAGACGACGGCGTCTTCTATCACAAGCGCCCGTCGCTCTGGGCGGAGCCGATCGGCGATTGGGGTGAAGGCACCGTCGATCTGGTCGAGATTCCCACGCAAGGCGAGACGGACGACAACATCGCCGCCTTCTGGCAGCCGAAGGCTCCGGCGCGCGCGGGTATGCGCTACGATCTCGCCTATCGCCTCCGCTGGCTCGGCGGCGAGCCCGATGCCGCGCCGCTCGCGCGCGTCATCGGCACATACCGCGGCCTCGGGGGGCGTCCGGGCCATCCTGCACAGGAAGATGTCATCAAGCTCGTCGTCGATTTCGAAGGCGAAGCGCTGAAAGGCCGCGCGCGCGGTGACGTGACGGCCGAGGTCGCCACGAACGGCAAGATCCTGATGCAGGCCGCTTATCCGGTTGCCGGGCGTCCGAGTCGCTGGCGGCTGATGATGGACGTGGAAGCTCGAAACGGGGTCGCAACGGACCTGCGCGGGGCGCTCGTCTGCTGCGGTGCACAACTCACCGAAACGTGGCTGTATCAAATACCTGCGATCGGGAACGGATGATCCCGGCGCGCATTGCTGACTGACCGGTCGACGCTGCGGACAAGACAGTGGGCCGGAAGTGTAACCAGGGTCGATACTGAAATTATGCGTCACGAAGTCCTGCTGTCTGAAGGCGTGTCCGGAGGCTACGACACGGTTTCCTACAATACGCTGCACCGGCGCGCGGAAGGGCTTCCGCCCGAAGCGCCGCTCGCCATGCCGCTGCAGGATTGGCGCGCGTGCGATTCCGCGCCGCTCCGTTCCGAAACCGCGCCGCAGGGCATTGCGCTCCGCCGCTTTCTGCTGATTTCTGCAACGCTGCTCATCGCGCTCGTGGGCGGCGGCGAAATGGCGCGCGCCGCCGCGCCGGACGGCTTCGCGCTTGGCGAGCTGCTGCTCGTCGCGCTGTTCGTGCCGCTGTTCGCGTGGATAGGCTTCGGTTTCCTGACCGCGCTTGCGGGTTTCGTTCGCCTGCTCGCGGGTGCGCGCGATTTCGATCTCGTGGCGGAAACCGCACCCGAAGGGCGCACCGCCATTCTCGTCCCTGTCTACAATGAAGACGTATCCGCCGTCTTCGCCCGCATCCGCGCGATGGCGCTCTCGCTCGCCCGCGAAGGGCGCGCGCGCGATTTCGACATCTTCGTGCTCAGCGATTCCAGCCCCGAGAACGGCCGCGCCGAATATGCCGCCTTCCTGTCGCTCCGCCCCACGCTCGCCCCGCGCCTCTACTATCGCCGCCGCGAGGCGAATATCGAGCGCAAACCCGGCAACATCGCCGATTGGGTGCGCCGGTTCGGCGGCGCCTACGATTACATGCTCGTGCTCGATGCCGACAGCCTGATGGACGGGCGCACGATGGCGCGCATGGCCGCGACGCTGGATGCGAACCCCGGCGTCGGCCTCATCCAGACCGTACCGGATGTCGTCAACGCCCGCACGCTCTTCGCGCGCTGGCAGCAGTTCTCGGGGCGTCTTTACGGCCCGGTGGCGACGGCGGGCATGATCTGGTGGTCGGGCAGCGAGGCGACCTTCTGGGGCCACAACGCGATTCTGCGGACGCGCGCCTTCGCCGAAAGCTGCGGCCTCGCCGCGCTTCCCGGCGCCGCGCCCTTCGGCGGCGCGATCATGAGCCACGATATGGTCGAGGCAGCACTGCTCCGCCGTCGCGGCTGGGCGGTGCACATGGTCGCCGCGCCCGGCAGCACAGAGGAGTTCCCGCCCAGCATCGTCGATTTCGCGAAGCGCGACCGTCGCTGGTGTCAGGGCAATCTGCAGCACCTGCGCATCCTCGGCAGCGGGGGCTTCCACTGGGTGAACCGGCTGCAGCTCTTGATGGGCGGTTCGGCGTACTTCACCTCGCCGCTGTGGCTGCTGCTCATCGTCGCGGGCGTCGTGCACCATGTCACACAGGGTGCAGGCGTCGCGCCCGCGCCATGGCTGCTCGGCTTCACGCTCGCGCTGCTGTTCGGCCCCAAGCTGCTCGGCCTCGTCTGGACGCTGATCGATCGCCGACGCCGCGCCGCGCTCGGCGGCGTGCGGCGGATCGCGATGGGCATCCTCGTCGATGTGCCGCTCTCGGCGCTTGTCGCCCCGCTGATGATGTTCACGCAGACGCTGAACCTTGCCGATATTCTGATGGGCCGCAGCAGCGGCTGGTCGCCCCAGCGCCGCGAGACGGACGGCATCGCGTTCGGCGACGCGCTGCGCCACTATCGCCCGCATGTGCTGCTCGGCGCTGCCATGCTGGCGTTCGCGGCGGCCGGTATGGGATCGTCGCTGTGGCTGCTGCCCGTCGCCATCGGCCTCGTGCTCAGCCCGTGGCTCGAGATGCTCACCGCCCGCCAGTCCGCCTTGCCCGCGCTGTTCGGTGTCGCAGACAGGCCTGTGCTCGCCGCGTCGACTAGCGCGCCCGTTCCGCTTCGCGTTCCGCCGTCGGCCTTGGCCGCGTAACCACGAAGAGCGCAGAGGCGAGCAGCCCTGCCGCCGCAAGCCCGCGCCACAACGGCGAGGGGTTCCCGGTCAGGTGGAAAACCGCATATCCGAAGGCCATGCCCGTGCACGCCGCGATCTTGGCGCGCGTGCTGATCGCGCCTTCACGCCGCCACGCGATCACCGGCGGGCCCAGCTTGGGGTGTGCCAGGATCTTCGCCTCCAGCCGCTCTGAAGACCGCCCGAAGAAATAAGCCGCGATGATGATGAAGATCGTCGTGGGAAGCAGCGGCAGGAACGCCCCGATGATGCCGAGCGCCAGCGACAGGAAGCCGAGCGCAAGGTAGAGGTGGCGAGTCATGCCCCGGTTTATGGCCGCGCGCGCGGCCTTCGTCGATACGCTATCGCCAATCATTCGCGGCATGATCGCGGGTCTAGGGTTGACCGGGCGGTCCAGTTTATGATTTAGTCATTTCGCTAATAGACAAATGAGGGGTCGTGAACGCGGTTTTCGACGCATTGGCGCATCCGATCCGCCGAGAGGTGCTCGAGATGCTGAAGGAAGGCGGCAAGTCCGCCGGGGCGCTTGCCGATGCGTTTCCCGTTTCGAAGCCCACGATGTCCGCGCACTTCGCGAAGCTGAAATCGGCGGGGCTGATTCAGGGCGAAAACCGCGGCGGCAGCATCATCTACACGCTCAACCTGTCGGCGGTCGAAGAGGTCGTGATGGCCTTCATGGGCCGGCTTGGGGTGGGCGAAGCGGAGAAGGAAACAGCGGAATGCGCGAGCACGCACTGATCGTCATCTCGTGGGTCACCGTGGCGGTCCTTGCCGCGATTGCCACCATTGCGCTCGCGCTGCTGCCCGAAGGCACGCAGCTTCCCATGCACTGGAACCTCGCCGGAGAGGCGGATCGGCATGGCGATGCGGCGTTCGCACTGTTCGCGCCGGTGGTGCTGTGCGCCGTGCTGTCGCTGGTCTTTGCCGTTCTGCCGCGCCTCGAACCGCTCCAGAACCGCATGGAAGGCAGCGCCGCGCTTTATCGCGCGGGCTGGATCGGCATTCTGGGTATCATGATCATGGTGGAGCTTCTGGTCGCCGCCCCGGCGTTCGGCTGGACCGTACCGATCATGCTGCCGCTCGTGGGCGTGGGCCTGCTGCTGATTTACGTTGGAAACGTCCTGCCGAAATCGCGCCCCGGATTCTTCGTGGGCATCCGCACGCCGTGGGCGCTGCTCGATACGGACAACTGGATCGCAACGCATCGCTTCGGCGCGTGGACCACGATGGCAGGCGGCCTGGCGCTGCTTCTCGCGGGGCTGCTTCCGCTCACCCCCGAGGTACGCGGCGCGCTGGTCATAGGCGCGCTCCTCGTCAGCACGCTCCCACCCGTCTTCTACTCCTGGCTCCTCTGGCACCGCCGCACGGGGCGCTGAGCTACCAGAGCGCGGGTTTCGCAACCATCAGCCAGAAGACGCCCGCCAATCCCAGAAATGCCGGCCAGCCGAGCAGAAACCACAAGCGCATGATCCGGGCATAGTCGGGGCCCAGCGGCCTGCCGGTCTCTGCGGCGGACTGCGCGAGCCTCTGCGCCTTGATCTGCAGCCAGACCACCGGCGCCCAGCACAGGAATGCGAGCGCATATAGCGCGTAGGTTACCAGCAGCCATGGCGCGGTGAGCGGCCATCCTCCGAGGTAAGCAAGTGCAATGCCGCTCGCGGGCTGCACGACACCGCTGCTGCCCGTAAAGATCCAGTCCGCCTTTACGACCATACGCCCAACGCGTGCAATCGTGGCCGGATCGCGCGAGAGGTGGGCGTTCCAGAAATACCACGCCGTGCCCGCGCCAAAGCCGAACAGGATCGTGCTGCTCAGCACGTGAACCCATTTCACGAGCAGATAGACATCCATCAGCGTTTGTTTCCGATCGCACCGTGAACAAGGATGAGCGTAATGATCGGCAGGTTCTTGAGCAGCGATCCGAGCGGGTCCAGCCACAGCGAAGGCAGGGCGAGGCCGAGCACTGCCGTGTAGCCAAACACCACCACGAGCTGCAGCATGGTCGACCACCGCACCCTCCTGTCAAACAGCACTGCGCCTGCGACGACAAGATCGAGAATGCTGCTGCCGATGCGCATCGGGTCAGCAAGATATGCCGGCAGCGCGAGCGCCTGAAGCATTTCCATCGTCCGTGCGGCTCCGGTGAAGAACCCCAGCAAGGCCGATGCGATCCAGAGGAAAACGAGCGCGGCCTTCACGAGTGGTGCAAGGAAAAAAAGCCGCGCGTGCCATCGGTCCTGCACTTGTGCGGGCCGCGCATTCAGCGCGTCGTCGAGCGCCTGCGGCATGAAGCCCGCAGCTTGGGCGAATGCAGCACTGTCGCCCGTGTTTCCCGCGACCATCTGCATCAGGCTGTTGGTAGAAACGGGTCCGTCTCCGGCCATGTCACCGATACGGCCGAGGAGGCGCATGATGGGCATGGGAACGTGCAGAAAGTGCGCTTTCCCGAAGCCGAGCCAGGCGCGATATCGCGCAAGCAGTTCACGTACGTTGAAGGTGTCGGGGCCGACAGGTTCGAGGCATTGACCGGAGAACCGTTCGTCCTCGCACGCAATCCGAACAGCCCTCGCGAGATCGCGCACCTCTATGGGCGTGAACGAAAAATTGCCATTGCCCGGTATTGGCGTGAACAATGGCAACGCGGCCAATCCGCGGATCAGTGATGTGCCGCCGTAGCTGCCGTCACCATAGACCAGAGATGGGCGCAGGATCGTCCAATCGAGGCGAGATGCGCGCAGCACTGCCTCGCCTTCCAGTTTGGACTGAGCATAATCCGTCTCCACTGCGGGGCGGGCGCTGATCGCCGATATCAGGATGGCGCGCCGTACACCGGCGTTGACGGCAGCAGCATAGAGTGCGCGCGGCATATGCACATGCACGGCGTCCATGTCCTTGCCCCGCAGAATGCCTGCTGCATTCACGATCAATGCGATGCCGTGCAAATGCGCGGACCAATCGGCTTCGTGCGTTGCTTTGGAAAGGTCCGCCGCAAGGAAGCGGACTTTGGGAAAGGCGGTTTCCAGACCGGCTTTCGACCGGACCACCGCCGTCACATCGTGTCCGTGCGCGACAAGATCGGTCAGGATATGGCGGCCGATGAAGCCGGCAGCGCCGAGGAGCAGTATGCGCATGAACCCCCGTTTCCGGGATAGCATAAAGACATGTGCTTGTTGTCAGAAGGTCTTTCGTGCGCCGGATCGATCGATCCGCATGTAGGGGAGGCCGACGTGTGTCGCCGGCCTCCCCTTGCGTTTCGTCAGAGCTTGATGGCGACCGTTGCGCGGACGCCGTGGTCCTGGCCGTGATCGCCGAGGTTGCCGGTGTAGCGCGTGCTGAGCGTGAGGCCCGGGGCCGCGCGCCAGTCGAGGCCCGCTTCGGTCTGCACGCTGTCCTTCGAAAGCGGCGTGCCTTCGATGCGGAAGGCGGTGCCGCCCGCGGCGAACTGCAGATCCGAAGTCACGTCCACGTCGCCGAGCGCGTGTTCCCAACCGATCTGCACGCGGCCGACGACGGGCGCCTGCGCGCCGCCGATCGTTGCGCGTAGACCGAGCGAGGACCAGCTGTAGCTGCGGCGGCGTCCATCGCCTTCAAGCGCGGCGGTGCCGCCGGTTTCGGCGAAGTCCTTGTCCTTCAGCCACAGGCCGCTCACACCTGCAAATGGCTCCACCGAACCCTTGCCGAGCGGCAGCGTGTAGCCGATCTCGCCGAACAGCTGCACGGCCGATCCGCCGTAGCTCGCCGTCAGCTCCTGGCTGAAGCTGCGGAAGTCGACGTTGCGCGTCGTATCGGTGTCGAGGTCGGCATAGCTGGCGCCGGCGCGCAGCGTCAGCGCGCCGAAGGCGGCGCTGCCGTAGACCGCGCCGTAGAGGCTTTGCGTCTCCGCCTTCGATCCGCGCGCGCTCAGTGTCACGTCCGCTTCCGTCGTGCCGCCCGCGATACCGATCTTCACGGTGTCGCCGAGATTGGCTTCGATGCCGAGCAGCAGTGAATAGCCGGAGCTGTTCACGTCGGCCGCGTTGCCGTTGCCGTCGCGGTCGATCCAGTTGCCGCCGGCTTCGGACCACAGCACGATATTGCGGCCTTCGGCGGTCGCCGCAGCACCCTGCGAGCGGCCGAGCAGCGAGCGGCGAAGCTGCGCCGCGCCTTCGGACGCGATCGAAAGACTTGATGCGTGGATTTCGCCCGAGAAGGCGTCGAGGCCGCGACCGGCTTCGGCCGTCGAGGCGCCGACAAGTGCCGTATAGACTGCGCTTGCGGGGCTGAACGCGCTGTCGATGGCGTTGCCCGTGGCGATCTGGTTCGGCGTCGTGCCCGCTGCCGCAAACGTGATGTCGTTGCGCGTGAGCGTGAGCGTGACGGCGTTCGGGCCGTAGCTCAGCGTCGGCGTCAGGAAGGCGAGGTTGCTCGTCACGTCCTCGAACGTGCCGGTCACGCCGGCGCCTGCCGTCACGATCTCATAGTGCGTCTGCGGCAGGTAGTCGCCGTCTTCCGCCAGCACCGCGATGGTGCCGCCCTCGATCGTCGCCGTGCTGGTGGCCACGATCAGGTCGGAATTCCCGGCGGCATCGACTTCCACCTCGTAGGTGGAGCCGGCTTCGAAGATCACAAAGGTCGCCGAAGTCAGCTCGCCGATAGAATTGCCCGGCGCGGCGGTCGCGCCGGTGCGCACGATGAGCCCGCCGACGGTGCCGTTGCCGCCGATGCTGGCCCCGTTCCGCACGTCGACGTCGGACGCGGCGAGGGAGCCGTTGACCGCAAGGCGGCCGGCGCCGACCGTTGTCGTGCCGCTGAAGGTGCTGGTGCCGGTCAGGTTCAGCGTGCCCGCACCTGATTTGGTGAGTGTGCCGTTCCCCGAGATATCGCCTGCGAAAGTTCCGTTCGCAGCCTGGTCGAAGACGAGCGCGGCGTTGTTCACGATGTCGCCCTGCAGGCTTGTCGTGGTGCCGACGAGCGTGCCCTCGCTGACCGTGGTCCCGCCCGAATAGGTATTGGCGCCCGTGAGAACGAGCGTCCCCGCGCCATCCTTGGTGAGCCCGCCCGAACCGGAGATGACGCCCGTGAAGGCGGCGTTGTTGCCGTCCGTGTCGATCGTGCCGTCATTGTCGGTGATGCTGAGATTTGCGCTGTAGCTTCCCGGCGCATCCACGAGCAGTGTGCCGCCGTCGAGCACGGGGTTGACCGAACCGTTGACGAGGTCGGTCGTCGTGCTGGTGCCGGTGATGTTCTGGCTGATCGCGGAACTGATGTCGGTGCCGAAGATGTAGGAATAATCGAAGGTGATCGTGCCGCCGGTCAAAAGGTCGCCGAGATCGAACCCTAGACCGATGGTATTGTCGCCGTCGCCGACGTCCGTACCGCTGAGATAGGACGCGGTATCCGTCGTCCACCAGGTAACGGCCGAATTGTGCGTGTAGCTGCTGTTGGTGTAGAGGCCGATCACGTACTTCGAAACCAGCGCCTCGGCATAGACGAGGTCATTGGCGGAAACCGATCCGGTCCCGCGGAAATTGTTGGTCGCGCTCGAATCGCCCGGCGCCGCGACCGCATCGGGATCGAGCTGGCGCGAGAAGGTGATGTCCGTGAGGTCGCTGAGAGCAGTGATCGTGGTACGGATCTTCAGCTGCTGTTCGTCCTCGTCGAAATAATAGTCGTTGGTGATCGTGAACAGGCCGCCGGCCGTTCCCGTCCATACCGCGCGCTGCTCATAGGTCGCGCCGTTGAAGGCGACGCCGCTGTAGTCGGTGAGCGTACCGCCGGTAATGTCGAATATGCCGTCGTTGTTGTTGATGAGCGTGAAGGCCGAACTGCCCGTGCCGCTGACGACGAAGCCTTCAAAGGGCGAACCCGGCGTCAGATAATCGTAGGCGGGATTGAACGTGCCCGTGCCCGTGCCGTCATAAAGAATGCCCGGCGAGGTGTTTCCCGAATAGCCGAGTGTGCCGTTGTCGTTGATGCCGATCTGGATGTAGTCGCCGGTCAGCACCAGCGAAGCGGCGAGTGCGGGCGAAGCGGCCAGCAGGGCGAGCGCAGCACCCGAATACAGGGTGGCCTTGCGCGACAGGGCAGCAGATTTCATGACTCTCATTATTATTCTGATCCTCTCATCAGACGGACGGAAATGTCACCCTGCAGCGGTTAAGTCGCGATGATTAAAAAGAGATTTACTATAATCCATTTCGGATACGATCCTGCCGATCCGCGCTGACGCACGTGGCCTTGACTCTCTCGGTGACGGGAAGCGATACTAGAACAAATAGAGAACAATATGTCCGATTCGCCGACCTCTCTCGCCGATCTGCGCGGCATCGTTGCCGAGATGGAAGGTCGGGGAACGCACGGCCGGGGTGCGGGCATCGTTACGGGACATGCGGGCCTCGATGCGGCTGGCGTGGTGCGCGGTCGGCTGCATGAAGTGTTCGGAGACGGCGGCAGTGGCGCGGCCGCGGGGTTCGCGGCGCTGATGGCGTTTTCGGCGGCGGCAGCGGCACCGGTCGTCTGGCTGCGGACGGATGCCGCCGCGCGCCGGGCGCCGCTTTACGGGCCGGGGCTCGCGGAGCTCGGCATCGATCCGGCGGCGTGCATCGTCGCGCAGGCACCGGACGAGGCGGCGCTGCTGTCGGCGGCGGTGGATGCGCTGCGTGTCGCCGCGCTCGGCGCGGTGATCGCGGAAAGCGTGGGCCGTACGCGCCTGTTCGGGCTCACCGGCACGCGCAGGCTCACGCTCGCGGCCGAAGCGTCGGGTGTGCCGCTGTTTCTGCTGCGGCTCGATGCCGAGCCCGCGCCGAGCGCGGCGGAAACCCGCTGGCGCGTTGAGGCGGCACCGTCTCGGGCACTGGCGGCGGATGCGCCGGGCCATCCGGTGTTCGCTGTGGAATTGCTGCGCCGCCGCGCTGGTCCCGCCGGCTCCGGCTGGCGCGTGGAGTGGGATCGTGACGCACGTGTCTTTCGTGAAGCGCCGCTATCTGGCGCTGTGGTTCCCGTGGCTCCCCGCGGAGCGGCTGGCGCGCGCCGGACGCACAGGGTCGCCTGAACGCCCGCTCGTCATCGCCGAGCCGGTGAAAGGGGCGCTGCGTCTCGCCGCTACGGACCGCCATGCCGAAGCGCTCGGGCTCCTGCCCGGCCTGCCGCTTGCCGATGCGCGTGCGCGCGTGTCGGCGCTTCTGGTTGCGGACCACGATCCGGAAGCCGACCGGCGCCTGCTCGAACGGCTCGCGGACATCTGCATCCGCTACACACCGATGGTGGCGCCGGATCTGCCGGACACGCTCATCCTCGATATCGCGGGCGCCGCGCATCTCTTCGGCGGGGAGGACGGCTTGGTGCGCGCCGCCCGCCTGCGGCTCAGGCGTCACGGCTTCACCGTGCGCACCGCCTTCGCGGACACGTCCGATGCGGCGCGGGCGCTCGCGCAGTTCGGGGCGGCGTCCGTCGCGGCGCTTCCGGTTGCGGCGCTGCGTCTGGGGGAGGAGCGCGAGACGGCGCTACGTCGCGCCGGGCTCCATACCGTGGGGGATATCGCCTGCCGTCCGCTCGCTGGGCTCGCCGCGCGTTTCGGGGCGCAGGCGGCGACGGCGGTGCGCCGCATGGTCGGCGATGCGGAAAGCCCTTTCGTGCCGCGCCGCGTGCTGCCGCCGGTCGAGGTCGAGCGCCGCTTCCCGGAGCCGGTCGCGCGTACCGATTATGTGCTCGGCGTGCTTGCCGATCTGCTTGCCGAGGCGTGCCGGATGCTGGAAGCGCGCGGGGAAGGCGGGCGCCGTTTCGAAGCGGTGTTCTTCCGCGCCGACGGCAAGGAACAAACGGTCTCCGTCCAGACCAGCACCCCCGTCCGCCACCCCACGCCGGTCGTCACGCTGTTCACGCACAGCCTCGCGCGCCTCGAAGACCCGCTCGACCCCGGCTTCGGTTTCGATGCCGTGTGCCTCGCCGTGCCGGTCACCGAAGCGCTTGCCCCCGGCCAGCCTGATCTCGACCGTGCGCCGCCGCCCGGCCCTGCGCTCGATGCACTCGTCGATCGCCTCGCCGCGCGGCTCGGGCCGGAGCGTTTGCTGCGCTTTCATCCGCGGGAGAGCCATATCCCGGAACGCGCCGCCCGGCTCCGCTCCGGCAGCCCTTCCGGAGACTGGCCCGTCCCGTCTTCGGGCGAGCCCCCCTTGCGTCCGCTCGCACTCATTCACCCGCCCCGCCCCCTTTCGAATGTCGTCGCGGATGTGCCCGATGGGCCGCCCCGGCGCTTTCGGCTTGGCGGCGCGGTCCTCACCATCGTGCGCGCCGAAGGGCCGGAGCGCATTGCAGCCGAATGGTGGCGCAGGCCCGGCCTCACGCGCGATTACTACCGTGTCGAAGACGAAAGCGGCCGCCGCCTGTGGATCTTCCGTCACGGCCTCTATGGCCGCGAAGAGACGAACCCGCGCTGGTATCTGCACGGCCTGTTCGCATGAGCGCCGCCTTCGCCGAGATGGTCGCCGCGACCAACTACTCCTTCCTGCGCGGCGCCTCGCACCCGGCGGAGATGGTGGCGGCGGCGATATCGCTCGGCCATGCCGGCATCGGCATCGCGGATCGCAACAGCGTCGCCGGGGTGGTGCGCGCGTGGGCGTCACTGAAAGATGCCGGTGCGGAAACGCCGTTCAGGCTCGCGGTCGGCGCGCGCCTCGTCTTCGCGGACGGCACACCCGACATCGTTGCCTATCCCGAAACCCGCCATGGCTGGGGGCGCCTCACGCGCCTGCTGACGCTCGGCAACCGCCGCGCTGAGAAGGGCGATTGCATCCTCACCCTGCGCGATCTCCTCGATCATCGCGAGGATCTGCTCTTCATCGTGATGGCGGGCGACACGCACGAGCTTGCACTCCGCCAGATCGAAACCGCTTCGCCCGGCAATGTCTGGCTCGGCGCTGCAATGCCGCGCGCGGGCGCTGATCGCCGCCATCTCGCCCGATTGATGGCGCTCGCGGTGCGCACCGGCGTGCCGCTCCTCGCCACCAACGATGCGCTCTATGCCACGCCCGCCGCGCGTCCGCTCCACGACATCCTCACCTGCATCCGCGAGAAAACGACCATCCACGCCGCCGGTCGTCGCCTCGCCGCAAATGCCGAGCGCCATCTGAAGCCGCCCGCCGAAATGGCGCGCCTGTTCCGCGATTGCCCGGAGGCCGTGGCGGAGAGCGTGCGACTTCTGGAGCGCGTCCGCTTCTCGCTCGAAGAACTGAAATACGAATACCCACACGAGCCCGTCCCCGAAGGCTGGACCCCGCAGGGCTGGCTCGAACATCTGGTGATGACGGCCGCGCACGCGAAGCACCCGGACGGGATCCCGCCGAAGATGCAGGCAATCCTCGACGAGGAGTTCGGTCTCATCCGCAAACGCAATTACGCCTATTACTTCCTCACCGTCCACGACATCGTGAACTTCGCGCGCTCGCAGGAGCCGCCGATCCTCTGTCAGGGCCGCGGCTCTGCGGCGAATTCCCTCGTCTGTTTTCTGCTCGGCGTCACCGCCGTCGATCCGGTGAAGGAGAACCTGCTCTTCTCGCGCTTCCTCTCGGAAGAACGCGGCGAGCCGCCCGACATCGACGTCGATTTCGAGCACGAACGACGCGAGGAGGTGATGCAGTACGTCTACGAACGCTACGGCCGCGAGCGCGCAGGCATCGCCGCCACCGTCATCCACTACCGCGCCCGCAGCACGCTGCGCGAGGTCGGCAAGGCGCTCGGCATCAGCGAGGATGTAACGGCGCGGCTCTCCTCCACCGTCTGGGGCAGCTACGGCAGCATGGAAGACCGCCGCTATGAGGAGGCCGGGTTCGACGGCGACAATCCGGAGATCGCGCGGCTCCGCGATCTCGTCGGCCAGCTTCTCGAATTCCCGCGCCATCTCTCTCAGCATGTCGGCGGCTACGTGCTCACCGAAGGTCGCCTCGACGAGATGGTGCCGATCCACAACGCCGCGATGGAAAACCGTACCTTCATCGAATGGGACAAGGACGATATCGATGCGCTCGGCCTGATGAAGGTCGATGTGCTCGCGCTCGGGATGCTCACCTGCATCCGCAAGAGTTTCGATCTGATGCGCGTACACGGTCTCGGCGATTTCGAACTCGCCACCGTTCCGAAGGAGGACCCCGCCACTTACGAGATGCTCTGCAAGGGCGACAGCATCGGCGTGTTCCAGGTGGAAAGCCGCGCGCAGATCAACATGCTGCCGCGTCTCAGGCCCCGAAAATTCTACGATCTCGTCATCCAGGTCGCGATCGTCCGCCCCGGCCCGATCGAGGGCGACATGGTGCATCCCTATCTGCGGCGGCGGAACGGCGAGGAGGAACCAGAGCTTCCGCAACGTGCAGGCCATTCAGGCCCGAACGAACTGGAAGATGTGCTCGGCAAGACGCTCGGGATCCCGCTGTTCCAAGAACAGGCCATGAAGTTG
>JAEULI010000018.1 GCA_016793845.1 Sphingosinicella sp.
CGCCGCACGTGGGCGGACACGCCTGCAGGCGCGTGATCGGCGGACTGAGCGGGGGCGCGGCCATCACCTCTTCCAGAGTGATCGGCGTGCGGAACAGCGCCTTGGGATTGTGCGCCGCGTGGCGCCGCGCCTTCACCGCGATCTGCGCGAACGTCTCCGCTGCCGCGCCATAGCGCTGCTGATATTCCTTGCCCGCATAGCCGTAGAATTCGGGCAGATACGCGCCATCCGTTTGGCCACCGGCTGCAGCGAGCTTTTCAAGATGCCGACCGAGCGGCGCCGGGCGATCACCATATGCCATCAGGATCGGCCCCGGCGCCATCTGATCGAACCCTACCGCCAGCGCGCATTCGGCCTGCCCGGAGAGGATCGCCTGCCGCGCCAGAAAGAGAGCGGTCGAACCCGTCGCGCAGGAGTTGGTGACATTGAAGATCGGCACGCCGGTGAGGCCAAGCGGATAAATCGCGCGTTGACCCGCGACGGAGTCTCCGAACACGTAACCGGCATAGACGTGCTCGATATCCCGATAGCCGATGCCCGCATCCTTGATCGCGGCAAGCGCGGCGTCTCTGCCGAGTTCGGTATAATCGGGGCTCTTTCCGGGCTTGTAAAAGTCCGTCATGCCCACGCCGGCGACCAACACTTTCGTCATAACGGATCTCCCTCCCTGCCCCTTCTCAGAGGCCTTGTGTTTCGCCCGCCGCCCCGCTCGACCAGGGCCGCAATGGAATATCGATGAAGCTTGCGTCGGCACCGCCGACATCGAGAGTCCAGATCGGATCGCCCGTGGTCGGATAGCGCGCGAACGTCTCCCGGTCCGCGCCGGCGAGCAGCAGCACCAGCCGATCGCCGGCCGCGATGCGCGCGGCAACCGGGAATGCATCGAAGACGATGTGCGCCATTTCGCCGGGCACCATCGGCTGGGCATCCGCGCGTCGGAACGAGCGCTCCAGCGCGCCGCCCTCTTCGCGAACGCGCCGATGCAACACGCGCAGCATCCCTTCCGTGAGATAGACCAGCCGGCCGCTGGGACGCTGAACGGCGAGATAGGCAAACACCGCGCCGTCGTCGTGCGTTGAACTCAGCGTCAAGGCGATGCGCGGCGCACCCGCGAGTTCAAAGTCCTGCGTGAACGGCGCGGAGGTGAAACGTGCCAGCGATGCATCCCCATGGGGCCAGCCCGCGTAATCGGGAATGACACCGGTGTTGGCGGTCCAGCGATTGGCCGCACCCGTCGTCGCATTGAAATCGACCTTGTACGAAACGGTGATCTCCGATGCGTGGGCTTCATCGCGCAGATCGTTTTCACCGAGATAAAGGCGATGCGGTTCGACACCGGCAGGCGGCCACACGTCGGTGCGTCGCCATATATCGGAGCCGAGCACAGCGTATCGGATCGAGCGTGTCGCCGTACCGGCCAGCGCCCGGTCGGCGAAATCCGCGAGCAGCGCGAATTGCCGCTGCACCGAGGGAACCGGCTGTTGCGGTTGCGGCGCGAACGGATCGGCACCGGCGTAAGCACCGTGAGATGCTGCGGTGATGCGCACCTCCACCGGCACGCCTTTGGAAAGCGCGAAACGTTCCAGCGCCGATTGCGCGGTGCCGGCATCGAGCCAACTGCCCCACACCTGCGCCGGCACGCCGGCCGTGCGCACGGCGGCGGCGCGTGCTGCCGTCCCCATACCGGCAATGGAGAAATTCCGTCCGGGCAGCGGATCGTCCACGTAGGTGACGCCAAGCAGATCGATGTCGAGCCGCGCATTGGCGAGGTGATCGCGCAGCGCCGTGCGCGCCTCCGCGAACCGTTCATCGCCATCGACCGGCCCGATATGGATCATGCCCGTGCAGGCCGACGCGTCGGCGATGCAGGCCACGCTGCGATCTCTGCCCGCGACGGCCGCACCCCACAGGTCGCGCATCATCGCGTTGGCGACCCCGCCGGGGAAGAAGAGGTGCCGATAAGGATCGCTTTCGGCGGAGCGCACGATCGCGGCGCGGATTGCAGGTTCGCCCAGCGTTGTACCGAGATCGGCAGCATCGGCGCTGTACGAGAGCCCCATCAGCACGACCGCGCCGTTGCTCCAGCTTTGCGAAGCGGCCCAGCGACTGATCGCGCCGACATCCGCGATCTCGGTATCACTGAGTTCGGCGTCGCGCACACCGCTCGACACGCCGCTGCCGACGGAATCGAACACAACGAGTGCGTAGCCGCGCTGCGTCCATTCATTGGCGAAGTGCACCTTCACTTCGCCGCGGCGGCCATAGCGGCTGCTCACCACCAGCGTCGGCACACGTTCGTTCGCGGCGTGCCGGGGAAGGTAGAGATCGACCGCAAGGCGGTCGCCGCCGGAGCCGTTGACGTAAAGCGATTGCGCGCGTGCCGGCAGATCGGCCGATGGATGATCGGCATGTCGCACCACAGGCCCGGCGACCGGCGCGCACGCCGACACCGCCGCCAAGACAAGCGCGCTCGCCATCATGAGGGAAAGGGAGCGGGCGCCGCGCATCTCAGTTCACCAAGCGTTCGGCGCTGGCCCAATAGCGGGCGCGGAGCGCTTTCTTGTCGGGCTTGCCAAGCGGCGTCAGCGGCAACTCGGCGACGAATTCCACGCGCTTGGGCGCGCACAGCGCGCCCTTGGCTTCGCGCACGCTCTCGATCAGGGCGGCCGCATCGGCAAAATCCGAGCGTCGCGGCACGACGACCGCCATCACCGCCTCGCCCCACTTCTCGTCGGGCGTCGCCACCACGGCAGCAATCGAGACTTCAGGATGGCGGTTCAGAACCTCTTCGATTTCGCGCGGAATCACGTTGAAACCGCCCGAGATGATCAAGTCCTTCTTGCGGTCCTCGATGAAGAGGAAGCCGTTCTCATCCATCCGCCCCATGTCGCCGGTGCGCAGCCAGCCCCCGCCCATCGCCTCTTCGGTTGCGTCGGGCCGTTTCCAATAGCCTTCCATCACGAGTGGACCGCGCGCGCAGATTTCACCGATTTCGCCCGGCGGCACCGGATTGAGATCGTCATCCATCAGCGCCACCGATGTTGCGGCGCTTGGAAACCCGCACGACTTCAGCATGTGGGGACGCGTGAGATCATGATCGGCCTTGCCGAGCACGCTGATGATGTTGGGGCACTCGATCTGCCCGTACACCTGCACGAAGATCTGGCCGAAAGCCTCGATGGCCTTGGCGAGCTTTGTGGGCGACATCGGCGAGGCGCCGTAAACCAGCGTCTGCAGTGGCCCCGCCCCGCGCTCCCATATCTCCGGCCGGTCAAGGAGCACATAGATCATCGTCGGCACGAGGAAGGTGGACGTAATGCGATGCGTGTGCAGCTCGTCAACGAACCGCGCGGGATCGAACTTGGCGCGCAGCACCAATTCGCCGCCGCGCAGCAGCGTGGGAAGAATGAACAGGAACGACGCATGGCTGATCGGCGTCACCGCCAGAAAGCGCATCTCCTGCGGCAATTCGCACTCGCTCGTCTGCAGCAGCAGATTGGTCACCAGCGAGCGGTTCTTGTGAACGACACCTTTCGGCCGCCCGGTGGTGCCGCCAGTATAAACGACGAATGCCGGCGTATCGCCACTCGACACCGCCTGCAGCGGCGCGGGCTCAGCCATTTCCGCCGCGGCCCCGATGCTCGGCGCATAGTCCAGGCCGCCGAACGACATCGTGCGCACGCCGGAACACTGCGCCGCTACATCGCGGCCGTGCTCGGCGAAGTGGCGATCGTCGACCAGGAAAAGATCGATATTCGCGTCCTGAAGCGCGAATGCATGGTCCTCCACATTCGCCTTGGGATGGAGCGGCGTGTAGCGCATACCGAGCATCAGCCCGGCCGCGAGCGCGACAACGGCCTCGACGCGATTGGCGGAGAGGAGAGAAAACGCGCTACCCGGTTTCATCCCCGCGGCACGATAGGCGCCGGCGTAGCGACGCATTTGCTCGCCCATCTCGCGATAGGTCATGGCGCCGTGGTCGTCGCTCAAGGCAACCCGATCGTCGAAGCGGCGCGCAGCGCGCACGAACAGCTCTCCGAGCGTGTTGGAGATATGGATATCGTCGTTCATGATGCTTTCCCGTCGATACTGCGCTCGAACGCGCCCAGGGCATCGTCGATGATGTCGACGAGCCTATCGACGTCCTCCCGCGTCGAGATCAGCGGCGGGCACACCATGAACCACTCGCCGAACTGTCCCCCGCCCGTGCGCCGATGGAGCATGGCCAGCCCACGCTCCATCATCAGATGCTCGATCCGCGCGGGCGCATTGAGTTCGAACGGATAAGATTGTCTGGTGTCCTGATCGGCGACGATTTCGATCGCGAGCTGCAACCCGCGCCCGCGAATATCGCCGAGGGAACGCCGCCGCTTCTGCACGGCCCTCAGCTGATCTTCGAGATAGACGCCTGCCGCCGCGCTCTGCGTCACGAGATCGCTTTGCACCAGTTCGTCCAGAACCGCGCAACCGATCGCGCAGCCCATCGGGTTGGCGACATAGGTGTGGCCGTGCGCGAAGCCGCCCATGGCGCGCAGTTCGTCCACCAGCGCCGAAGAGGTCACCAGCGCGCTGATCGGCGCATAGCCGGAGCCCAATCCTTTGCCCATGGTGAGGATGTCGGGCGCCGCGCCCGGGAAATAGTGCGAAGCGAGGAATTTACCGCAGCGCCCCGCGCCGCTCATGATTTCGTCGTGGATCAGCAGGACACCGTGGCGATCGCAGATCTCGCGGATACGCCGATAATAGCGATCCGGCGAAACCAGCGCGCCGGTGGATGTGCCTCCGACGAGCTCGACGATGAAGGCCAGCACCGTCTCCGGCCCTTCGCGCCTGATCGCCTCTTCGAGTGCCTCCGCACAATAATCGACATAGGAGTCCGCATCGAAGCCTTCCGGCGTGCGATAGGTGATCGGCGCCGGGATTTTCGGCATCGGCACCATCATCGGCCCGAACAATTTCTCCATCACCGGATCGCCGGTGACACCGAGTGCTCCGAGCGTTGCACCATGATAGGATGGCATCCGACTGATGACCTTGTGGCGGCTCCCCTGCCCGCGCGCGATGGCGAGCTGTCGCGCGAACTTCAGCGCGGCTTCGGTCGCCTCCGAGCCGCCATTGAGGAAATAGGCGGAATCGAATTTGCCTCCGCAGAGTTCGGCGAGCCGGCGCACCAGCTCCTCATCGGGTCGGCTTTCCCAAATGCGGGCATAGGCGAACGTGATATTTTCCATCTGCGCGCGCATGGCGGCAAGCACGCGGGGATGGCTGTGGCCGAGGGCGGTCACCACCGCGCCGGACGAGCCATCGAGATAGGCCTTCCCGTCCTTGTCGAAGATGTAGACGCCTTCGCCGCGCACCGCGATGGGGAATGAAGGCGTGCCCGGCGGCGAAATGAATCCTTGTGCCGACAGGCGCATCAGTTCGGTCCCTTGAATGAGGAAAGATCGGCCTGGGGCTGGCGCGCGGCACGGTCCGCCAAAAAGCGCTCGATACCTATGTAGACCATGCCGACGGCGAATCCCGTGGCGGAGTTGAGGATCAGCGGCAGCGCCATCGCAGGCTGCGCGAGCAGCGAGGTGACGATGAAGATCGCCAGGCCTTCCTGACGAATGGCATGTTCGCACACGATCGCGGTGCGTTCGGCGCGCGCCACCGAAAAGAGGCGCGCGAACAGGAAGCCGGTGGCGACCATGATCAGATTGAGCGCCAGCACGGCGGGCCAAACGCGCGCGACGGCCTCCGCGAAGGTCTCGCGCTGCTGCCACATCAGCAGCAGAAAGATCGCGATGATGACGACCGCCGCGATATGGCGCAGTGGCGCCTCGATCGCATCGCGCACGCGCGGCAGATACGCCCGCACCAACATACCGAGCGCCACCGGCAGCAGCGAGATACGGGCCACCGAGACGATCGCCTCCAGCGGCGAAATGGAAACGCGTTCGGCACCGCCCATGAAGATGGCGTAACCAAGGGCCAGCCACAGCGGCGCGAGCACGCCATAGGCGACCGACCCCGCCGCGGTCATCGAAATCGAGAGCGCCAGATCACCGCGCCCCCAGAACGTCAGCAGGTTCGAGAGCGTACCGCCAGGGCAGGTCGCGATAAGATAGATGCCGACCGCAAGCACAGGCGCCGCCCCGCTCAGGTGCGCGACGCCGACGCCGATCGCGGGCACGATCACCAGCAGACACGGCAGCGCCACGAGCAGCGCCTTGGGATGACGCACGATGCGCACGAAGTCGTCCAGCCTGAGCGCCAATCCAAGCGAGAACATCATGATCGCCAGAGCGATCGGCAGAACGAGGTCGTAGACCATCACCATGGGCGAAGGCCCCTTGCAGTGACCGCCAAGGGGCTGCGACCCCGCCTCGCCCATCTCTGCAAACGCAGGGAAAGCGGCGGAAAGTGTCGCTTTATGCTGTTCATCGCCCCCAATGCCCCCTCTTGCATTTTTTATACTCATACCTCATCCTCACATTTATGCAAATGGTATAAAGCGGGTGGGGACGCTGAGGTGTCGTGGGGCCAATCACCCTGCCATTGACCGGGCGGGCACGACCCAAGCTGCACCCACGCAAAGCAAGGGGAGAGCTGCGATGTTTGCGCGGAATTGCTGGTATGTCGCGGCGTGGTCGCACCTGCTTCCAGCGGGAACCGTGATCGGTCGGCAGATTCTGGACGAGCCGATCGCACTCTACCGCACCGAATCGGGTGCCCTCGTCGCCATGGAGGATCGCTGCCCTCACCGGCTGGCGCCGCTCTCGTTGGGGTGCGTGCAGGGCGAGCAACTGCAATGCCGATACCATGGGCTCACCTTCGACACCGCCGGCCGCTGCATCGGCGTGCCCGGTGCGGA
>JAEULI010000176.1 GCA_016793845.1 Sphingosinicella sp.
GAAAGCTGGGCGCGCTTCGGCGCGATCATCACGGTGAAGAGCCTCGACGAGGCCCCCGCGCTGATCGACGCGCTCGCGCCCGAGCACCTCGCGCTCAGCATCGCGGACCCGCAAGACATGTTCGCGCGCGTGCGCCACGCCGGATCGGTGTTCATGGGCTACCGCACGCCCGAGGCGATCGGCGACTATCTCGGCGGGCCGAACCACACGCTGCCCACGGGGCGCCGCGCGCGCTTCTCCTCCGGGCTTTCGGTCGCGGACTTCATGAAGCGGACGACCTTCCTCGACTGCTCGGCCGAAGGCTTCGCCGCCGTCGGCCCCGCCGCAGCACGGCTGGCGCAAGCGGAAGGCCTGCCCGCGCACGCGCTTTCGGTGACGCGCCGCCTCGGTTGAGGCAGACCATGCGCGATCCCGCCGCCATTCTTCACGAGGTCTTCGGCTTTCCCGCCTTCCGGGGCGTGCAGGAGCACGTCGTTTCGCGCGTGCTCGCCGGGCAGCACACGCTCGCCATCATGCCGACGGGTGCGGGCAAGTCGCTCTGCTATCAGCTTCCTGCCGTTGCGATGGACGGCTGCTGCGTCGTCATCTCGCCGCTGATCGCACTGATGCACGACCAGCTTCGCGCGGCGGAAGCCGTGGGTATCCGCGCGGCGAGCCTCACCTCGGTGGATACCGACCGCTGGGAGACGCAGCGGCGGCTGTGCGCAGGCGAACTCGACCTGCTCTACGTCGCGCCGGAGCGCGCGAGCGGCGACGGATTCCGCCAGCTTCTCGACGATGCGCGCATTTCGATGTTCGCGATCGACGAGGCCCACTGCGTTTCGGAATGGGGCCACGATTTCCGGCCCGATTACCGCCTGCTGCGGCCGCTGCTCGACGACTTCGCGCATGTGCCAAGGTTGGCGCTGACCGCCACCGCCGACGCGCACACGCGGACGGACGTGCTCGCCGCGCTCGGCATCCCCGAAGAGGGCATGATCGTCGCGGGGTTCGACCGGCCGAACATCCGCTACACCGTGCATCCGCGAAACGGGCTGACGCGGCAGCTCGGCGACCTTCTGGCGGCCAATCCCGGCCCCGGCATCGTCTATGCGCAGACGCGCGCCGCGACCGAGACCCTCGCCGAGACATTGGCGCGCGGCGGGCGGCGCGTGCTGCCCTATCACGCGGGGCTCGCGCCCGAGGTCCGCGCCCGCAACCAGTCCGCATTCATCGCCAGCGAGGACATGGTGATGGTGGCGACGGTCGCCTTCGGCATGGGTATCGACAAGCCCGACGTGCGCTTCGTTGCGCACGCGGGCCTGCCGAAATCGATCGAGGGCTATTACCAGGAAAGCGGCCGCGCGGGGCGAGACGGCGAACCCGCCGAGGCGCATCTGTTCTGGGGTGCGGAAGATTTCGCGCGCGCCCGGCTGAGGGTGGCCGAGGTCGAGGAGGCCCGGCAGGCGGGCGAGCGCGCGCGCATCTCTGCGCTCGGTGCACTTGTCGAGACCGGCGGGTGTCGCCGTGCCGTGCTGCTGAGACACTTCGGCGAGAGCCCGCCGCAGACGTGCGGCAATTGCGATAACTGCCTCAATCCGCCCGCGAGCATCGACGCCACGGAGACGGCGCGCAAGTTCCTCTCCGCCGTCTACCGCACCGGGCAGAGCTACGGCATCGGGCATCTGGAAGAGGTGCTGACCGGCAAGGCGAGCGAGAAGGTTCGCGCGCGCGGGCACGACAGCCTCACCGTGTTCGGCATCGTTTCCGCCGAGGACGCGCCGCTGCTGAAGCCGGTATCGCGCGCGCTGCTGGTGCATGAGGCGGTGACGCCCACCGAGCACGGCGGGCTCGCGCTCGGCCCCGGCGCGCGCGCAATCCTGCGCGGTGAGGAAAGCGTAACGCTGGTGCTCCCGCCGCGCCGCGAGCGCGCGCGGCGCGGACAGAAGGCACAGGGCGAGAACCCGGTCGACGATCCAATGTTCGAGGCACTGCGCGCCTGCCGCCGGGCGCTGGCCCAGGAGGCGGGCGTGCCGCCCTACGTGATCTTCCACGACAGCACGCTGCGCGAGATGGCGGCGGCGCGGCCCACCTCGCGCGATGGCCTTTCCGAGATTTCCGGCGTCGGCGCGCGCAAGCTCGACGCCTACGGCGACCGCTTCATCGAGACGATCCGGGCCTTCGAAGGCTAAACGGCGGTGTAGCCGCCGTCGATGACGAGCTCCGAGCCGGTCATGAAGCTCGATTCGTCGGAGGCGAGGAAGACGACGCCGTTCGCGATCTCGTGCGGCTGGCCGACACGGCCGATCGGGTGCAGCGAAGCGAAGGCGGCGATCGCGCCCTCCTCGTCGAGGCCCGTCGCCATGCGCGTCACCTCGACGCCCGCCGCCGTGCGGATGAGGCCGGGGTGGACGCTGTTCACGCGGATGCCGTAGCCGCGCTGGCCGCAGTGCGCCGCGACGCACTTGGTGAGCAGCCGCACACCGCCCTTCCCGGCCGAGTATGCGGGCAGCGCCGCCGTGCCGATGAGGCCGCCGACCGACGAGATGTTGATGATCGAGCCGCCGCGACCCTTCATCGCGGCGATGCCGTATTTGCAGCCGAGGAACGCGGTATCGAGATTGAGCGCGATCATGCGCTTGTAGTGCGCGAAATCCATGCTCTCGATGTCCATGTCGAGCCCGCCGCCCGCGTTGTTGACGAGGACGTCGATACGGCCTTCGTTCGCGAGCACGTCCGCCGTCAGACGCTCCCAGTCCTCGGGCGTCGTCGCATCGTGGCGCACGAAGCGGGCACGGATGCCCTTGCCGCCAAGGTCCGCCGCCGAGGCTTCGCCGCGCGCCGCGTCGATATCGGTGATGACGACAACCGCGCCTTCGCGCCCAAGCGCCTCCGCCATCGCAAGGCCGAGACCTCCCGCGGCGCCGGTGATGACCGCGACCTTGTCCTGAACCCGTCCTGTCATGCTGCGACTCCCTCCCCGGACAGCCCTTGGGCCGTGATGAAATCAATGATCGTGTTCTGCATCTCCGCACTGTCGAGCATGTCGACGTGCACAGCGCCCGGCACCGTGTGCGCGGCGGCGCGCGAGTTACGCGCGGCCATCTCGGCGAGTTCGGCTTCGCTCAGCACGGTCGAGCGCTCGCCGCGCATGATGAGCGCCGGGCAGGCGACACGGTCCCACCACGGCCAGAGCGCGAAGTCTTCCGGGTTGTTGCGGAACTGGTTGGAGAGAGCCGGATCGTAGTGATAGCCGACGCCGCCATCATCGAGGCGGCGCGACCAGCCGATGGTGATCTCGTCGAGCCGATCTGCCGAAAGCGTTGCCCCGGCGCGCTCGAAGAAGCGCCCGACATGCTCGCGAAACGCGCCCATGTTCGGAAAGCGCGGTGGACCGCCGAGCCGTTCGCCGAGCACGCTGCGCATCGCATCGGGAAGCGTGGTGCCGACATCGTAGAGCACGAGGCTGGCGATACGCTCCGGGGTCTCACCCGCGATGCGGATGCCGAGTGCACCGCCCTTGGAGGCGCCCACCCAGTGCACCGGACCGTCCGCGACCGCATCGAGGAAGCGGCGCACGGTGACCGCCATCGTGCCGAGGCCATAGCCGTTCTCGGGATCGGGCGACGGATCGGACCGGCCGCAGCCCGGCGCATCGGGCGCGATCACGCGGAAGCCGCGCGTCCGCAGGTTGCGCGCGAGCGGGGTGTGATCGGCGCTGGTGCCCGTGACACCGTGCGCGATCATCACGGTGGGACCGTCCGCATCCCAGATGCGCACGTGCATACGCTCGGCACCAATGGGGATCAGCCGCGAATAGGCGCCGTCCATGTCAACTCCCCCTCAGGAACAGGATTATAAATAGACCGATCGGTCGATCTTTTCGGAAACCAGAATATGCCGTCATGTACCTTCTTGCTCAACTGAATTTTTTATTCATGAAAAACAGATAGATAAACTAAATTCACAGATCGCAAACTCGTCTCTTGACAAATCTTCGACCGATCATCCAATTATAGAACGATCGTTCTAGACAGCTTGATTCGAAGCCGTGATAGAACAGACAAGATCCGCGATTCGGCGGACTGGAACCTGGGGAGAGTGTATGGCGCGCGTCGTCAGCCTGAAGAATTCGCCTGCCGCCCGTGAGGCGCGGGGCCGCGAGGAACTCGTGGAAGTCGCGGTGGAGCTGTTCGCCCGCAACGGCTTCGCGGGCACCTCGATCCGCGACATCGCCGACGCGGTGGGACGCAGCGTTTCCAACGTCTACCACTACTTCGAAAACAAGGAGGCGCTCTGGCTCGCCATCCTCGAACGCTCGGTGAAGGCGCTTCCGGGACGCCTGCGCGGCGCGATCGACGGTGTTTCAGAGCCGCGCACCCGGATCGCCGCACTGGTGCGCGAACATCTCGACGTCTCGGAACAATACCGGCGGGAATCGCGCATCTTCTTCATCGACGAGGAGCGCCTCTCCGCGAGCGGCAACAAGGCCAACAAGCGCATCCAGCGCGAAATCCTCACCATCTACGTCGCCGAACTCGAAGGTCTGCGTGCCGTGGGCCTCCTCGCGGACGGCGACATCCGCATCACCGCATTCAACATGCTCGGCGTCATCAACTGGTATCTGCGCTGGTCGAAACCCTCCGCAGGCCAGGCGAAGCGCGAGCAAACCGTCGATCAGGTCCTCGCCTTCATCCTGCGCGGCACCGGTTCGGAAAAATAGACAAATCGCCGGACAGGCCGGCCAAGGGAAAACGAAAACCTCATGGGCATCACCATCGACATCGACACCGGCGGCACCTTCACCGACGGCTTCATCGTGCGGGACGGCGACGTGCGCACCGTGAAAGTGCCGACGACGCCGCACGACCTCACCGCCTGCTTCCTCGACTGCATCAGCGCGGGCGCCGAGGCGTTCGAACGCGGCATCGAGGATTTCCTCGGCGAGACGGACATCATCCGCTTCTCGAACACGATCGGCACGAACACGATCATCCAGCGCAACGGCTCGAAGATCGGGCTCATCGTCACCGCAGGCTCGGAAGCGCTGGCGCCGACGCACGACGAAGACGGCAAGTCGCCCCTCGTCGCGCCGGACATGGTGATCGGTATCGCCGAGGCCGTTGGCGCGGACGGCACGGTGACGGGGTCGCCGGACGCCGCCGCCATTCTCGATGCGGCGCAGACGCTGATCGACCGGGGCGCACGCGGCATCGTCGTCGCGCTTGGGAACTCCGATCTCAATCCGGCGAACGAGCGCCGCGTGCGCGCGGTGATCAAGGCCGAGTATCCGCGCGATTATCTCGGCTCGGTGCCCACCTTCCTCGCCTCCGACATCTCGGCGCGGCCGGGCACGCGCGAGCGCATCAACGCCGCCGTGCTCAACGCCTATATCCACGGCAAGCTCGCGCGCCTGCTCTACAAGGCGGGCGAGGAGCTGCGCCTGCGCGGCTATCGCGGTACGCTCTTCATCGGCCACAACAACGGCGCGGTCGCCCGCGTCGCCAAGACGCGCGCGATCAACACCTACAACAGTGGGCCCACGGGCGGCCTTTACGGCGCGCGCGCCATCGGCGCGCTCTACGGCGCCGAAACGCTGATCGCCACCGACAGGGGCGGCACCTCGTTCGACATCTCCTATGTGGAGGGTGGACAAGCGAGCTACGCGCTGCAGCCCGAGGTCGAGGGCTTCGCCTGCAACCTGCCGATGATGGCAATCGACGCGCTCGGTGCGGGCGGCGGATCGATCGCCGAGGTCGAAGACGGCGTGCTGAAGGTGGGGCCGCAATCCGCGGGCGCGCTTCCCGGCCCCGCCTGTTTCGGGCTCGGCGGCACGAAGGCGACGGTGACGGACGCCAACCTCGTGCTCGGCATCCTCGACCCCGCACGCTTCCTCGGCGGCGGCATGACGCTCGACCTCGAAAAGGCGCGCGCCGCGATCGACGCCGCCATCGCGCAGCCGCTCGGTCTCAGCATCGAAGATGCGGCGCTCGCCATCCGCCGCAACGTGGAAGGCGCAATGGGCAAGGCGGTCGGCGCGGTTGCCGAACGCCTTGGGCGCCCAAGCGGTCTTCCCGTCATCGCCTACGGCGGCGCGGGCGCGATCCATGCTGCGGACATTGCGGTGAACGCCGGTGTTGCCCGCGTGATCATCACGCCCTTCTCCGCCGTCTCCTCGGCATTCGGTTCATCGCTGATGGACGTGGGCCACATCTATTACCGCCGCGCGGATATTCTTGTGGAAAGCGCGACCGACCTGCTCTCCACTGGCACGCTCGTCGCGGAAATGGCGACCGAGGCCGCGCGCGACATGCGCGGTGAGGGCTTCGAACCGGCGGACGCCGAGGCGCGGCTGCAACTCTTCTGGACCGGCGCGGGTGGTGAGCCCGAAATCCTCGTGGGCGCCGAAACCGCGGCGGTCTCTGACGCCGATGCCGCGGCCGCAGCGCTTGTCGCCGCACGCGAAGCCCTCGGCGCCGCGGGTCCGCTGCGCCTCGCCAGCATCGCCTACAGCGCCTCTGCGCGCGTGCCGCATTTCGAATGGCGGCAGGGACAGACGGCAGCGGCCGATCTCGCAGCCGCGCGCCTTGCCGACCGGCAGGTGTGGTTCGGCGGACCTGAGCGCATCGCGACCCCAGTTTACGACCGTGCGCGCATGGGCCCGGGCCACACGCTTTCCGGCCCTGGAATCGTGGAATCGAACCAGACGACGATCCTCGTGCCCGAAGGCTGGAGCCTCGGCATCGACGCTTACGACAACGCGCTTCTCGAACGGAACTAAGGCCCGGAGCCGAACAATGAGCAAAGTCCGCATCACCGAGTATCTCGATATCGACCTGCCCACGGAAACGTGGCGATGCAACCGCTGCGGCCACGATCTCGGCACCGCACACGGGAATTACAAGGAAGGCTGCGTCGTCGCCGAACAGCCGCTTGAAAAAGTGCATCCGCCGCTCGTCGCGGAGGGCAACTACAGCTTCACGCCGGACAGCACATATTGCCGTCTCGTGGAGTTCTACTGCCCCGGCTGCGCGACGATGCTGGAGAACGAGTATCTGCCGCCGGGCCACCCGATCACGCACGAGATCGAACTCGACATCGCCGCGCTGAAGCGCCGCCACGGCGCCGCCGCATGACGAACCGGCTGGCCTCTGTTCTCGGCGGCGACACAGGCGCGGCGGTGCTGCCGCGCCTTGCGGCAGCGGCTGCACCCGTGTGCGGCCAGCCGTGGAGCGCGTTTGCCGCCGACGCGGGGCAGATCGTGCAGGCGGCAAAGCGTATCGCCGCGCTGTTCGCGACAGATGCCATCGTTATCGAAATCGATGCGTCGGACAGCGCGAGCACAGTGGAAGCGGTCCGCCGCCTCGCCGCAGAGAATGGCCGCCCGGTCGTCCCCATTCTGCCCGGCCCGGTGACGCTTGCCGCGACGAGCGACGCCGACGCCGCGAAGGAGGTGCTGACGGGCATCGTCGAGGCGATCGGCGAGGCACGCCCGGCGCTGCTGCTGTTCGACGAAAGCACTGTGCCCGCATCGGAACTCGCCGGCATGGGCGCGCGCAAGCTGTTCAATACGCTGCGCAACGTCGCCTCCTATTTCGACGTGCCGCTCGGCATCATCATGGCGATCCCGGATGAAGACGCCGCCGATACGGCTGTGCGACTGAAACCCGATGCGGTGATCGCGGCAGGCGCGGCAGATGCCGCCATTCTGGACCGCATCGCCGCCGAAGGCCCCGTCGCGGGAATTGCGCTGGCGGCAAACGACACAGCGGCAGCGAGTAACGCAGCAGCGCTCGCGGCGACGCGGCCGCTCATCATCACGACGCTCGGCGGCGGACCCGATCCGCTGCCGGTGGAAACCATGCACGCATTCATGGGCGCCTTCAGCGGCGCCCGCCAACCTTGAGGGACGAGGCAGCGATGAGTTACACGGTAGGCATCGACGTCGGCGGTACGTTCACCGACTTCTATTGCGCCCACGCGGGCGGCGGCTTCCACACGGCGAAAACACCGACGACGCACTACGACCTTTCGGTCGGTTTCATGCGCGGCATGGGGCTGCTCGCGAAGGGGCTGAAACTGAAGCTGCCTGAGTTCCTGAGCGGCCTTTCGAGCGTGCGCTATTCGACGACGGTGGGCACCAATGCGCTCATCGAGCGCACCGGCCCCAAGCTCGGCCTCATCACCACCGCAGGCTTCGAGGATACGATCTTCATCGGCCGCGGACGCAGCTGGGCGGACGGGCTCGGCTGGCAGCAGGGCCGCGACCTCGCGCGCATCGAAAAGCCCGCGCCGCTCATCGATCCGCAGATGGTCGTCGGCGTGCGCGAGCGCATCGATTACGCAGGCAAGATCATCGCGCCGCTTTCGCGCGAAGAGGTTCTCGAAAAGCTGCAGTCGCTTGTCGATCGCGGCGCGCAGGGTTTCGTCGTCTCGCTGCTTTGGTCGTTCGTGAACCCCGAGCACGAACAGTTCATCAAGCAGGTGATCGAGGAGGAATATCCCGAGGATTATCTGGGCTCGATGCCGGTGATCCTGTCGTCGGAAATCTCGCCCAAGGCGGGCGAATACACGCGCACGATGACCGCGGTCGTCAACGCCTACATCCACGGCCTGATGGCGGAAGAGCTGAACAAGCTCGGCAACGAACTGCGCGACGGCGGCTACAGGAAACCGCTGACGCTCGTCCACAACACCGGCGGCACCAAGAAGGCCTCGCGCACGCGCGCCGTGCTGACGCACAACGCCGGGCCGGTCGCGGGTCTGCACGGCGCCGCGGCACTCGGCGGCCTGTCGGCGGACGGCAACATCGTCTTCACCGACATGGGCGGCACCTCGTTCGACATCGGCCTCATCGAGGGCGGCGCGATCAAGGCGCACGATTTCATCCCGGTGATCGACCGCTGGCGCACCAACATCCCGGCGATCGAGGTGAAATCGATCGGCGCGGGCGGCGGATCGATCGCATGGATCAACCGCACGCTCGGCGACACGCTCGAGGTCGGTCCGCAATCGGCGGGATCGATGCCGGGGCCGGCGTGCTACGACAAGGGCGGCAAGGAACCGACCGTGACCGACGCCGATCTCGTGCTCGGCCTTTACAATGCCGAGAATTATCTCGGCGGCGAAATGCTGCTCGACATCGATCTCGCGAAGAAGGCGATCAGCGAGAAGGTCGCGCAGCCTCTCGGCATTCCGGTGGAGGAAGCCGCCTGGCGCATCCGCCGCATGATCGATGCGCGCATGGGGCAGGAGGTGTTCAACGAGGTGGCGCTGAAGGGCCACGACCCGCGCACCTTCGTTCTCTATGCCTGCGGCGGCGCGGGCGGTGCGCACGCGGTGGGCTTCGCGCCGTTCATCGGCGTCAGCAAGATCGTCGTACCGCTGCAATCATCGGTGTTCGGCGCGTTCGGCGCCTCGACGATGGCGATCAAGGAGGTGTGGGAACGTTCGCGTTCGCTGAAGCTCTTCAACTGGTCGGAGCAGGCATATCTTTCCGATCTCGCGCCGTTCAACGATCTGGTTTCGGAACTCGTCGATCTCGCGACGCGCGACCTGAAGCTCGAAGGCTTCAACGAGCGCGACATGGCATTCCGGCTCGAACTCGATATGCGCTACGGCAGCCAGTACAACATGACGCGCGTCACCGCGCCGAAGCTGCGGCTCGATAACGCCGACGACGTGAAGGCGCTGTGCGATGCGTTCACCGCGCGCTACGCCGAGGTCTATTCGCCCGAGGCGACCTTCCCGGCGGGCGGCATCAACGTGGAGAGCTTCTTCCTCACCGCGTCCGTCGCGCAGGATCCCTTCGCGCTGCCGGCCGAAACGCTCGCCGCGGCCGAGCCGGATGCAAGCGCGAAGACCGAGATACGCCCCGTCTACTGGGACCCGGCGGATGGCTTCGTCGCCACGCCGATTTACGACGCGCGCCGTCTGAAACCCGGCAACCGGCTCGCCGGCCCCGCCGTCATCGAAAGCCCCGACACGACCTATGTCGTCGCGCCGGGTTGGACCTTCCACATCGACGCCTGGCGGAATGGCGTCCTCGAACGCAGCGCCTGAGGGAGAGAGAACATGACCGGCATAGCCTACGCCCGCGACCACGAAGTGGTTCAGCGCCTGCGCCCCGAACCGATGACCGAGGCCGAAGCCGCCGCACAGGCGCACATCGACCCCGTCGAGTTCGACATCTTCAAGCACAAGATGCACATGATCGCGCTTGAGGGCAAAGAGACGACGATGAAGCTCGGCGCCTCCACCGCGATGCGCTGGGGCGACGTCGCCTTCGGCGTCTTCACGCGGCAGGGCGATCTCAGCGTCTGCGCGACCGGCATCTATCACCACGCCGTGCTCGGCCAGCTGCCGCTGAAATATGCGGTGAAGCACTGGGTCGACGAACCCTCCGTGGGCGTGCGCGACGGCGACAGCTTCTTCTACAACGACCCCTTCTACGGCGGTGTGCACAACGCCGACATGGGACTCGCCGTGCCCGTGTTCTACAAGGGCGAGCTGATGTGCTTCATCGCCGCCGCCGTGCACACCGGCGAGGCGGGCGGCACCGAACCCGGCGGCACCTGCAACACCGCGAAGACCAAGTACGACGAAGGCCTGCTCGTACCGCCGATCAAGATCGGCGAGAATTACCAGCTGCGCGAGGACATCCTCAACATGCTGGCGGCGATGACGCGCGACCCGCGCACGATGATCCTCGACATCAAGGCGCGCCTCGCCGCCGCGCGCATCGCGCAGCGCCGCGTGCTCGAAGTGATCGAGGAGAAGGGGCCGGAGTTCTTCATCGGCGGCCTGCGCCGGATCCTGACGCAGACTGGCGAAGCCGCGAAGCGCCGCGTCGCCGAACTCAACGACGGCATCTACCGGCAGCCGCGCTTCCTCGACACGGTGGGTACCGAATCCGGTCTCACCAAGATCAATCTCACCATGATCAAGCAGGGCGACCGCATCATCATGGATTTCGAGAACACCTCGCCGCTCGTCGAAGGCCGGCCGATCAACAGCTTCTTCCAGGGTATCCTCGGCCTCTCCTGCGTCTATTACTGCGGCTGGCTGTTCCACGATCTGCCCGCCAACAACGGCCTCCTCGAAGCCATCGACTGGCGCTTCCCGGACGATGCGATGGTGAACGCCAAGGGCGACGCCTCCACATCGCTCGCGCCGCTGGTGCAGACCTGCTTCACGCAGGGCATCTTCCTCACCGGCGCGCGGATGACCTACAGCTACGATTCCTCGCGCGCGGTGGCGGCGTGGTTCTCCGGCTTCGCGATCCCCACCTTCGGCGGCATCAACCAGTTCGGCGAAGGCATCGCGGACATCACGCCCGAGATCAACGCCACCGGTTGCGGCGCGCGGCCGGACATGGACGGCGTGGAAGCGGCGGGCGCGTTCTTCGCGACGATGAGCGACTGCTCGGACGTCGAGGCGACCGAAAGCGACCGGCCGTTCCTCTACACGTTCCGCAATCTCTTCAACAACAGCTACGGCCACGGCAAGCAACGCGGCGGTTGCGGTGTCGGCTTCGGGCTGATGGTGCACGATACCAACCGCTTCATGCTCGGCTCGATGGGTGGCGGCTCACGCTTCCCGACAACGCTCGGCCTGTTCGGCGGCTATGCCGTGCCGCCGGTGTTTGTGCAGACCGTGCACGACAGCAACCTGAAAACCCTGATGGCGGACGGCGAGACGCCGCTGCCGCACGACCTCTCCGGCGTGTTCGCCCCGAACAACCCTGAGATCGGTTCAAAGCAGGCAATGGACGTCAGCATGGTCGTGCAACCGTTCAACGACGGTGACACCTATTACGTCGGTGTCGGCGGTGGCGGCGGCTACGGCGATCCGCTGGAGCGCGAACCGGCGAGCGTACTCGGCGATCTTCGGAACGGCCGCGTGTCACACTGGGCGGCGGCGAACATCTACAAGATCGCCTACGACACAGAGACGATGCGCTTCGACGCCGAGGGCACCGATGCGCTGCGCAAGGCGGCACGTGCCGAGCGCCTCGCCCGTGCGAAGCCCTACGGCGACTTCGTGAAGGACTGGTCGAAGCTTTCGCCGCCCGAGGATGCCCTGCGCTACTACGGCAGCTGGCCGAACCCGCGCGACGGGATGCAACCGATCGTGCAGCTTCGCGCCGCCTGAGATGCCGGTGGACATGCTCGCGAACGTTGCCGAACGCACCGTTCACGGCCTGCTGAAACAGCGGGCCGCAGAACGCCCGAACGATCCGTTCCTTCATTTCGAAGGGCAGGACTTCACGTTCGGCGCGCTGAACGATGCGGCGGCGCGTGTTGCGGGCGGCCTTGCCGCGCTCGGCATCGGGCGCGGCGACAAGGTCGCGATCATGATGGGGAACCGCCCGGAATTCCTCATCTGCTGGTTCGCGCTTTCGCAGCTCGGCGCCATCGAAGTGCCGATCAACACGGCGCATCGCGGCACGCTGCTGCACTATATGCTGGATCAGGCGGATTGCTCGCTGCTGATCCTGGAAGGCACGTTTCAGGATCGCCTTCAGGACATCGCCGCCGATCTGCCGAAACTGCGCACCGTGGCGCTGCTGGATGGTGCAGGGCTGGACAGCATCCCGCAGCAGGTTGTCGATTTCAGCGCGCTGGAAAGCGGTACGCCGCTCACCAACGCGCCGCTGATCGGCCCCGCCGATCCGGTCGCGGTGATGTTCACCTCCGGCACCACCGGCCCGTCCAAGGGTGCAGTGCTGCCGCAGAACTATGTGCTGATGCAGGCCGCGATCATCGCGGAAGGCTGCCGCTACACGCCCGAGGATTGCCTCTACAACGCGCTGCCGCTGTTCCACGGCAATGCACAATTCCTCTCGACGATTCCCGCGCTGCTTTCAGGCGCGCGCATGGTGCTGGCGCGGCGCTTCTCGGCCTCGGCGTTCTGGGACGAGGTGCGCGCGTACAATTGCACGGCGTTCAACTACATCGGGGGTATCCTGCCCATTTTGTGGAAGGCGCCGCCGACGCCTGACGATGCGAACAACAGCCTTCGCCTGATGATGGGCGCAGGCGCGCCCAAGGATCTGTTCGAGGCGTTCGAGACGCGCTTCGGCGTCCGCCTCGTCGAAGGCTACGGCATGAGCGAGATCGGCATTCCCTTGAACAACAGCATCGATCATCGCCGCCCCGGATGCTGCGGTCAGCCGCTTCCGCAATACGAGGTGCGGCTCGTCGACGACGACGGCGCCGACGTGCCCGACGACACGCCCGGCGAATTGCTGATCCGGCCGAAGACGATGAACAGCATGATGCTGGAATATTATCGGATGCCGGAAAAGACCGTGGAGGCGTGGCGCGATCTCTGGTTCCACACCGGCGATTATCTGAAGCGCGACGCAGACGGCTATTATTATTTCGTCGACCGCAAGAAGGATGCGCTGCGCCGGCGCGGCGAGAACATCTCCAGCTACGAGGTGGAACGCGGCGTCTCCGCGCATCCCGCCGTGCTCGAATCCGCGGCCGTCGCGGTCGCGTCCGAACTCGGCGAAGACGAAGTGATGATCTGCCTCACGCTGCGCCCTGGCCAGACCCTCGAACCGATCGCGCTGATGCAGCATTGTCTCCGTCAGATGGCGCGCTTCATGGTGCCGCGCTACGTCCGCATCCTCGATGCACTTCCCAAGACGCCGACCGAACGCGTGCAGAAATACGCCCTCCGCGCCGAGGGCGTCACCCCGGACACCTACGACCGCGAGTCCGACCCCGCATGGCACGCGCTGCTGAAGGATGAAGCGGCATGAGCGGCAACAATCTCCCGCCGTTCGCCGAAGGGATTTTCACGGGCGATGGCACGCTTGTCGAACTCGTTGGAAGCCGCTGTCCCCTATGTGGCGCGCAGCATTTCCCGGCGCGCACGCATTGCCCGGACGACATGGCCGAAACCGAAGCCGTGAGCCTCGGCGGTAGCGGCACACTCTACAGCGCCACGGTGATCCGCACCAAGCCGCCGTTCGGCCTCCCCGCGCCCTACGCTGTCGGCTACGTCGATCTCGACGCGCATCCCTTGCGCATCTTCATGCTGCTCGATCCTGCGCACACAGAGGATTTCCGCATCGGGATGCCTCTTGCGCTGAAGAGCGGCGCGCTCGGCGTCGGCCTCAACGGCGAGCCCTGCATCCGTCCCTATTTCACGCCTACACTGAAAGACTGATCCACCCATGGTCGCGATCCTCGGCGTCGGCACGACACGCTTTACGCAAAAAATAGAACGAACGATCGTTTCACTGGGTGTCGAAGCCGCGCGCCTCGCACTTTCCGATGCCGGCCTTGCGCCCACGCGCATCGAAGGCGCGTTCGTGGCGAATGCGCTTGGCGGGATGCTGTTCGGCGACACGACGATCGGCCAGACGCTGCTGCGCGACGTGGGCCTGCGCCGCCTGCCGATCGTGAACGTCGAAAACGCCTGTACATCGGGATCGAGCGCGCTGTGGCTCGCGTGGAACGCGGTGAGCGCCGGGCAGATGGAAGCCGCACTCGTGCTCGGCGTCGAGCGCATGTGCGTGCCCTCGCTCGGCCTCATCAATTCCGGGCGCACCGAGATCGACACGCTGCTCGGCCTCGTCACCCCCGCGAGCTTCGCGCTGCGCGCGCAGCGGCACATGCACGAATTCGGCACCACGCGCGAACAGATGGCCGCGGTCGTCGAGAAGAGCCGCCGCCACGGCGCGCTCAATCCGAATGCGCTATTCCAGCGCGCCGAAACGATTGCCGACGTGCTCGCTGGTCCGTCAGTTGCCGACCCGCTGACCCGCTCCGAATGCTGCCCGATCGCGGACGGCGCTTCCGCGATCGTCATCGGCTCCGATCGCCTTGCGCGCGAACTCGGCGCGGGCGTGCGCATCGACAGCGTCGTGCTTGCGAGCGGCGGCTACGAGAACCCGGCCGATCTCGCGCGCTGGGACACCGACACCGAGACCGCCGCCGCCGCTTATGCGCGCGCCGGGATCGGGCCCGAGGATCTCGATCTCGTCGAGTGCCACGACGCTTTCTCGATCGCCGAGATCTTGCACTGCGAAGCGCTCGGCCTGTGTGCGCCGGGCGAAGGCGGGCCGCTCGCCGCGAGCGGCGCGACGTCGCTCGGCGGTCGCATTCCCGTCAACGTTTCGGGCGGCCTCATCAGTCGCGGCCACCCGGTCGCGGCAACGGGCGTCGCCCAGATCGCCGAAATCGCCGCGCACCTGCGCGGCACCGCCGGTGCGCGCCAGGTGGAAGGCGCGAAGGTCGGCCTCGCCCAGTGCATGGGCGGCGACCTCGCCGGCGACACGAAATCCTGCACCGTGGCGGTTCTTTCACGGTGAAGCAGGCAACACCAGAAAACGGGAGGATTGCATCATGGTTCGAAGGTCTGTTGCCGGTGCCATAAGGACCGGCATTTCCATTTCGGCATTCGCGGCAGGCTTCGTTGCCCTGCCCGCCGCCGCGCAGGACACCGATGAGACCGGCATCGCCGAGATCATCATCACCGCGCAGAAGCGCGAACAGAGCCTGCAGGATACGCCGCTCTCCGTCTCTGCGTTCGGCGCGGCGCAGATGAACGCGCGCGATGTCACCAACATCGGCAATGTCGCGGCCTATGTGCCGAACGTCGAAATCAATTCGGGCAAGGGTGACGGCGGCAGCACCAACGCGGCGATCTTCATCCGCGGCGTCGGCCAGAACGACTTCATCTTCCCGACCGATCCCGGCGTCGGCGTCTACGTCGATGGCGTCTATATCGCCCGCTCGATCGGCGCCATGATGGACCTGTCGGACATCGAGCGCATCGAGGTTCTGCGCGGCCCGCAGGGCACGCTCTACGGCAAGAACACCATCGGCGGCGCGATCAACATCATCTCCTCGCGTCCCGGCAACGAACTTTCCGGGCAGGTCCGCACCACGGTCGGCGCGCGCGACCGTATCGATGTGGAAGGCCGCCTCTCGGTACCGCTGATCCCCGATGTGCTCGCGATCAAGATCGCCGCCGCCAGCAAGAATCAGGACGGCTACGTGATCCGCCCGGACGGAACCGATCTCGGCGACATCAACGTCGACGCGGGCCGCTTCGCCATCGCATGGAATCCGTCCGAGGACTGGACGGTCGACCTGTCGTTCGATGCCTCGCGCATCCGCCAGAACGGATCGCCGCAGCGGCTTTCGGACACGTTCTCGTTCCCCGGCGGTCTTTATGATCTCTACAACGCCATCGCCGCGCCGCTCGTCGCTGCGCGCGACGGGCTGCCCGCGGGTTCGCTGTTCGACGATCGCAGGGTCGCCGCCGACGGACGCGCCAGCACCGGCACACGCCCGACACGCGACAAGGCCGACGTGTGGGGCACGAACCTCACCATCGCGTGGGAGGCGAGCCCGGCGCTCACGGTGAAGTCGATCACCGGCTATCGCGAGATGGATGCGGAAATCCAGGTCGACATGGACCAGTCGCCGTTCCCGATAATCCACACCGACGAGGTGCAGAGCGAGAACCAGTTCAGCCAGGAATTGCAGCTGAGCGGCGCGACCGAAGACAAGCGGCTCAACTGGCTTGTCGGCGGCTATTATTTCCGCGAACGCGCGCACGACGTGAACCAGACACTTCTCGCCTCGGGCCTCTACGATGCGCTCGAACTGCTCCCCGATGCATTGATCCCGCTCGTCGCGGGCGTGCCCTGCCCGCCGCCGGTCGCCGGGCTTCCGTGCGCGGGCGGCGCGGGCAATCCGTTCAACGCGCTGCTCGATCTCGACGTGCGGCCGCAGACAGCGCTCACCACCAACAACTGGGCGATCTTCGGCCAGGCGAGCTACGAGATCGTCTCCGCGCTCACGCTCACCGTCGGCGGGCGCTACAGTTGGGAACGCAAGCGTTACTTCATCGATTCGATCTATCCGAATTCGGGCCGCATTGCGACACCGCCGACGCACGACGAGCGCACGTGGAAGAACTTCGCGCCGAAGATCGGCATCGACTACCGCGCGAGCGATGACCTGCTGCTCTATGCATCGTGGTCGAAGGGCTTCAAGAGCGGCGGCTGGAACCCACGTCCGCTGACGCCCGAGGAATTCAAGTCCTACGACCCCGAGAAACTGACCGCCTATGAGGCGGGCCTCAAATCGCGGCTGCTCGATGGGCTGATGACCTTCAACCTCGCCGGCTTCTACAGCCAGTACAAGGATCTGCAGCTGCAGACCAACAGCGTCTCGCCGACAACCGGCGGCCTGATCTTGACGGTCGACAACGCAGGCAGCGTCGACCTCTACGGGTTCGAGGCGGAAATTCTTGCCGCCCCGCTTCCCGGCCTCGATCTCAACGCGAGCATCGGCTACCTGCACAACGAGTATCAGTCGCTCGCAGCGGGCACGGGCTATCCGATCACCAACAAGCTGCCGAAGGCGCCCGCATGGACGCTTGCGCTTGGCGCGCAGTATCGTTTCGATCTGCCGGGAACGATGGGCGGGCTCACGGTGCGCGGCGATCTCAGCCACCGCAGCAAGACGTATCACGATCCGGCGAATTCGCTCTCGATCGTGCAGCCGGCCTATACGCTTGTCGATGCACGCCTCGCGTGGACATCATCGAGCGAGGCGTTCGAGGTTGCCGTTTTCGGCAAGAACCTGACGAAGGAAGACTATTTCACCGCCGCCGAATTCGTGCCGGCCTTCGGTGTGCAGAACATGGTGGTCGGACGCCCCCGCGAATGGGGGCTGCAACTCACCGCGCGTTTCTGACGATCCTTTTTTGGGATTGTCGGTATCGGCCGGAGGCAGCGCCCTGCCTCCGGCCGTGTTTTTGTCTAGAAAGTTTAACGCACCAGCGCGCCGAACCCCCGCGGCGGCGGGTAGGGGGCGTTATCACCCCCCAGCGGGGG
>JAEULI010000008.1 GCA_016793845.1 Sphingosinicella sp.
ATCGCGGCACGTCTGGGGAATAAACGGCATTCGTGGAAGGGAGTGGGGCATGGCTTCAGCGTCGGTAAGGACCAAGCGCAGCGCGCGGATAATCTTGCTCGCGGCGGGCGCGGCCGTGCTTGCCTCGGCCGCCTACGCGGCCTCGCCGGCAACGATTTACCGGAACGCGCAGGTCTACACGCCTTCGGGTTGGAAGAACGCCTTCGCGGTGAAGGACGGGCGCATCGTCGCGGTCGGGAATGACGAGGATGTGCGCAAGGCCGCGAAAGGCGCGCGCGAGGTCGATCTCGGCAGCCGCACCGTGCTTCCCGGCCTCTACGACATGCACGTGCATCCCGTGCTGCAGGCGAAGGGCGGCGAAGGGCGCTGCAGCATTTCGCCCGACCTTCCCGCCGCCGAACTCCTCGCTGGTGTCGGCGCCTGTGCGAAGGCCGCTGCCAAGGACGAATGGGTGGCTGGCGGCCAGTGGCAGGCCTCCGTGCTTGCCGGCACGCCCATCACCGCCGCGACGCTCGACACGGTATCACCTGATAATCCCGTGATGCTGTTCGACGTGAGCGGCCACAGCCTGTGGGTGAATTCGAAGGCGCTGGCGATTGCGGGCATCACGAAGGACACGCCCAATCCGGAAGGCGGCATCATCGAGCGCGACGCGGCAGGACTGCCGACGGGCGTGCTGCGCGAGACGGCGCGCAATCTCGTGCTGCGCCACCTTCCGCCGCAGCCTGCCGAAAGGACGCAGGCGGAGCTGAAGAAGAACCTCGATTACCTGCTGTCGTTCGGGATCACCGGTTATGTCGAGGCGATGGCGTTTCGCGATGATCTCGAAACCTATGCCGCGCTCGCCGACAAGGGCGAGCTGAAGCAGCACGTGCAAGCGTGCATCGCCTACAGCCACGCCGGGCATCCGAACCCCGATCTCGATGCGACGATCGCCGCGATTCCATCGTACACGCGCGAACGCTTCAAGCCGACGTGCATCAAGGTTTTCGCGGATGGCGTGCCGACGGAGAGCCATACCGGTGCGATGCTGGAAGATTACGAGGCTGGGCAGCCCAATGCCCCCGCGCGCGGGCTGTTGTTGTTCGATCCCGCGAAGCTGCATCCGCTGATGGCGAAATGGGACAAGCTCGGCCTCAACGTGCTGTTCCACGCGGCGGGCGACGCCGCCGTGCGCGCGTCGTTTGACGCTATTGCCTATGCGCGGCAGCAGAACGGCAGCGGCGGCCCGATCCATCAGGTCGGGCACTCGACATTCGTCGATCCCGCCGATCTGCCGCGCCCGAAGGCGCTGAACAGCGCGATCGAATATTCGCCCTATCTGTGGGATCCGCAGCCGATCAACGACGACATCACCACGGCGGTCGGTGCGCGGCGCATCGAACGCGTCTGGCCGATCAAGGAGGGATTCGCGGCGGGTGCGCTGGTGATCGCCGGGTCGGACTGGGCGGTGATCCCCGCGCCCGATCCGTGGATCGGCATCGAAACGGCGATCACGCGGCAGAACCCCGGCGGCAGCGTGCGGACGTTCGGTGCCGGGCAGGCGATCACGCTGGAACAGGCGATTCGCATGTTCACGATCAACGCCGCAACGCGCCTCGGGCTGGAGAAGGACCTCGGCACGATCGAGGCCGGCAAGCGCGCCGATTTCATCGTGATTGACAAGAACCCGTTCCGGATCCCGGCAACGGATATTCACAGGATCAAGGTGCAGAAAACCTACATCGACGGCGAGGTCGTGTTCGACCGCGCCAAGGCTGGCGCACGATGAAGGCGGCGTTCGCTTTCGCGCTGCTCGTCGCGGCTGCGGCGTCACCCGCTTATGCTGAACGGGTCGAAACGGTTTCGGTCTACAAGGGTGATTTCGCCACGGTGAATTCGTTCGTGTTCTCGAACGGAAAATCGCTCGTGGTGATGGACGTGCAGCGCAAGGCGAACGAGGCGCGCAAGCTTGCCGCCATGATCAAGGCGATGAAGCTGCCGCTGACGCATATCCTCATCAGCCATGGCCACACCGACCATTTCACCGGCATGGCGGTGTTCCGCGAGGAATTTCCGGACGCGAAGATCGTCGTCGCCAACGAGGACATCAAGGCGGACATCAAGCGCTACGCGATCTACATGGACACGGGCGGCGAAACCGGCGCGGAACCGCCGCTCGATCCGGCGCTGAAGCCGAAGACGCTGGAGCATCCCGGCGGCTTCGATTATGAGCGCAATATCGAGGTTCTGAACGCCCCGAAGCTGGAGATGGTGGGCGGCGGCAGCCTCGAACTTTCCACCGACTACATGCGTGCCGAAACGCCGTATATCACCACTGTTTACAGCCCCGATCTCAATGCGCTGTTCCTCTCCGATTTCGGCTACAACGGCGTCCATTTCTGGATGGGCGACGACATCAGCCGCGAGGACCTGAAGAACTGGCGTGCCGAACTTGTGGCGCTGAAAGCGCGCTACGCGAAGCAGAAGCCCAAAATCTATCCCGGCCACGGCGATCCCACCGACATGCGCATCTTCGATCCGTCGGTGCGCTATATCGACGATTTCCTCGCCGTGACCGCAGCCTCCAAATCGCCGGAAGACGCGATGGGAAAGATGATCGCGCTCTACCCGGGTTACAAACAGGCCGACTTCTTCCTGAAATACAGCGCCATGGAACACGTGCCAGCCCGCCCATCGAGCGTGGGCCACCGGGCGGACGCGGCATGGCGCGCGAAGGTGCGCGAACTCGCTGCGAAGGAATTCCGTAATCCCGCGTGGGGCTATTCGCACAGCGTGCGGGATTATGTGCTGGCGCAGCAGCTTGCGCGCGCGGACGGCGTCCGCCTCGACGACGACGTGATGTTCGCCGCCGCCTATCTCCACGACATGGCGGCGTTCCCGAAATGGGAGGAGCAGGGCACCGATCACGCCGACCGCGCCGCCGCGATCGTTGATACGGTCCTGAAAGGCAGCGGTTTTCCCGAAAGCAAGCTCGACGCGGTGCGCGAGGCGATCCGCACGCACATGTACGACCGCGAACCGAAGACGCCGGAGGCGCTTTATCTGCACGATGCGGATGCGCTTGATTGGCTGGGCGCCGTGGGCGTCGCGCGCGTGATGGCGCTCGTCGATCCGCAGGGCGGCAAGCCCGCAGGGCCGGACATGGCGAAGTTTCTGGAAGCCAATCTCGCGAACGTGCCGGCGCGTGTGCTCACGCCCGCGGGCAAGGCGATGCTGCCGGCGCGCAAGGCGGAGCTCGAAGCCTTCCTTCGCGATCTGCGCGCGCAGACGGAAGATTTCTCGACACTTTAATGAGCAAGCAGGGGAGACAGGGAATGCTGAAAACGATTGCGGGGAGCGTGCTGGCCCTTTCGGTGATCGGCAGCGCGGCGGCGGCGGAAGCGCCGGCGGATACGATCCTGCTGAACGGCGACGTGCGGACACCGGCGGGCTGGGTGCAGGCGCTCGCGATCCGCAATGGCGTGATCGTCGCGGTGGGCGATGCAAAAGCCACGGACGCATTTCGCGGGCCCAATTCGGTCGTCGTCGACCTGAAGGGCGCGGCGGTTCTCCCCGGCCTCCACGATATGCACGTGCACAGCCATTTCGCGGGGCTCGAGCAGTTTTCGTGCAGCTTCGGCTATGGCGCGAAGCCTGCCGCCATTGCCGCGCGCGTGAAGGAATGTGCGAAAGCCGCGAAGCCCGGCGACTGGATCACCGGCGGCAACTGGGTGGGCGCGGTGTTCAAGAAGGGCGAGCAGACGCGCGCTTTCCTCGACAAGGTTGCGCCCAACAATCCCGTCGTGCTTTCGGACGAGTCGCATCACAGCATCTGGGCGAATTCGAAGGCGCTCGAACTCGCGGGCGTGACGCGCGACACGAAGGATCCGGCAGGCGGCATCATCGATCGCGACGCGAAGGGCAATCCCACCGGCGTGTTCCGCGAATTGGCGACGGACCTCATCGAGAAGATCATGCCGCCGCCCACCGAGGAGATGAATCGCAAGGCGCTGATGCTCTCGACAGCGCAGATGCTCTCTTACGGGATCACCTCCTACACGGAGGCGACCGTCCGCGACAGCAACATGAAGACGCTGTCCGATCTTTCGGGCGAAGGCCTCCTCAAGCAGCGCGTGCGCGGGTGCATCGTGTGGGCGCCGGGCGACGCCATGGGCGAGCGCCTGATCGAAACGCGCGCCGCCTATGCGAAGCCGCGGTTCAAGACGGACTGCGTGAAGATCTTCATGGATGGTGTGCCGCTGGAAAGCCACACCGCCGCGATGCTCGAACCCTACAAGGGCGTTTCGAACACTGACCCCACCAACAAGGGCATATTGCTGATCCCGCAGCCGACGCTCGACGCGGCTGTGGCGAAGTTCGATCGCATGGGGCTGCATGTGAAGTTCCACGCTGTCGGCGACGGTGCGGTGCGTTCGGCGATCTCTGCGGCCGAATATGCGCGCAAGGTGAACGGCTGGGCCGGATCGGCGCACGATGTCGGCCACACGACCTTCGCCGATCTCACGGATATTCCGCGCGTGCGCGATCTGCACCTGACGTGGGAATTTTCGCCCTATATCTGGTATCCGACGCCGATCACCGACATCGATATGCGCCGTGCCGTCGGCGACGAGCTGATGAAGCGCGTGATTCCGATCAAGGACGCGCTCGACAGCGGCGCGAATGTCGTCGCGGGGTCGGACTGGTCGGTGGTGCCGTCGGTCAATCCGTGGCTCGCGATCGAGACGATGGTGACGCGGCAGGCGCCGGGCGGCGGCGGCACGATGATCGCGCCGGACGAGCGCGTGTCTCTCGACGATGCGTTCCGCATCTTCACGGAGAATTCGGCGTCGCTGATGGGCACGCGCGATATCGTCGGCGCGATCGAGCCCGGGATGCGCGCGGACATCATCGTTACCGAAAAGAACCCGTGGAAGGTGCCGGTCACCGAAGTTCACGCGACCAAGGTGCGGATGACCTTCATCGACGGCGAGAAAGTGTATGATGCAGCGAATCCGCCCAAGCTGACCGCGAACTGAGAGGAAAAGCCATGCCGCGCACCGGGTTCTACACCGACGAACGCACCTTCTGGCACGCGACTGGAATGCAGGCGCTGTTCCTGCCGGTCGGCGACTGGGTGCAGCCGCCGGGCGGAACGGCAGGCGCGGACACGCCCGATTCCAAGCGGCGCCTGCTCAGCCTCGCGAACGTTTCGGGGCTGACGCGCAAGCTGGTGATGGCGGAGTCGACACCGGCCACGGTGGAGGACGTCTGCCGTGTGCACCCCCGCGACTATATCGATCGCTTCAAGGCGACGAGTGACGCGGGCGGCGGCGATATCGGGCACCTTGCGCCGTTCAGCAAGGGCGGCTTCGAAATTGCGATGATCTCGTGCGGGCTCGCCATCTCGGCGGTCGACGACGTGCTCTCCGGCAAGGTCGACAATGCCTATGCGCTCTGTCGTCCGGCGGGGCACCATTGCCTTGCCGACATGTCGATGGGGTTCTGCCTGCTCGCGAACATTCCGATCGCGATCGAGGCGGCGAAGGCACGGCACGGCATCTCGCGCGTCGCGGTGGTGGACTGGGACGTGCACCACGGCAACGGCACGCAATCCATCTTCTACGACCGCGACGACGTGCTGACGATCTCGGTGCATCAGGACCGCTGCTTCCCGCCGGGATACAGCGGCGCGGAGGATCGCGGCGAGGGCAAGGGGCTCGGCTACAACCTCAACATTCCTCTGCCTGCCGGCGGCGGCCACGATATCTACGTGCACGCATTCGAGGCGCTGGTGCTTCCCGCGCTCGAGAAATTCCAGCCGGAGCTCATCATCGTCGCGTGCGGGCTCGATGCGAACAGCGTCGATCCGCTGGCGCGGATGCTGCTGCACAGCGAAAGCTACCGCACGCTCACGCAGACGATGATGGACGCCGCAAACCGCCTGTGTGGCGGGCGCCTCGTCGTCGTTCATGAGGGCGGTTATGCGGAGGCTTATGTTCCGTTCTGCGGCCACGCGGTGCTGGAGACGCTGAGCGGCGAGCGGACGGCGGTGGTCGATCCGGTGCTCGAGATGGCGCTCGGCTGGCAGCCGGGGCCGGAGGCCACGGAATTCCACAGGCAATGGGTTGAACGGCTGGTCGCGAACCTCGCATGACCCCGCTCCGCCTCGCCGCCGCTGCGCTGCTTCTGTCGCTCTCATCTGCTGCGCTCGGCAGCGAGTGGCTGATGATGGTGAAGTCGCAGAATGTCGACCCGGCGCGCGAGGCCGAATTCGAGCACTGGTACAACGAAATCGACATTCCCGACGTACTTGCCGTGCCCGGATACGAACGTGCGCGGCGCGGGCACGCCATGGACGGCGAGCAGCGGCCGTACGTCGCGCTCTATACGATCGCGTCGTCCGACATGGACAAGACGATCATCGCGATGCTGATGGCGAGCTGGCGCATGGACCAGCTCGGGCGCGGCACCGACCTCATCAAAGTGACCGAGCGCATCTATTACAAGCGCGACGGGAAAGGTGCACGGAGCGAGAGCGCGGGAAAGCCGACGCATCTCTACCTGCACCGTTCTAAGGGCATAACCGAGAAGGACCTGAAGGCCCTGGTGAACGCTGGGCTCGCGGTCAGTGCGACGCCGTACCGGGTCTACAACGTGCTGATGCATGAGCCGGTCGCGGTGCCGGATCAGCTCGTCGTGTTCGAGCTTTCAGCAGCGTCGGAAGCAGAGGCGAAAGCGGCGGTGCAGCGGATCGAGGCGCGGACCGGCGCCAGCGGATGCGGCGCCGATTGTGCGGCGCTCTATCAGTTGACGCTCGACGTTTCCGGCTGATCGAACTTCGCGACGAGCGCCGCGCGCGTGCCGGTGACATCGACGAGGCGCTGCGACCGATACGTTGCGATCTCCTCCGGCGTGTAGGGTTTGAATCCGTCCGCCGCGATGCCGCCCATCTTGGGGAGCAGCCAGTTGAGCAGGGCGGCGAGATCGGCATCGCTGAGCTTCGAATTCGCCGAACCTGGAACCTGCACGAGGAATTCGCGGCCGCCCTCCACCTTCAGGAAACGGTGAAGCTCGGCCTTCATCGACGGCACGCTGCCCTTCTGGCCGCTGCCGTCGGGCAGATGACAGCCCTGACATTCGGTCATGTAATTGACGTGCGGCGAGCGGCCGTTGCGCGTGAGGTCGGGCGCAATGCCGCCCGCGTGCGCCGCTACGGCGGCGGCGCACAGCAGGACAGGAAGAACAACCAGGCGCATCCCTAGTCGGCGGCGCCGAGTACGACCGCGGTCGAGCAATTGTAGACGACGCCGACCTCGGTGCCGAGGCACCAGTTGATGTCGTTCGAACCGGCGGGTTGGTGGACGGGCGTGTCGCCTTCGTTGCGGTTGCACATGCAGCGGCCGCACGCGGATTTGCCGCAGCAGTCGTTGTAGGAGATCACATAGTCTTTGTTGTCCACGGGATTGCGGCAGGTGCCGACCCACGTGATCGGCGAGGGCTCCGTGCCCGGCGGGCACGACGAGGTGCTGCCGCCGCAGCAGGAGCAGAGGAAGCCGTCGATCGCGCAGTAGCGCCAGTAATCGCACGACTGCGGATCGCCGCTCTCGCCCGGCTGCTGCGCCGCGTTCGCGCGCGAGACGGGAAGCAGCGGCATCGATGCGGCGGTGATACCGAAGGCGCTGGCGCGCCCGAAGAAGCTGCGGCGCGACATGCCGCGCGCGGCCGTGCGGCTCAGCCGCTCCATGATCCTGTCGAGCCTGTTGGTCATTGAGCAGCTCCTGTGGTTGCGGCGCTCGCCTCGCGGCGCGCCATGTAGTCCTGGATCGAGGCGATGCCCGTCCGTTCAGCTTCGAACAGACTTTCGACATGCTCGCGGTTGTTGACGAGGCCCTTCGAGGCGACGCGGCCGTCCGCGCCGAGCAGCACTGCGTAGGGCAGTTTCCCGACGCCGTGCGCGCGCCCGAGATCGGTGGAGAGCACGAAGGGATGATCGCCGAGCTTCTGCTGCACGATCATCTTCATCTGCGCGGCTTCATCGCCGTCGCTGGCGAAGACGAGACGCGTGGTGGCGACGTTCTCCTTCGCCACCGACAGCAGCACCGGCAGCATCGATTTGCACACCGGGCAGGTGGGCGAGAGGAAGAACACGAGCGTCGAGCGGCTGTCGGCCGCGATGCCGCCGATGCGTACCGCGTCGCCGGTGAGGCTGGGTAGCTCGAACATGGGCGCCGTCTCCCCAACCTTCGCACCGCCCGAGAGCGTCAGCGCGCCGACCGGGCCGAGCCGTTCGTGGAGCAGGCCGACCTGCCGCAGGAGACCGACCATCATCAGCGCGAGGCCGACGATCGCCACCCATTGCAGCGCGAACGCCGCCAGAAAAACCTCGTTCATCTCACCACCGCCTTTCCGCGCAGGCCACTTGCGCTGAACTGTCCGAACCCGAGATAGAGCAGCGCGAACACCGCGATCGCGCCAATGCCCGAAATCCAATCGATCGCGCCGAGCGGGCGGGCGCTGAGGGGAAGTGCGAACACGGCGAACGCGAATGTCGCGAGCGCGACGTTACGCAGCACCAGCTCCCAGCCGAGCGTTGCCTGCGCCGCGCCGAAGCCCAGGCAGCCGCAATCGATGTGGTCGCGGCCGCGCGCGATGTTGATGCCCATCGCGGCGGCATAGGCGAGGAGCAGCGCGGCGATGCCGAGCATCGCGATCTGGCTGCCGAGAGGAACAGCGATGATCGCCGCTGCGCCGAGGGCGAGTTCGGCGAGGACGATCATCGCACCCGCCGGGCGGACAAGCGCCGCCGGCAGAAGCCGATAGTTGCCGAGCGTTCCAACAAAGCCCGCGAAGTCCCTGAGCTTGCCGCCGCCCGAGAGCAGGAACAGGCTGCCGAGCAGCACGTTCGCCACCAGAACAGGGAGGATGTCGATTCCCGTCACTGGCCCTGTCATTGGCCGGTCACCGGCGAGGGCTGGATCACCGTCATGAAGCCGCCGAGCCCTTCGATCTTGCGGATGAGTTCGCCGGTCATCGCATCGCGGACCTTGAAATCGGTCTCGCCGGGCATGGCGGTGTAGAGGAGCGGCTTCGCGTCCTGACTGACAGCGACGGAGAGCGCCATGCCGTCAAGCGAGATGCGCTGGATGCGTGCCTGCTTCGCGGCGTCATAGACCCAGATCTCGGTGCCGGGATCCTTGTGCGTGTTGGGCCCGCCTTCGTGCATCAGCACGTAGAGACGCCCTGTGGCGCGGTGGTAGGAGGCGGTTTGCAGCGCGCCCGGACGCCAGCCGGCATCGGCGGCCGTGATGAGCGACCACGTCTTCGCGAGGCTGGGCACGTCCTTCGCATGATCGATCACGTGCACCTTGCCGGAGGGCGTGAAGAACAACCACTGCTTGCCGGTCCACACACCCTTCTCGGTAACGGGATCGTCGTCCGCGAAGAGTTTCTTCGAGGTCTTGCCGAGCGTGACCTTGCCTTCGGCGTCGAGCGTCGCGGGTTGCAGCGCGCCGTCGCCGCAGATCAGGAAGAACTTCGACGGCCCGGTCGGGAAGACGAGGCCGCAGCCCGACGTCACGAACTCGCCCACGGTCTTTTGCGCCTGCATGTCGACGACGGTGACGGACTGCTCGGGCGTGAAATTGTAAAGCACCGCGAAACGACCGCCCGGCATCACCGGCGCCGACGAGATGAACGGCATACCGCTGAAACGCTTCGGCGGAATGATCGCTTCCGTTCCGGCCTTGAGATCAGCGGTCTTGTAGAAGGTCACGACATCGGTGCGCTCGCCGCGTACGCCGCGCGAGAGATGGATCGAGGGCACGCCGAACGTCTTGCCGTCTTCGGCAAGAAGGAGCGAGCCGTGGCCGTAGCCGCCGCTGATCATGCCGAGCATCTGGCCGCTGTCGGCATCGAGCAGATACGCGCGGCCGTCGAGCATACGGTCGAACGAAACATCGTTCACCCACACCCAGTGCGGCTGCATCACCTCGGCAAGCGTTTCCTGCGTCAGTTCTTCAGGCTGAAGCTGCGCGGTTGCAGGCGCAGCAACGGTGGCGAGGCAGAGCGCGGTGAAGGCAGTGAGTGTTTTCATATCGGTCCTCCGGCGGGTCAGGCTATTTCCGCGTGGCGAGATAGGCGATGACATTGGCGCGATCCTCCGGCTTCGGCAGGCCCGCGAAGGCCATGCGCGTGCCCTTGATGGTGGCGGCGGGCTTCAGAAGAAAGGCATCGAGCTTGTCGGACGTCCAGACGATGCCCGAACCTTTCAGGGCTGGCGAATAATTGAATTCGCCGAGACCGGCCTTGCGCCCGGCGACGCCGAACAGGTTCGGGCCCATCGCCGTCTTCTTGCCGGCCTCCACCGAATGGCACATCGCACAGCGCTTGAACACCGCCGCACCCGCCGCGGCGTCGCCGGCGGCGTGTGCGGGCACCGATACAAGCGCTGCGATCACGGCCAGCCCTATCCTTGCCAGTCTTATCCTTGAACGCATCAAACCCGTGTCCCTCCCGGATGATACTAGAAATTGTAGGTGACGCTGCCGCCGATCCAGCGCGGACGCGCGTAGGTCTGGTTCGAAAGGCCGAGCACCGATCCGAGATCGAGATTGTAGATGCGGTATTCCTTGTCCGTCACGTTGTTGGCGAACGCAGCGATCACCCAGCGGTCGTCATCCGTTGTGAAGGACACACGGACATTGCCGACAAGGTGCGAGGCACCAAGATCGATGGGGGCGTTGAAGGTCGAGAAATACTGCTTGCTGTCGTATTTCCAGTCCGTCTGAAACGCGACCGAGCCGGGGCCGACGGGAACCGTGTAGCGCAGCGTACCGCCGATGCTCCATTCGGGTGCCTGCGGCATCTTGCGATCGGCGACGCGGCCGGCGGGGAGCGTGATGCCCTTCACCTTCGTATCGAGGTGCGTGAGGAACGCCGACAGCATCAGGCCGCTTGCCGGGCGGAGGATCAGCTCGCCTTCGAAGCCGGTGACCTTCGCGGGGCGATTGGTGACGAACTGCGACAGGCCATCGAGCGAGAAGGCCTGATAGTCCTTGTAATCATAGTGGAAAACGGAGCCGTTCAGCGTGACCATGCGGTCTGCGAACGTCGCCTTGAAGCCACCCTCGTAGTTCGTGAGCACTTCCTGATCATAAGGCAGCGTGGTGGGATCGATCGGCGCGAACGCCTGAATGCCGAAACCGCCGCTCTTCGTGCCGCGATTGGCGCTGGCGTAAAGAAGCACATCGTCTGTGGGGCGGTAATCGAGCTCGATCTTGCCTGACCAGTTCTTGAACGTCTGCTTCGCGAGATCGGGGTTCGTGGAGGGGTTGAAGATGAAATCGGTGACGCCGTTTTCAGCGTGCGCGTAATCGTACTTCTTCCAGTCCCAGCTGTAGCGGCCGCCGATGATGAGGCTGAACTGGTCGCTCGCCTTGTATTCGGCCTGGCCGAACACCGCGATGGAATCGGTCTTCTGCGTGCCGCCGTAATTCTCGATGAAGCCGAGGATCGCGCTGCCATCGATCTGGTAGGCGTTTTTGGTCTTGATCTTGAGGCCGTAGATGCCGCCGAGCCACGTCAGACGATCGCTTTCGCCCGCAAGGCGCAGCTCCTGCGAAAGCTGATAGAGATCCTGCGCCGTATCATAATGGAAGATCGGCAGCGGCGACATGTCGCTGTCTTCCGCGTAGCGCTTCTTCAGATCCTGATAATCGGTGATGGAAGTGAGCTGCATGCCGCCGAAATCATGCTCGTAGCGAACGGTGGCGCTCCAGAACTTGCGGTCGAAATAACCCCCGTAATCGAATTCGCCGGTAAAGGGGTCATCGTCGGAATCGCGGTAGCCGAACGCATCGCAGCCGCCGCAAGTTTCCCAGAAATCCTCGTTCGGGCCGAGCGCATAGCCGAGGCCGTCTTCATTGAAGCCCGCCGCCACGTGCGTGTAGAGGCCGCCGCTCGTCTCGTCCTTGTTGCGCAGGCCCTGCAGCTTCACGAGCAGCGTGCCGTTCGGGCCGACATCGGCTTCTACCTGCAAGCGTCCGCCGAAGAAGCGGGAGTTGCCGAGATCCTTGCCGATGCGGTTTTCGATGTAGCCGCCGTGATGGTTGGTGGTGAGCGAGAGGCGCGCGCGGACAGTGTCGGAAAGCGGGCCGCTGATTGCGCCTTCGGTCGCGATCTGCCCGTAGCTGCCGACGGTGAGCGTGCCGAAGCCCTCGAACGTGTTTGTCGGCCGCTTGGTGATCGCCTGCACGAGGCCGCCGGTGGCGTTGCGGCCGAAGAGCGTGCCCTGCGGGCCGCGCAGAATCTCGACGCGCTCCAGATCGAACATCTGGCCGCTGATCGCGCCGAGCGCGCTCACGTAAACCTCGTCGTTGTAGAAGGCGATCGGCGCTTCCTGCGAATCGGCGAAGTCGTTCTGCGAGACGCCGCGGATGTTGAACACCGTGATCGTGGGGCTGTATTGCGCGACCTGAAGGCTCGGCACCTGCCCGGCGAGCGCTGTCACGTCCTGCCGGCCCATCGAATCGAGCGCGGCGCCGCCGATCGCGGAAACCGAGAGGCCGATGTCCTGAAGATTCTGCTCGCGCTTCTGTGCGGTGACGACGATCGCGTCGTCAATGACGACGGCTTCCTGCGCTGCGGCCACGGCAGGCGCGAACGCGGCGCCCGCAAGCAGGACGAGCCTCAGCGACGGACGGATGAACGGATTGCTGCGCATGTGGTTTTCCCCTCCCTGAAACGCAATTCGCGTCGTTTCGGGCACTATATTTCGAATCAATTCGATTTGTAAAGTTGGGAAGCGCGCCCTCTTGGGGGCGAAAAGGGGTCAATGTTGGAATTGTAACCGGATTAAATTCGAATTGACTTGACGTGCATGATCAATGAGTGAACGCAAGGCCAAGGCAGGGACAATTCGGACAGACAGGCGGCGTGTGGGCGGATCGGCGAGACGGACACAGGAGCGGGGACGCACGCGCCGGGCGATCCTGGTCGAGGCGAGCCGCAAGCTGCTGCGTGAACGGGAGATCGACGAGATCTCGCTGACGGACGTGGCGGACGCGGCCGGAATTCCCAAAAGCTCCGCGTACCATTTCTTCTCCCACGTGCTCGAAGTCTTCGAGGCCGCCGCGAGCGACATGGAAACCGAAATCCTGAAGGATCTCGACGGCCTTTCGATGGCGGACTGCGCAGACTGGCGGCAGGCGGTCACCCGCTTCGTCGGGCGTGGCGCGGCGTTCTTCAATGCGAACCGCGATGCCATGCAACTGCTGATCGGCCCCAAGACCCCCTCGGCGATCAAGCTGAAGGACAGGCAGAACGACTTTGCCATCGCCGGACAGTTGAAGGACCAGATTTCCCGGAATTTCGAGCTTCCCGAGCTTGCCGACACACCGGAAATCTTCTTCCGGGCGATCGAGATCGCTGACCTGTTCTTCGGGCTTTCGGTGATCCGGCACGGCCGCATCACCGAGGCGTTCACCGACGAGGCCGGCCGCGCTACCTGCGCTTATTTGTCGCTCTACCTTCCCGTCGTGCTGCCGCGCGCGCGGCCAGCCTGAACGAACGCATTAAGCGGATCGCAACGTGTCTCGCCGATGCTGCGCTGCGAAAAGGGCAGGCGCATGGATACTCAGACACTCCGCAAGCAGCACGACGAGATCGGGGAAACGTCCGAGGCGCTGATCAATGCCATCATCACGCGCGATCGTCTGGAGGTTGCGAAAAGCCGCTGGCGGCTCGCGCGCGTGCTGATCGCGCACCTCGCGATCGAGGACAAATGGCTTTACCCAGCGCTCATTCGCGATGGTTCGCCGCGCGCTTCGACGATGGCGCTCAACTTCCAGCGCGAGATGGGCGGCCTCGCCGCGGCCTTCAACGCTTACATGCTCGAATGGAGCGAAGACCGCATCACGAATGAATGGGAAGCCTTCCAGACCGCGACGTGGGCACTCATCGAAGCGCTCGACCTGCGCATTCGCCGCGAGAACGACGAACTCTACCCGCTGACGGAAGGGGAGAGGACGCTCACGCCATCGGAGAGGCGGATCGCTTAGCAGCGGCTGTGTGATGTCGTGCTGGAGCGGGTGAAGGGAATCGAACCCTCGTCGTAAGCTTGGAAGGCTTCTGCTCTACCATTGAGCTACACCCGCGCCCCGAGGCTGCGCCCGCTTGCCACAAGCCGGCGGCAAAGGTCAACGCCGCGCGATGTCCGGAAACGCGAAAGGGCCTTGCCGGGAGTGCCGGCAAGGCCCTTTCATCGAGATGTGGAGCGTTAGTTGAAATCGCGCTGCGCGAGCAGCTGCGGAGCATCCTCGCCGCCGACCCAGCGGTCGACCGCGGCGCCTTCCCACGTGCCGGTGATGTGGCCCTTGCGCGAAACGCGAAGCGCGAACGTCTTGCCGGTGTCGGGGTTCTCGCCCTTGAGGTGGAGCACGCCGCTCGCGGTGCGGCGACCGGACACCTCGTAGCCCGTGGAGGCGTGGGTGAAATCGATGCGCGAGTGATAATAGCTGTACGGTGCGGCGGCGGCCGGCGCGGACACGCCGGCGATCAAGCTCGCCGCGGCCAGACCGAGAATGATCTTCATGATGGGTCTCCCTGCTCAGCAAACGATCGGAACCGTTCGTTTGTGCGACGCAGCATATGAAATGGCCCCCCTGCGACCATCGCGACCTTGGCAACGTGGGTTTCCGGTTTTGCAACGATGTGCGTAAGCCTATGGAATATCTTGATGCCCGATCAGGAAAAATTCCGAACGAGGTTTCAACTCTTGCCAAAATTATGCTGCGTTGCAACAATGTGCCTGCAATCGCCGCTCGCAAAGGTGCGGAGCGGGTGGAAGCCAGAGAGGCCATGATGCGTATCCGGTGCCTCGCCGGACCGGTCACGGCGGCGTAACATGCGCCGCCTGCCGCCGATGGGTTCACTTGAAGCGTTCGTCGCGGCCTACCGCGGCGGCACCCTGCGCGCGGCCTCAAACGAACTGAACCTTTCCGTTTCGGCGCTGAGCCGGCGGCTCCAGTCGCTGGAGGCGCACGTCGGGCGGCCGCTGTTCGAACGGCGGCACCACGAGCTGAAGCCGACACCCGAAGGCGCGCGGCTGTTCACGCAGATCGCGCCGCATTTCGATGCGATCGGCCGGATCCTGGGCGAGGTGCGTTCAGGCGGCGAACGCAGCCTCGCGATCGGCGTGCCGCCCTCCTATGCGAGCGCGTGGCTGCTGCCGCGCCTCGTGCGTTTCCGCGCGCGTTATCCCGATATCACGCTGCGTTTCGATTCGTCGGGCGCGCCGTTCGAGAAGCTGGGTGCCAGCCTTGATGCCATCATCGTGTTTGCGGAAACCGTGCCCGAGGGCGTCGATTCCTGCGAGCTGAAACCGCAGGCAGGGTTCGCGGTCTGCGCGCCGGGCCTTGTGGCACCGGGAACGCCGGTGCGCGAGGCACTGCGCGAACACACGCTGCTGCTGCACGGCGGGCTTTCGAAGGTCCTGCCGCTGTGGCTGCAGGCGATGGGGCTCGACGAGCGCGCGATGGCGCGCACCGAACAGTACGACAGTGGCCCGATGCTGATCGCAGCGGCGGAGGCCGGGCTCGGCATTGCGCTGACGCTGGAGGATTCGGTGCGTTTCTACGAAGGCGACGCCCGGCTCGAGCGGCCGTTCGGCGAAAGCGTTGCGACGCCCTACAGCTATTGGTGGGTTTCTCGGAAGCCTGGCGCCTCCGACGTTGCGCTGCGGCGCTTCCGCGACTGGCTTCAGGCCGAATCCGCAGTGCGGCCTGAGGTCGGCGCGCTTTCTGCCACCGCCTGAAATTCCCGCAACCGCCTGAATAAAGAAAAGGGCCGACCCGAAGGCCGGCCCTAATAGTAAATCCTTGGGGAGGATCGCCATTTCTGGCGGGCCCTTTGTTGCACCTGCGAAGGGCCGCTGACCACCGCAAAGTCTGCATCGATCGTTGCAGGAATTGCAACATTGGCAGCAAAATCAACTTCCACGAGTGCATTTTAAGGTTTTGTTTACACTTTTGCGGGCACACCGGCGCTGCGGGGGATCACGGGCTTCGACAAGGGGCGGCTCAGATGATCCAGTTTTTTGCAAGGTTGCAGGGCGTACTTCCCACGTGGCGCGGCGATGGCGGCAAAGCCCTCGCGGGCGGGCCGGAGCGGCGCGGTGCCACGCGGTCGCTGGCGCTGTTCTGGTCGGCGCGGATGCGGACGCGGGGGTGGGCGGGACCGGCGACCGTGGTGGAGATTTCCGCGCGCGGGATGCGGCTGCGCAGTCCTTATTATCCCGAAATCGGCGCGCGCGTGGTGGTGGATCTGCCGGGCAACGCGCCGCTCGCCGGCGTCGTGCGCTGGGCGGAGCACGGCCGGTTCGGGATGCAGTTCGACCGCGAGGCGGATGTTGTGACGATCCTGAGGGCGCACAAGCGGGCGACCGGCCGACATCTGGGCGTCGACGATCCCGCCTGAAGGCTCAGCGCAGCCAGGCTTTCAGCAGCATCGCGACGACGCCGAGCACGGCGACACTCGCCGCCCAGATCGCCGCCATCCAGAGAAGGCGCTTCCAGAGCGGCGCATCTGTTTCAGTGGTAGCCATGGCTGCCGACCTTGCCGCGGAACACCCAGTAAGCCCACGCGGTGTAGGCGAGGATGAGCGGCATGACGAGGACGACGCCCACGAGCATGAACACTTGGCTGCGCTCCGGCGCGGCGGCGTCCCAGATCGTGACGCTGTCCGGCACCACATAGGGGAACATGCTGATGCCGAGGCCGATCGTGCCGAGCAGGAACAGGCCGAGCGCGAGCAGGAAGGGCGACCACGTGGCGCGCTTCTTGAGCGTGCGGAACAGGAAATAGGTGACGATCGCCACGAGCAGCGGCACCTGGCTGGTGAAGAGCATGTTCGGCATGTCGAACCAGCGCTGCCAGTAGCGGTGTTCGAGGAAGGGCGTTGCAAGGCTGACCGCGATCATCAGCGCCAGCGTCGCGATCGCGGCGCGGCCTGCGAGGCGGTAGGCATGATCGAGCGCGCCGCCTTCCACCTTCACGATCAGCCATGTCGCGCCGAGCAGCGCATAGCCCGCGACGACGCCCGCGCCGGTGAGCAGGCTATAGGGGCTGAGCCAATCGAGCCAGCCGCCCGCGTAGGCGCGGCCATCGACATCGATACCCTGCAGGATGGCGCCGAGGATCATGCCCTGCGCGAAGGCCGCGACGATCGAGCCGCCGGTGAACGCCATGTCCCAGAAGGCGCGGTGGCCGGGGTCGCGCCAGCGGAACTCGAAGGCGACGCCCCGGAACACGAGGCCGAGCAGCATGGCGATGATGAGCGGATAGGTGGCGGGCAGGATGATCGCGTAGGCGAGCGGGAAGGCGGCGAACAGCCCGCCGCCGCCGAGCACGAGCCACGTCTCGTTGCCGTCCCACACCGGCGCGATGGCGTTCATAGCCTGGTCGCGTTCCTCGCCTTTGAACACGGGGAAGAGGATACCGATGCCGAGATCGAACCCGTCCATCACCACATAGGCGAAGATACCGAAGGCGATGATGAACGCCCATACGGTGGTGAGATCGATGTTGACGCTCATTGCCCGCCCTCCAGCGCGGATGCTGGCGTGATGCCTGCCGTTCGGGTCGGGCCGGGTTCGGTCTCGACGCCTGCCTCGCCGGATTTCGGCCGGTGCGACATCAGCTTCAGGATGTACCACGTGCCCGCGCCGAACACCGCGAAGTAGATGACCACGAAGGCGACGAGCGAAGCGCCCACGGCGGGCGCGGCGAGTGGTGAGGCGCTGTCTGCGGTCCGCAGCAGGCCGTAGACCGTATAGGGTTGCCGACCGACCTCCGTCGTCACCCAGCCCGCGATGACGGCGACGAACCCCGACGGCCCCATCACCATCGCCGCGCGGTGCAGCAGCGGCCAGTCGTAGAGGCGGCTCTTCACGCGCGCGAGGAGGCTCCACATGCCGATCCCCAGCATCAGCATTCCGATGCCGACCATGATGCGGAACGACCAGAACACGATGCCGACAGGCGGCTGCTCGTCGCGGGGCACGGTATCGAGTCCGGCAAGCGGTGCGTTCGGATCGTGCTTCAGGATCAGCGACGAGGCCTTCGGGATCGCGATCGCGTAGTCGATGCGCTGCTCTTTGCTGTTCGGGATACCGAAAAGATAGAAGGGCGCGCCCTCCGGATGGCTCTGATAGTGGCCCTCCATCGCCATCACCTTCACCGGCTGATGCTCGAGCGTGTTGAGCCCGTGCATGTCGCCCGCGAAGATCTGGACGGGCGCGACGAGCGCGGCCATCCACATCGCCATCGAGAACATGATGCGTGCGTGCGGGTTCGCGCGGTCCTTGAGCAAATGCCATGCACCGACAGCACCGACGACGAACGCCGTGGTGAGATAGGCGGCGATCACGGTGTGGACGAGGCGGTAGGGGAAGCTGGGGTTGAAGATGATCGCCCACCAGCTCTCGCCGGGCAGGAACTGGCCGTTTTCGCCGATGATATGCCCCGTGGGCGTCTGCATCCACGAATTGGCGCTGAGAATCCAGAAGGCCGAGATGAAGGTGCCGATCGCGACCATCAGCGTCGCAGTGAAGTGGAGCCTTGGCCCCACCTTGTTCATGCCGAACAGCATGACGCCGAGGAAGCCTGCTTCGAGGAAGAAGGCGGTGAGCACTTCATAGGCCATCAGCGGCCCGATGACGGACCCAGCCTTGTCGGAGAACACCGACCAGTTCGTGCCGAACTGGTAGGACATGACGATGCCCGAGACGACGCCCATCGCGAAGGTGACCGCGAAGATCTTCAGCCAGTAGCGGAAAAGATCGAGATAATGGCTCTGCCCCGTCTTCAGCCACAGACCTTCGAGCACAGCGAGGTAGCTCGCCAGTCCGATCGAGAACGCGGGGAAGATGAAGTGGAAGCTGACCGTGAACGCGAATTGGATGCGCGCCAGCAGCACGGCATCCACGGAACCGAAGAGCGATTCGAACACAGCGGCGACTCCTTGCCGTCAGCCTATCTGTTTGACCTGGCTAACACATTTCGGCGTCCGCTGCGACCGCCGCAATGCGACGCGATGTTCCGCGACGTTCTGTCTCGCCAGAATCGATGGAGGATGATTATTTGCAAATCATTCTCAATAGCGTAGAAGGGTACGCGATTCGCCAGCTTGAGACGAAAGACGACCCATGAGTGACCGCGCCGCGGCAGCCCGTATCCTCGCGCCGTCCGATGCGCTGACCGTGGAAACCGTGCGCGCCGTGCGGCACTGGAACGCGCATCTGTTCAGCTTCACGATCACGCGCCCTTCGAGCTTCCGGTTCCGTTCGGGGGAGTTCGTGATGATCGGCCTGCCCGGCGAGCGGCGGCCGCTGCTGCGCGCCTATTCGATCGCGAGCCCCGCATGGGCGGAGGAACTGGAATTCCTGTCGATCAAGGTGCCGGATGGGCCGCTCACCTCGCAGCTCCAGCGCATCAAGCCCGGCGACCAGCTCTTTCTCGGCCGGAAGCCCACCGGCACGCTGGTGGCCGACGCGCTGCTGCCGGGACGGCGGCTGTTCCTGCTCTCGACCGGCACGGGCCTCGCGCCCTTCATGAGCCTCGTGCGCGATCCCGAAATTTACGAGCGGTTCAACCAGATCGTGCTCGTCCATTCGGTGCGGCAGGTCAGCGATCTTGCTTACCGTGCCGAGCTCGAAGGCCATCTCGCGGGTGATCCGCTGGTGCAGGATCAGGCGCTGCTGCAGCTTTCCTATCTGCCGACCGTGACGCGCGAGCCGTTCCGCACCACCGGACGCATCGACGCGCTGATCGAGGATGGCACGCTGTTCGGCCCGCCGCTCACCGGGCCCAAGGCGTTTGACCCTGAAATCGACCGCGTGATGATGTGCGGCAGCATGACGATGATCCGGTCGCTCGCTGCGCGGTTCGAATCTTGCGGTTTTGCGGAAGGATCGAACGCGGAGCCGGGCCATTATGTGATCGAACGTGCGTTCGTCGGCTGAGGGAGGCGGATTTGCGATTCCGCCGAAGGGCAAGCCGCACTAACCTTGCCGGCATGATTCGCCTGACCGCCCTTTGCACCGTGCTGCTCGCCGTTGCCGCCGCCATGCCGTCGCTCGCGCAAACCGAGCCGCAGACTGAGCCCCAGACCCTGGCAACGCCCGCCGAAGCGCCGCCCGCGCCGCCGCCTGTGCCGGAGAAGGTCTACGAGACCGTGCGCGTCGCGATCACGACCAGCGAGGGTCCGATCGTGCTGGCGCTGGAGAAGGAGCGGGCGCCGCTGACGACAGCGAACTTCCTGCGCTACGTCGACCAGAAGCGAATGGACGGCACGGTGTTCTACCGCGCCATGAAGCTCACCGACGATGGCAGCTACGGGCTCATCCAGGGCGGCACGCAGGGCAACCCCAAGAAGGTGCTGCCCAAGATCGCGCACGAACCGACGACGAAGACCGGGCTTTCGCACACCGACGGCGCGATCTCGATGGCGCGCGGCGCGCCGGGAAGCGCGGACGGCGATTTCTTCATCACCGTCGGCGCGCTGGATTCGCTGAATGCCGATCCCTCGAAGCCCGGCGACAATCTCGGCTTCGCCGTGTTTGGCCATGTCGTCGAGGGCATCGAGACGGTGCGCAAGATCATGAACGCGCCGACCTCGCCGACGCTGGGCGTAGGCGTGATGAAGGGGCAAATGATCGCCAGCCCCGTGCGCATCCTGACGGCGCGCCGGGCACAGTAGGTTCAGCGCGCGAGGAGCAGCGTCGGGGATTCCAGAAGCGCCTTCACCTCGCCGATGAAGCGGGCGGCGTCGTAGCCGTCCACCACGCGATGGTCGAACGACGACGAGATGTTCATCATCTTGCGGATCTCGATCGCGCTGCCGCGCACCACCGGGCGCTCGACGATGCGGTTGGGGCCGATGATCGCGACCTCCGGATGGTTGATGACCGGCGTCGTCGCGATACCGCCGAGCGTGCCGAGGCTGGTGATCGTGATCGTCGAACCCGAGAGCTCATCGCGCTTCGCCGTGCCGTCGCGCGCGGCGGCGGCAAGGCGGGCGATCTCGGCGGCGAGATCCCAGAGGCCGAGGGTTTGCGCATTGCGCACGACCGGCACGATGAGGCCATTGTCGGTCTGTGTCGCGATGCCCGCATGGACAGGCGTGTAGCGGCGGACGATGCCGGCCTCGTCGTCGTAGGTCGCGTTGATCTGCGGGAACTGCGGCAGCACGCGGACGAGTGCCTGGATGAAGAACGGCAGCAGCGTCAGCTTCGGGCGTTCGCCGTAGCGGGCATTGAGTTCGGCGCGCGCCGCCTCCAGCGCGGTGAGATCGACCTCTTCCACATAGGCGAAATGCGGAATCTGCCGCGCGGAGATTTCCATCTTCTCGGCGATCTTGCGGCGCAGGCCGACAAGCTTCACCTCGGTGAATTCGTCCGTCGCGCGCGTGGCCGGTTGCTGAGAGGCGGCGAGATGCGCTTCGAAATCGGGGCGGCGAATGCGACCGTAGGGGCCGGAACCTTGTACCTCTTCCAATCGCACACCGGCCTGCTTCGCGAGGCGGCGCACCAGCGGCGAAGCCTTCGGGCGGGTGGCTGAGGGTTCGGTTGCAGGCAGTGGTTCGGCGCGGGAAGGTTCAGGCGTGCTTTCCGCCTCGGGTTCGGCGGGCGCTTCACCTTCCAGCGCGAATTCGACGAGCGCCGAGCCGATCTGGCGAAGCTGCCCGACCTCGCCGTGGATGGCGACGATCGTGCCGGAGACAGGCGAGGTGAGTTCCACGGTCGCCTTGTCGGTCATCACGTCGGCGAGCGGTTGATCTTCGGCAACGCTGTCGCCGGGCTTCACGTACCACTGGACGAGTTCGGCCTCGGCGATGCCCTCGCCGATGTCGGGAAGCTTGAAGACGTAGTTCGCCATGCCCTTACGCCTCCACCGTGCGGCGCAGCGCTTCGCCGACGCGTTTCGGGCCGGGGAAATATTCCCATTCGAAGGCGTGCGGGTAGGGGGTATCCCAACCGGTCACGCGCTCGATCGGAGCTTCGAGATCGAAGAAGCAATGTTCCTGCACGAGCGCGGCAAGTTCGGCGCCGAAACCGCAGGTGCGCGTCGCTTCGTGGACGACGACGCAGCGGCCGGTACGGCTCACCGATCGGGTGATGGTTTCAAGGTCGAGCGGCATCAGCGTGCGCAGGTCGATGACCTCCGCATCGATGCCGGTTTCCTGTGCGGCCGCGAGTGCGACATGAACCATCGTGCCGTAGGCGAGCACGGTGACGGCATTCCCGGCGCGCACGATGTTCGCCTTGCCGAGCGGCACGACATAGTGCCCTTCCGGCACCTCGCTCGCCGGGTGCTTCGACCACGGTTCCACGGGCTTGTCGTGATGCCCATCGAAGGGGCCGTTGTAGAGGCGCTTGGGCTCGAAGAAGAGCACGGGGTCGTCATCCTCGATCGCGGCGATCAAGAGCCCCTTGGCGTCGTAGGGGTTGGACGGGATCACCGTCTTCAATCCGGCGACATGGGTGAAGATGCCCTCGGGGCTCTGGCTGTGCGTCTGGCCGCCGTAGATGCCGCCGCCATAGGGGCTGCGCACGGTGATCGGAGACCACCATTCTCCCCCCGTGCGATAGCGCATTCGCGCGGCTTCGGAGATGAGCTGGTCGGTCGCCGGATAGATGTAATCCGCGAATTGAATCTCGACGACCGGCCGCTTGCCGTAGGCGCCCATGCCGACTGCAACGGCAACGATGCCGCCTTCGGAGATCGGCGCATCGAACACGCGGGTAAGTCCATGCTTCCTTTGAAGGCCGTCGGTCGCGCGGAACACGCCGCCGAAATAGCCGACGTCCTGCCCGAAGATGGTAACGGCGGGATCGCGCGTCAGCGCCACATCCATCGCGCTGTTCAGCGCCTCGATCATGTTCATCGTTGCCACGGCTTTATAGCCCCGCCTGCTTGCGCTGCTCGACAAGATGCGGCGGCATTTCCTTGTAGACGTCGTCGAACATCGTCGAGGCCGGGATGCGCGCGCCTTCTTTCAAAGTACCGTAGCTTTCGGATTCCTTACCCGCGGCGCGAACCACCTCTTCCAGTTCCCTTTCAAGTGCCGCGTGCTGATCTTCGCTCCAAAGCCCGGCACCGATCATGTGGGCTTTGAGCCGTTCGATCGGATCGCCGAGCGGCCACACGGCGGCTTCCGTTCCGGGGCGGTATTTGCTCGGATCGTCGGAGGTGGAGTGGCCCTCAGCGCGGTAGGTGAAGAGTTCGATCACCGTGGGGCCGAGGCCGCTGCGCGCCCGGTTCGCCGCCCAGCGCGTGACGGCGTAGACGGCGAGGAAATCGTTGCCGTCGACACGCAGCGACGGGATGCCGTAGCCGAGCCCGCGCGATGCGAACGTCGTGCGCTCGCCGCCGGCGATGCCGGAGAAGGACGAGATCGCCCACTGGTTGTTGACGATGTTGAGGACGACGGGCGCTTGATAGACGCTCGCGAAGGTGAGTGCATGGTGGAAGTCGCCCTCCGCCGTCGCGCCCTCGCCGATCCACGCGGCGGCAATGCGGCTGTCGCTGTCGGCGGCGGACGCCATCGCCCAGCCCACCGCCTGGCTATATTGCGTCCCGAGGTTGCCCGAGATCGAGAAGAAGCCCGCTTCGCGGCTCGAATAGAACACCGGCATCTGCCGGCCTTTCAGGCGGTCGCGGCTGTTCGAATAGACCTGGTTCATCATGTCGACGAGCGGCCAGTCGCGCGCCACGAGCAGGCCCTGCTGGCGATAGGTCGGGAAACACATGTCACCGTATTCGAGCGCGAGCGCCGCCGCGACGGCGACCGCCTCCTCGCCGGTGGATTTCATGTAGAAGCTGGTCTTGCCCTGCCGCTGCACGCGGACCATGCGCGCATCGTAAGCGCGGGTCAGCATCATCGCGCGCAGGCCCTTTTCGAGCGCGTCTGCGGAGAGCCCCGGGTTCCAGTCGCCGACCGGATTGCCGCCATCGTCCAGCACACGGATCAGCGCCCAGGCAAGATCGCGAATCTCGGCGGGGTCGACATCTTCGGCAGGGCGGCGGACCTCGCCCGCGGGCGGCACCGTGATGTGCGACATGTCCGGCGTTTCGCCGGGGCGGCAGCCGGGCTCGGGAATGTGTAGGCGCGAACTGTTCTTCAGCATGGTGGTTCTCTTGGATTTCAGGCTGCGGCGCGGTGGCCGCGCGCGATGATGCGGCGTGCGAGCGCGTCTGCGACGATGTGGGGCGGCGTGTTGCCTGCAGCGGCGGCTTCGAGGATGCGGGTGAGGCGCGGTGCGATCTCGCCGACGCGCTGCTCGACCTCTTCGGGCGCCTCGCCGAGATATTCGGCGGAGACGTTGATGATGCCGCCCGCGTTCACGACGTAATCCGGCGCATAGACGATGCCTCGCGCCATCAGCGTTTCGCCGTCCGCTTCGGTTGCGAGCTGGTTGTTCGCCGCGCCGCAGACGAGACGGGCCTTCAGTGTGGGAATCGTCTGGTCATTGAGCGCCCCGCCGAGCGCGCAGGGCGCGAAGATGTCCGCATCCGCGGCAACGATCTCATCAACGCCGACCGCGCGTGCGCCGAGTTCCGCCACGAGCGCGTCGACGCGGCGGCGGTCGATATCCGCGATGACGAGCCGTGCCCCCGCTGCACGCAGCATCCGGCACAGCGCCGCGCCGACATTGCCGGTGCCCTGCACGGCGACGGTAAGGCCTTCGAGATCGCCGCCGATTGCGAAACGCGCCGCCGCGCGCATCGATTCGAATACGCCGCGCGCCGTCCACGGCGAGGGGTCGCCGCCGCTCTTGCCCGGCTCGGCATGGAGGCCCGCGACAAAGCGCGTGCGCTCGCGAACGCGCTCCATGTCGGCAACAGTCGTGCCAACGTCTTCGGCGGTGACATAGGTGCCACCCAGGCTCTCCACGGCATTGCCGAAGGCGCGGAACAGCGCGGTGCGGTCGAAGCTGCCGGCCGGGCGCTGCAGCACGGCCTTGCCGCCGCCGAGCGGCAGGCCGGCGACCGCGTTCTTGTAGCTCATGCCGCGCGCGAGACGGATCGCGTCGGCGGTGAGGTCGGCGTGGCTGTCATAGTGCCAGAAGCGGCAGCCGCCCGCCGCCGGGCCGAGCGCGGTCGAATGAATGGCGATGACGCCGATTGTCTCGCCGTCCGCATTGCTGACGACGTGGATATCTTCCTGAAAATCGCTGTCTTCGTGCGGCCGGTGGACCATCGGACCTCCCCTTCGCGCAAAAGCCTAACACGCATCCGGCTGATAAAAATTGCTCGTATGTGGTCATCCGGCGATATAGGGAATGAGTTATTCTGTAATGATGAAATTCTGGAATAGAACATGCTTGAAGAGCTGGACCCATTCGAACGCAAGATCCTTGCCCTCCTCCAGAAGGATTCGTCGCGCCCCACGACCGAGATCGCGGAAGAGGTCGGCTTGTCGCAGGCGCCCTGCTGGCGGCGCATCCAGCGATTGAAAGAAGCGGGCTACATCAAGGGGCAGGTGAGCCTGCTGGATCGGCGCAAGATGGGCCTCAACACGCAGGTGTTCGCGCAGGTGAAGCTCACCCGCCACGGCCGCTCCAATCTTCACGAATTCTCCGACGCGATCCGCGAGTTTCCCGAAGTGCTCGACTGCTTCGTGCTGCTCGGCCCGGTCGATTTCATGCTGCGCATCGTGACGCGCGACATCGAAACCTACGAACGCTTCTTTTTCGAAAAGCTCTCGCAGCTTCCCGGCGTGCAGGAGGTGCATTCGATGGTGGCGCTGTCGGAGATCAAATCGACGACGGAATTGCCGATTCTGGAGAGCGACGCGGCTGCGCTCTAGGCGGCTTTCTCCGGCGGTGCCAGGCGGTCGTTAGCAGCAGGCTGCGATCGTCCGGCGCGGTGGCCGATGCTGCGGCGGGCGTCTGCATGGCGCTCCGCCGCGCGGATCAGGCTATCGAGATCCTCCCGGCTCACGTCGAAGGTTTCCCCGAGTTCGGCGAGCGCCTTGTCGATGTCGGCTATTTCAATGCGAGTTGAAACGGCGGGCGCATCTGCCGCTCGGTGCGGATAAGAGTGGCGCGACACGCGGTGGAACGCCCAGCCGAGCGCGACCAGGAGCAGCGAGTTGAGCGCGACCGGCATGAATGCGAACGCGTAGCCCATCTCGGTGATCTGCGCGCCGCCGATCACCGCCGTGAGTGCGGCCGCGCCGCCCGGCGGATGCAGGCAGCGCAGCAGCGACATCACCAGGATCGCTCCGCCCACCGCGAGTCCAGCGGCGAGCGGGACGTTCGGTATCGACGCGGCGATGCCGACGCCGACGAGCGCGGAGATGGTGTTACCGCCCACCACGGCCCAAGGTTGCGCGAGGGGACTGGCCGGCACGGCGAATACGAGCACGGCGGAGGCGCCAAGCGGCGCCACGAGGACGGGAATCTGATGCGGCGCCAGCGGCAGATGCGAACAGACGAACCCGGTGAGCGCGATGCCCGCAAGCGCACCGATGCACGCCACCAGCCGATCGGAAAAGCTGGCGCCCGCCATGAGCGGCCTGAAAACCCGGGAACGCACTTTGTTCATGCGGCTGCGGATAGACGCCCGCGTGAATTCCAAACAACAAACGAAAACATGGCGTTCCCAAACAGAATCTGTCGGTGAGGCGTCAGCGGTGTCATCCGGCGCGCGGCGGAGCCTTGTGGTTTGGTGCATATGCTATTGCGTATAAGAATAGTTTTCTTATACGCTAATTGCCATCCGCTTCCCAGAAAAAGGAATTCGGCATGAAACAGCCCATGCTTCGCACCGTGTCGATTGTCCTCGTGTTGGTTGGCGCCGCGGAGGTCCGCGCAGAAACCCGTACTGCTGCGGAGGCTGCCGATGCCGCGGCACGCGCGGCGCTGAAGGATGCGCCCTTCGCGGGGATTGCCGTCGCCGTCTCCCGCGGCGGCAAGGTCGTCTATCAGCACGGCTTCGGCTTCGCCGACGTTGACCGCAAGATCCCCGTGAACGCGGACACGCGCTTTCCGGTCGGCTCGATCACCAAGCCGATCACCTGCCTTGCGGTCCAGCAGCTTGCGGACGCGGGCCGCGTGGATACGTCGGCGCCCGCCGCCCGCTATCTTCCCGGCCTTGCCGCACCGGCGCGCGACGTCGCGGTCCGGCATCTCCTCGATCACACCTCGGGCATCGAGAATTATATCGAGATGAAGGACTTCCCCTATCGCAAGCCGACGGGGCTTTCGCGGGACGACATGACGGCGTTCTTCGCGGCAAAACCGCTGCGCTTTGCGCCGGGCGAGAAGTTTAGCTATTCGAATTCGAACACCTACCTGCTCGGCCTCATCATCGAGGCGGTGGGCGGCGCGCCCTACGACGCCTATGTGAAGCGCAAAATATTCGCGCGGTTCGGCATGAAACGCAGCGACTTCGCGGCAGCGCCGGAAGGAGAGGCGAACCGCGCGCTCGGCTATCAGAGCCGGGACGGCGCGTTCACGCCTGCCACGCGCTACGACTGGCTGGTGCCGTTCTCGGCGGGCGCTGCCGTTTCGACCGCACCCGACCTCCTGCGCTTCGCCGACGGTCTGTTCGGAAAGAAGACGGCGCCAAGCGTGCGCGAACGCCTGCTTGTGCACGGCACGCTCGGCGACGGCTCGCGCAACAGCTATACGCAGGGCTGTCTTGTCGAAGGCAACCTCGGCGGCGCTCGCAGGTTTTCGCACGCCGGCGCGATCTACGGCTTCTCGGCACATTTCGCGCACTATCCCGATCAGAAGCTGTCGGTGGCGGTCGTCACCAACAGCCAGGGCGAGAATTTCGGTGCGATGACGCTTTCCAACCGCATCGCGCGAATCTTCCTCGGCCAGGGTGAATCTGAACGGATCGACACGCCGCTCGACATGGCCGCTGCATCGTGGATTGCGGGGGAATATGTTGTCGGTAACCGCCGACTCGGGATCGACCGCCTGCGCTTTTCGCTGCACGACGATAAGCTGTGGCTGGAGACGGGTACTCCAAGCCGGGGCGGGCAGCCGGGCGAGAAGCAGGAGATCGCGCTCGTCCACCTTGGCGACAATCGCTTCGTTTCCCCGCGCGACAGCGAACAGATCTTCAGGTTCGAACGATCGGGGGAGGGCGCAACGCTGTTTCTGGATTATCACGGCAGCGACATGCCGTTTCACCGCACGGGGGCATAAGCCGATGTTGTCACCCTATGCCATCTACGACACAGCGCCGCCTCCCGGTGTGCCCGTGCTCGATATCGATCCGTTCTCGGCGTCGTTCTTCGACGATCCGTTTCCGGCGCACGAGGCGATGCGCGAGGCGGGGCCGTTCGTGTGGCTTGGGCAATACAATATCGGGGCGGTCGCGCGGTACGAGCACGTGCGCGAGGCGCTTACGGACTGGGAGCGTTTTTCCTCGGCGCGGGGCGTCGGCATGGAGGATTTCGAGCGGCACGGCCGCTTCCGCCTGCCGAGTCTGATTCTGGAGGCTGACCCGCCGCTCCACACGCGCTCGCGCGGTGTCCTCAGCCGCGCGCTCTCTCCGCCCGTACTGAAAGGGCTGCGCGCGCGCTTCGCGGCGGAAGCTGAGGTGATCGTGGAGCAGGTGATTGCGGCCGGAAAGTTCGATGCCGTTCGCGATCTTGCCGAGGCTTATCCGCTACGGGTGTTCCCCGATGCGATGGGCATGAAGCGCGAGGGGCGAGAGAAGCTGCTGCCGCACGCCGAGATGCTGTTCAATTCCTTCGGCCCGCGCAACGCGCTGTTCGAGGCGTCGCGGGCGCAGGCGAGCTTCGACTGGATCGAGGAACAGGGCCGGCGCGAAAATCTGTCGCCGGGGCTCGGTCTCGTGATCCACGAAGCCGCCGATCGTGGCGAGATCAGTTCTGATGAGGCGCCGTTGCTGGTGCGCGCGCTGCTACAGGCGGGGCTCGATACGACGGTGAATGCGATCGGTGCGACGCTCTATTGCCTCGCGCGTTTTCCCGACCAATGGGAGCGGCTGCGCGCGGAGCCGGCACTTGCGAAGGCGGCGTTCGATGAGGCGATCCGGTTCGAATCGCCGGTGCAGACCTTCTTCCGAACCGCGACGCGCGATACTGAGATCGGCGGCGCGCGCGTGCAGGAAGGCGACAAGATCCTGATGATGCTCGCCTCAGCGAATCGCGATCCGCGCCAGTGGGACGCGCCGGATCGGTACGACATCACGCGGAAGACACTCGGCCACGTGGGCTTCGGCGCTGGCATTCATCAATGCGTCGGGCAGATCCTCGCGCGTATGGAAGGCGAGCTGGTGCTGGACGCGCTCGTGCGGCGCGTGAAACGCATTCGCATCGCAGGCAACGTCGTCCGCCGCCACAACAACACGCTGCGCGGGCTCGCCAGTCTCCCCGTCGAGGTCGAGCGCGCCTAGCGCTTTCTTGGTACGAACTGCCCCGCGGTGACGCCGGTCGGCTTGCCGTTCTCGAAGGCGACCTTGCCGTTCACGATCACGGTGACGATGCCGGTGGAAAAGGCGCCGGGGTCCGCATAGGTGGCGCGCGCGGCAACGGTGGCGGGATCGAACACCACGACGTCCGCCGCGAGCCCCGGCATCAGGCGGCCGCGATCGGCAAGGCCGAGATGGGCGGCGGGAAAGCCTGTCATCTTGCGGATCGCCTCTTCGAGCGGGAAGAGTTTGAGGTCGCGGCTGTAGTGGCCGAGCACGCGCGTGAAGCTGCCGCTCGCGCGCGGATGCGCATAGCCGCGTGCGAGCGACTGCGCGTCGACATAAGCGCCGTCGCTTGCGACCATCACCCACGGCTTCACGATCAGCTCCAGGATATCCGCCTCGTCGATCGTGCCGAGCGTGACGCGGACGGCATTGCGCGCGGCGAGATCGGCGAGGAGGTCGAACGGCGCGACACCGCGCTTCTTCGCCAGCAGCTCGAGGTTCTCGCCGACGAGATCGGGGTTCTCCGGTGCATCGACGATCCTCATGCTGCCGTAGCCGACCGCCTTGATCCAAGAGAAGCCCTTGTCGACGCCGTGTTCCGTCGCCTCGCGCACGGCGGCACGGCGGGCGGGGTCGGCGAGCGCGGCGCGCACCTCCGCCTCCGTCACCTTCCGGTCGCCGCGCCCGTCGGGGAGGACGAAGAGATCGTAGACCGCGCGCACGGTCGCGCCGTCGAACGGATATTGATCCGCGACGATGTCGAAGCCCTGCGCGCGCGCCGCCTCGACCATCGTGATAACCTCGCCGATGCGGCCCTTGTTGGTGAGGCCCGTGGCTTTCAGATGCGCGAGCTTCGCGGGGATACCGACGGCCTTGCCGAGTTCGATTGCTTCGCGCTCCGATTCCACCATGTGGAAGCCGGGATCGCGCGTGTGCGAATCATAGGTGCCGCCATAGGGCTTCACCGCGGCGGCGAGCGCCTGCACCTCGGCCTCGGTCGCGAACATACCGGGATCGTACATGAGCCCGGTGGAAAGGCCGACGCAGCCCATCTCCATCCCTTCGCGCACCAGCGCCGCCATGCGTTCGATCTCCTCGGGCGTCGCCGCGCGGCGCTGTTCCGGCATCACCTCTTCGCGGATACCGTTATGGCCGACGTAGCAGCCGTGGTTGACCCCCATGCCCTTTGTGGCGAGCATACCGCTCAGCTGCCGCATCACGCGCGGTGAAAGGCCGCCGTCCGGGCTCGCCATGATCGTGGTGACGCCCTGCGACAGGTCCTGCGCATCGATGAACGGCCCCTCGATGCGCTCGACAGCTTCGGGGGCGTGGCTGTGCGCATCGATGAAGCCCGGCGCGACGGCGAGGCCGCTGGCATCGATCGTGCGTGCCGCGACGACGCGCGACGCCTTCTTCACGAACCGGATCTGGCCGCCTGCGATTCCGACATCAGCCGGGCGGGGCGGCGATCCCGTGCCGTCATAGACAAGCCCGCCGCGCACGAGCAGGTCCAGCCGCTCGGGCTCTGCGGCACAGGCGCTAAGGGCTAGCGCTGCGACCGCGCAAGCGGCCTTCAGGCAGGTTTTGGAGACATTGAAGGCGAGGATTTTCACGCAGGCGGGCCCTTTGTCGTTTTCGCTAGACGAATTGATTTTAGCGTATAGGAAACATCGTGGTCATTCAAGGTTGGAACATGCGTTTTGATTTCATCGTCATCGGGGGCGGGATCGTCGGGCTTTCGGCAGCGGCGGCGCTTTCGGCGTGCGGCAAGACGCTGCTTCTCGAACGCGAAAGCCAGCCGTGCCACCACAGCTCCGGCCGGTCCGCCGCGATCTTCGCGAACAGCTACGGCAATGAGGTGGTGCAGGCGCTGACCGCGATCAGTGCGCGCGTCTTCGCGGCGGCGAACCACGAGATGCTGGGACGCAAACGCGGCATCCTGATCGTTGCGCGAAAGGGCGGCGATCCTGGTGGGCCGGTGCCGGGCCGGGAGCACATTTCGGCGGAAGCCGCTGCCGCATTGATGCCGCTGCTGCAGCCCGAAATGCTCTCTCACGCGTGGCTGGAAACGGATGCGCGGGACATCGACGTGCACGCGATGCACATGGCCTATGCGCGAACACTGAAGGCCAACGCGGGTACGCTGCTGACCGACTTCGAGGTGCGATCGGCGGAATGGCAGGGCGGACTCTGGCACGTCTCCAATGGCGCGCAAAGCATGTCCGCGCCGGTCGTGATCAACGCCGCCGGCGCGTGGGCGGACGCGGTGGGTGTGCTGTTCGGGGCCGCACCGAAAGGCATCCAGCCGCTGCGGCGCAGCGCGGCACTGATCGATCCGCCCGCAGGCAGCAACCTCGAGGACTGGCCGATGGTCGTCGACGTCGAGGAGAGCGTCTACTTCAAGCCCGAGGCTGGGAAGCTGATGGTGTCCCCGGCAGACCGGACACCCTCGCCGCCCTGCGACAGCTGGGCCGAGGACATGGATATTGCCATCGCGATCGACCGCTACCAGAGCCTCACCGGCGAGGAGGTGCGGCGCGTGACGCATACGTGGGCGGGGCTGCGCAGCTTCGTGGATGACGAAAGCCCGCTGATCGGCGCGGATGCGTCGGTGCCGGGCTTCTTCTGGCTCGCCGCGCTCGGCGGCTTCGGCGTGCAGACCGCGCCCGCTGCAGGCGCCATCATGGCCGCGCTCGCGAGCGGCACGGCACTTCCCGAAGGCGTGACGCCCGAATTGCTGCGCGCGCTCGACCCGGCGCGCATTACCTGAACGCCGGCGTTTATTCCGGCTTTTGCGGCGGGTGATGATCGACGGCGTTCACCGCGTCGATCAGCTCGGTCTCGTTCCCCGAACACACCGCGATCACGCGGCAGGGCGCGTCGCCGTGCGCGACGTAAGCGTGACCCATCTGGCTGTCCATCCACATGGATTCGCCCGCCTGCAGGATCACCGGCTTGTAATATTCGGAGTGCACCTCGAGCGCGCCTTCGAGGACGTAGACGAATTCCTCGCCGCCGTGGCGCACGTAGTCGGGAAAGTCCGAAAAGGAACGCGACTGCGGCGAGACGACGAGCGGCACGAACGCTTTGCCCGACACGTCGGTGCTGAGATAGCAGTGATCATAATGCTCGGTGCGCACGACGACGCCTTCGCCGATGCGGTTGATGCTGCGCCGCCCCTTTGCCGAGGAGTCGCCCTGCGCCGGAGACGAACCGCCGAGCAGATCGGCGAAATCGACGCCGAGACCCTGACAGAGCTGCGTGAGCTTGTCGTAGGTGAGCGACATCTTCCCGGATTCGACCTTTGACAGCGTCGAAATGGCGATGCCAGTACGGCGGCTGACTTCCGACATGGTAAGCCCCATGCGGCGGCGCAGCGCCCGCAGCGCTTCAGCGAGTTTTGTGGGCGGTCGGCCCATCCATACGCTCCCGGAAAGTTTCAACGAACAGACACCCGCAATAGGTCAAAAGGATGGAAAGCGGAACAGTCGCTGATCATCGCGGTTTCAGCGTCATCGCGCCCACCGAATCCTTGCGGAGTTCGGCGGCGCTGCCCGTGAGCGGGAAGTAGCGGCCCGCCGCCCAGTCTTCCGCCATATGCCCGAACCACGGCGACAGCACGTTGCCCGACATGCCGGGCGCGATCATGTAGAGGCTCTGCGTGGGATCGGCGAGATCGACGATCTGACGATAGCGCGCGCCGTAGACATCCGCGTAGGGATCGTCGCCCCAGAGATTGCTGAGCCCGGCGTTCACCGTCGTCGCGTCGCCCGGCGCGGCGGGCGAGGCGACGAGGTGCGCCCCGACGAGCGGCAGATGCGAGAAGATGTCGTGCTTGAAGCGCACGCGGTGCACGTCGCCCCAGCGCCATGTGTCCATGTCGCCATATTGCGCGCGCAGATCCTTCACCGCCGTGTCGAGTGCGCGGGCGGCGAGCGCCGGGCAGGTATCGCGCGCGCACCATCCGCCTTCCCCGGCGAGCAGGCGTTCGAGGCGCGGGCGCGTCGCGCCGAGATAATCCTTCGCAAGCGCGCCGAGCCGGGGCTCCAGAAGCGCCGTTACCGCCGCCCTGTACCACGCCGACCAGATCAGCGGCTCGGCCCTGCTGGTCGCCATGTCGCCGTTCCAGCGCCGCAGCGCGGCGAGCGCGGCGCGTCCGTCCGCCGTGGCAGGCGCCATCGCGGCGAGGATGGGCTTCATCGCCGCAACCTGCGCCGAGACGGTATCGAGCTGGACCTTCCGCATCGCTTCCCGGTCGGCGCTCTTCGCCGTACCGAGCTGCTGGACGATGCGCGCGGCGCGCCAGCCCGGCTCGAACGCGGTGCTGTCGTACAGGCGGTCTCCGGTGAGCGTGCGGTTGTTGGCATTGGCGACGAAGCCCGACGCAGGGTTCACCGTTCGCGGCATCTCCTGCGGATACGCGTAGCCGGTCCACGCGAAGCGCGCGTCCCAGCCGGGCGCGGGCAGGAAGCCGTCACCGCCGCGGCGCGGGATGCGCGCGGCGGTCGCCATCGCGATCGTGCCCGAACGATCGGCGAACGCGAAATTGTGCTGGAAATGGAAGTTCGCGATCGCGCGTTCGAATTCCGGCCAGTCGCGTGCTGCCGCGATGTTCACGAAGGCTTCCATGATCGGCTGGCCGCCTGGGAAGTCGACACCGGCGAGCGCAACGACATGGCCCGGCGGCAGTTGCTCGCGCACCAGTCGGGCGGCTTCGTCGTCGATGTCCGAAAGCACCGGGCCGTGCGCGGTGTAGCGCAGCACGATGCGCTCGGGCGCCTTGTCCTTCACCGGGATCGTCACCGTGCGCGTCACGAATTTCCGAGGTCCCGCAGGCGTCATGTATTGCGTCGGATCGGCCGGATCGAGGCGCTCGACGAAGAGGTCGGTCTGGTCCGCCATCACATCGGTGATGCCCCACGCGATGTCGCGGTTGCGCGCCGTCGCGAGGCCCGGAAGGCCGGGGCGGGAGGCGCCGACCAGCTCGAAATCCGCGCCGACGATGCGGACGGGATAATAGTCCGCCGGGGCGGTGAGCGGCCCGTGCGGATCGTTGGCGAGCAGGGGCTTGCCGCTCGCCGTGCGCGTGCCCGCAACCGCCCAGCTGTTCGATGCGGGGAGCGCGCGGCCGAAGGGGAGCGGTTCGGCGAATGCCGTCTTCACGGGCTTCAGCGCCACTGCGCCGCACGTGTCTGCCGCCGCGCCCGGCGTTTGCGGCGCCTCCGGATGCGTCACCGGGCTGGCGTCTGCGGCGGAGGCGAACAGCGAACGCAGTGCATCGCAGTCGATCGCGGGGAGCAGGCGGGCGCGTAGTAGCTCGTCGCGCCAGTCTCCAAAGCCGAGCGTCAGCAGCCCGGCAACGCGGCTGACGTCGCGCGCCTCCCAGCGCCCCGGGGCGGTGCCGGTGAGCAGGAATTCGGGCGGCAGCGCCCCGCCCCGCGCATCGAGCGCCGCGTTGATCCCCGCGACGTAGGCGTGGATGGCACTGCGCGTTGCCGGCGAATAGCCGCGCTCGGTGCGATCGGCGATGGCTTCGATATCGAGCGCGGCAACGAGCTTGTCGGTGCCGAGCCCGTCGCTGCCGATCGCTTCCGCCAGGCGCCCGTGTGCGGCGCGGCGTGTCATTTCGAGATTCCAGAGCCGATCCTGGCCATGGACGAAGCCGAGTCCGAAATAGCCGTCGTCACGTGTCGTGGCGAAGATATGCGGCACGGCACGCGCATCGCGCACGATCTCCAGAGCGCCGCTGATCCCGGCGACCTGCCGTGTGCCGGAATAGTCGGGCAGCGATGTGCGCAGCCATCCGTATGTGCCCGCGGCGAGCGCCAGCAGCGCGAACGCGGTGCCGCCGAGTATCCATTTTGTCTTGCCGAATTTTTTCATGCCCCGGACGTCCTGCTGGCGATTGCCGATGTGCCGGAGATGGTCTCCGATGTGATCGATTTTTCATATACACTAATTTCGACAGGGTGCCAGCAAGAGCGGCGGCGGCATTCCCCATCGATCACATTTTTAGATATAGTATTTATATTTCAATATATTGATTGAAATTTCATCATCTTTTGTGCCGCCGTTCGGCCTGCCGGGAGAGCCGCGACATGAGTCGGATTGACATTATAGGAAAAGTTGGAGCTATATAGGAAAATCCTTTTGAAGGATTGGCATGGGTCATGAGGGTGGCCTGTGGGGACGAAGGGGGAAGCAATGGGACAGACTGTTATGCAGCCGCGTGCGCGGCAACGGGTTCGTGCGGGCATTTGGCAGCGGGGGCGCCGTCTGGCGGCAAAGGCCGCACTGCTCTCCGCCGCGTTTCCGATGATGCAGGTTCAGGCGGCGCTTGCGCAGGAAGCGGATTCCGGAAACGAAGACATCGTCGTCACGGCCTCGCGCATCATGCGCAGCGGCTTCACCGCGCCGACGCCCACGACGATGCTCGATGTCGATAATATCGCGTTGCAGGGCGCATCGACGCTTGCCGAGGCGGTGAACCAGATCCCCTCGTTCCTGCCGAACACCACGCCGGCGACGGGCGGCAACAGCACCGCGACCTCGGGCGCCAACTTCCTGAACCTTCGCGGCATCGGGGCGCCGCGCACGCTGGTGCTGGTGAACGGCCGCCGGTTCGTCCCCTCAGCGACACAATCGACGATCGCGGGCACGGTGGACGTGAACCTGATCCCGCAGGGGCTGATCGACAGGGTCGAGGTCGTGACCGGTGGCGCCTCCGCCGCGTGGGGCTCGGACGCTGTCGCGGGCGTCGTCAACTTCATCCTCGACCGTGAAAAAACAGGTCTCGAACTCGGGCTGCAGGCCGGGATCAGCAGTCGCGGCGACAACGCGGAAACGCAGATCACGGCAAGCTGGGGCACCAATATCGCCGACGGCCGCGGGCATTTCGTGGTCTCGGGCGAATATTTCGACAGCCGCGGCATTCTGGATCAACAGGATCGCAAATGGGGCGCCGAGGGCTGGCAAGTGTTCGTGAACCCGCTCTACACGCCCACGAACGGCGAGCCCGCGCGCATCCTTTCGCGTGATGTCCACCAATCGAACCGGACGGAAGGCGGGCTCATCGTCACGGCGGGGCCGCTGCGCTTCCTCCAGTTCGGACCGGGCGGCACGGTCTCGCCGTTCACGACGGGCAGCTATCTCGGCTCGACCTACATGGTCGGCGGAGACGGTATCAATCAGGGCAAATACATCTCGCTGGTGACACCGCACCGCCGGCGCAGCGTCTACGCAATGTTCGACTACGACATCGCCGACAATGTTCGCCTGTCGCTCGAAGGGTCCTATGCACGGTCTAGGAGCACCAACGCGACGACCGCGTCTTTCACCCTCTCGCCCTACACGATCTCGCAGCAGAACGCGTTCCTGCCGGACTCCGTTCGCAGCACGATGGAGACGAACGGCATCACCCAGTTCCAGATGGGCCGGATCAACACCGATATCGGCTACATCACCACCGATCTCGACGGCGAAGTGTATCGCGCCGTTGCCTCGCTCGACGGCAATTTCGGCGATACCTGGCGCTGGTCGGCCTATTACACCTATGGCGAAACACGCCGCACCGACCGGTCGCTCGGCAATCTCGTCAACGCGCGGATGACGGCGGCGATCGATTCGATCATCGATCCGCTGACCGAGCAGCCCGTCTGCCGGAGCCTCGCCACCAATCCGGGCTGCGTGCCCATCAATCTGTTCGGCTACGGATCGCCTTCGGCCGCGGCGATCGATTACGTGACCGAGGATCAGGTCGTCGAATCGAAGATCCGCCAGCACGCTGCCGCGCTCGATTTTTCGGGTGAGCCCTTCTCGACATGGGCGGGGCCGGTGTCGCTGGCGTTCGGTCTCGAATATCGCCGCGAGTCGGTGAAATCGGTGGCCGACGCGATCTCGCAGGCGAACGGCTTCATGATCGGCAATCCCAAGAGCCTCGCGGGTCATTACGACGTGAAGGAGGCTTATGCCGAAGCGGTGGTGCCGCTGCTGAGCGACGCGCCGCTTGCCGAGCTTCTCGAACTGAACGGTGCGCTGCGCTACACAGACTACAGCACCGGCGCGAGCGTGACGACGTGGAAGATCGGCGGCACCTATGTGCCGACGAAGGGCATCAAGCTGCGCGGCACGCTCTCCCGCGATATCCGTGCGGCGAACCTCACCGAGCTGTTCAGCGTTTCCGGGCTCAGCTTCGCGAACGTTCGCGATCCGCGCGACGGTTCATCGCCCTTCGTCAGCTCGCTGAGCGCGGGCAATCCGGGGCTCGCGCCCGAGAAAGCCGATACGTGGACGGCGGGCGTCGTGCTCGAACCGGCGATGCTGCCGGGGCTTCGCCTCTCGGTCGATTACTACGACATCGACATCAGCGGCGCGATCGGCACGCTCACGACGCAGAACATCATCGATCGCTGTTTCGTGGGCGGCAACACGCAGCTCTGCGACCTCATCGAACTCAACCCCGACGACAGCATCCGGCACGTCAACAACTTCTTCGTCAACATCCAGACGGTGCAGACGCGGGGTGTCGACGCGGAACTCGCCTATCGCACCGCGATCGGATCGGACACGCTCAGCCTGCGCGTGCTTGCCACCTATGTCGCCGATCTCATCACCGGCGACGGCATCACCTCGGTCGACCGCGCGGGGCAGGCGCAGGGAACCGGCGTGCCGCATTGGACGGGCATGGCGAACCTCGTTTACACGACCGGGCCGCTGTCGCTTGGGCTTTCGGGGCGTTATGTCGGCGGCGGCGTGTTCGACGTGACGTTCGGGCCGAACGACATCAACGACAACGACATCTCCAGCCGCTTCTACCTGAACCTCTCCGCATCGTACGAGATCGGCGAGGGCGACGGGTGGAAGATGGAACTCTACGGATCGGTGAAGAACCTGCTCGACAAGGATCCGCCGATCGTCGGCTCGACCTTCCAGGCGCCGTTCGCGACCAACGGCGCGCTCTACGACATGGTCGGCCGCTATTTCACCGTGGGTGCGCGGATGAAGTTCTGATCCCGCCATCCTTCCGCTTCCGGCCCGGGCTGTTATAGACAGCCCGGGCGATACAAGGGGAGGGCAGGGTTTGATCAGGCGCATCGTATTCGCGGCGCTGGCCGTATCGTTTTCGGCAAGCACGCTCCACGCCGCCCCCGCCGACGAAACATGGCCGGTGCGCGGGCTGAAGGCGCCCGCGGAGATCATCGTCGATCGCTGGGGGTTGGCGCATATCTATGCGGCAAACACGCACGACGCCTATTTCCTCCAGGGCTACAACGTCGCGCGCGATCGGCTGTGGCAGATCGACCTCTGGCGCAAGCGGGGCCTCGGCCTCCTGTCGGAAAGCTTCGGCGAAACGCATGTAGAGCAGGATCGCGCCGCGCGCCTGTTCCTCTATCGCGGCGACATGGCGAGCGAATGGCGCCGCTACGGGCTGGGCGCCAGGGACAATTACGAAGCCTTCGTCGCCGGTATCAATGCCTATGTTGACGAGGTGCGGGCCGGAAAGAAACCGCTGCCGCGCGAGTTCGCGCTCACCGACAGCCAGCCCGCACGCTGGCGCGCCGAGGATGTCGTGCGCATCCGCACCCACGCACTGGTGATGAATGCACGCTCCGAGGTTCAGCGCGCCCGCCTCGTCTGCAAGGGCGGGCTGGACGCGGCGCGCGCGACGCAGCGTCTCTATCCCGATCACACGCCGCAGGTGCCGGAGGGACTCGATCCGTGCACGATCGATGCGGGCGTCATGGACGATTACGCGCTTGCCACCGGCCCCGTGAATTTCGATGCGTTGACGAAAGTGGCGGAAGCGCTCCCCGATGATGTGAAGGACGGCTCCAACAACTGGGTGATCGCGGGATCGCGCACCACGACCGGCCGGCCGATCCTCGCCAACGACCCGCACCGCGCGCTCACCGTGCCGAGCCTGCGCTACGTCGTGCATATCGAAGCGCCGGGATTGTCGCTGATCGGCGCGGGCGAACCGGGGGTGCCCGGCATTTCCTTCGGTCACAACGGCAAGGGCGCGTTCGGCCTCACCATCTTCAGCACGGATCAGGAAGACGTCTACGTCTACGAGACGCAGCCGGGCGGGGCGGACAAGTATCGCTATCGCGGGCGCTGGGAGAAGATGCGCGTTGTTCGGGAAACGATCCGGGTGAAGGGCGGCAAACCTGTCTCGGTGGAACTGGCGTTCACCCGGCACGGCCCCGTCATCCACCGCAGCGCCGAACGCAATCAGGCCTATGCGGTCCGCTCGGTCTGGTCCGAACCCGGAACCTCGGCCTATGCGGCGGCATCGTGGCTTGCGAACGCGGCGAGCTGGGAGGATTTCAGAACGGCCGCGGATCACTGGGGCACGCCGCCGCTCAACCTCATCTGGGCGGGGCCGGACGGCGCCATCGGCTGGACGGCTGCGGGCCTCGCGCCCGTGCGGCCGAATTGGGACGGGCTGATGCCGGTTCCGGGCGACGGCCGCTATGAATGGAACGGGTTCCATGCGCCGCGTAGCCTTCCGAGCGTGAAGGATCCCGCGCAGGGCTGGATCGCCACGGCGAACGAACGCAATGTGCCGAAGGACTACCCCGCCGACGTGCCGCTCGGGTATGAATTCGCCGATCGCAGCCGCTACGAACGCCTCGCGCAGCTTTTCTCCCGCAGCGAGCGCGTCTCCGTCGCCGATGCTGCGGCGATGCAGATGGATATCCACGACCTCTCGGCGCTGCGTCTGCTGGCGCTGCTGAAAGATGTGAAGGGCTGGGACGCGGACAGCACGCAGGCGCTCGCCCTGCTGCGGAACTGGAATGGCGACATGCGCGCCGACAGCGCCGCCGCCGCGATCGCCGGCACGTGGCTCGCGTCACACCTCGGCGCCGCGCTCGTTGCCCACGTTGTCGCGCCGGACGCGCAGCCGCTGGCGCCACGCGTGGCGGCGGATGCCGCGCTCCGCATCCTCGAAACGCGCGACGCTGTGCTCGGGCCGGACGCTGCCGCCACGACGCAAACCGTGCTGCGGGAGAGCCTTTCCGCCACGCTCGGCGAACTGCATCGTCGGCTTGGGCCGCAGCTGGAAAGCTGGACGTGGGGCGGCGTGCACACACTCGAACTGAAGCCCCCCTTCGGCACGCTTCTCCGCGCCGACGAGTTCAAGGCGATGACGATCGGGCCGCACCCGGTGGGCGGTTCGGGAACGACGGTCGCGCTGGCCGCGCCGAACAAGGATCTCACCGCCGTGCACGGCCCCTCCGTTCGCATCGTCATGGACGTCGGCGATTGGGACAGGTCGGTGTTCATGAACATGCCCGGCCAGTCGGCGGATGCATCAAGCCCGCACTATGGGGACTTCCTGCCCGGATGGCTCGCAGGCGAATTTGCGCCGATGACCTACACGCGCCCGGCGGTCGAAAAGGTTGCCGAGCGTGTGATTAGCCTGACCCCCGGCCGCTGACCGGGGGCTGTTTCCGCAGCCCTATTTCTTGGACGGCCCCGACCCGCGCGCAACGAAGCGGCCCGGGGTCGCACCCGTGACCTTGCCGCCTTCCAGCACCGTTTCGCCGTTGACGACGACGGCGACCATACCTTCGGCGCGGAGCGCCGGCCGCGCGTAGGTTGAACGGTCGGTGACCTTCGCCGGATCGAAGACGGCGATGTCCGCGACGAGACCGGGCTTCAGCAGGCCGCGATCCGTGAGGTTCAAATGCTTGGCGGGCAGGCTCGACATCTTCCGCACCGCCTCGGCAAGGGGGAACAGCTTCAAATCCCGGCTGTAGCGGCCGAGGACGCGGGCGAAGCTGCCCGTCGCGCGCGGATGATAGCCCATGGGGTCGATTTCGGCGCCCTCGGGCGCGCTGTAGCCGCCGTCGCTCGCGATCATCACCCACGGCTGCACCATGAGCTTCCGCACATCGGCCTCATCGATCGTGCCGAGCGTGATGAGCAGCACGTCGGAGTGATCCTGAACGAGCCGGGCGACGAGATCGAACGGCTCCATCCCCCACGCTTTCGCCAGCAGCTCGATGTTCTGATCGACGAGTTCGGGCGCCCCCGGCGCATCGACGATGCGCATGTTGCCGTAGCCGACGGCCTTGACCCACGAGAAGCCGCCGGCTTCGCCGTGCTCGGTCAGTTCGTGGACGGCGGCGCGCGTTGTCGGGTCCTTCAGCGCCGCGCGGACATCGGCCGCGGAGGGCATCTCCTTGCCGCCCGGCAGCACGAAGATGCCGGCAAGCGGCCCGGTGGCGGCTCCGTCGTAGGGATACTGGTCGGCAACCACCTCCTGCCCCGCTGCGCGCGCCTCTTCGACCGCGGCGATCACGTCGCCGATGCGGCCTTTGTTGATCAGGCCCGTCGCCTTCAGATGCCCGAGCTTTGCCGGAATTCCGGCACGCTTTCCGATCTCGATGGCTTCCTTCTCGGATTTCAGCATCTGCAGGGAAGGGTTGCGCGTGTGCGAATCGTAGGTGCCGCCGAACGGCTTCACGGCTTCCGCCAGCGCGACGACTTCATTCGTGTCGCTGAACATGCCGCCGTTGTACATCAGGCCGGTCGACAGGCCGACGCAGCCCATTTCCATGCCCTCGCGGACCAGCGCCGCCATGGCGGCGGTCTCTTCGGCATTCGCCGGGCGCTGGACGCCGGGCATGAGCTGGTCGCGGATGCCGTTGTGCCCGACGTAGCAGGCGTAGTTGACGCCCGAGCCGCGTGCTTTCAGCTGCGCCGTGCGCTGCTTGATGTTTTCCGGCGAATAATAGCCGTCCGGTCCCATCACGATCGTCGTCACGCCCTGGAGCAGGTCCTGCTCGTCGATCATGGGTCCGGTGCGCTCTTCGAAGCCGAAATCGACATGGCTGTGCGCATCGATGAAGCCGGGGGTCACGGCAAGGCCGCGCGCTTCGATCACCTTTGCCGCGTTGCCGCGCACGCGCTTGCCCACGGCGGCGATCTTTCCGCCGCTGACGGCCACGTCGCCCACATAGCCCGGCTTGCCCGACCCGTCGTAAATCGTGCCGCCGCGAATGAGGAGGTCATAGCTCTGTGCGGTGGCGGGGGTGGACAGCGCCACCATTCCCAGAAGCAGAAGTGCGGCTTTCGACATGGTTTCCCTTCCCCGGATCGAATTTCCAATGCTTTCCGATATGGAAACATTGCGTCCTTGGCAAGCAGTTGCGATAAGTCCCTCCCAGTAGTCGAAACGGTGAGTAAGATGATCGAGCAGGGTGGCCTGGGCCAGAAAATCAAGGCATTGCGGACGGCCCGCGGTATTCCCCTCAGCGTGATGAGCGAGCGCACGGGCTATTCCGTGTCGGCGCTTTCGAAGATGGAAAACGATCGCCTCGGCCTCACCTACGACAAGCTGACGAAGCTGACGGGCGCGCTCGGTGTCGATATCGGCAGCCTGTTCACCGATACCGCGCAAACGGCGGTTCATGCCGGCGGCCGACGCAGTGTCGCGCGCAAGGGCGAGGGGCGCAACATCCAGACGGGAAGCTACGATTATCTGTATGTCTCCCCGGAACTCAGTCGCAAGCGCATCGTGCCGATCAAGGGCCGTGTCCATGCCGCGACGCTGGAGGAATTCGGCCCGCTGATCCGCCACGAGGGCGAGGAATGGATCTACGTGCTCGATGGCGTGCTCGAAGTGCACAGCGAGTTCTACGAGCCGGAAATCCTCGAGTCCGGCGACAGCATCTACATCGACAGCCGCATGGGCCACGCCTATCTCTCGAAGACGCCGGGTGGCACGGAGATTATCGCCGTGTGTACTGAACAGACCGACAGCTTCTTCTATGGCGATCCGCCTGCCGAAGCCGTGCGCGCGGCCGATGCTCCGGCAGCGAAGCCCCGCCGGCGCAAACCGAAGACCCGCTGACACCGTAGACCCGGCTGGCATCATCCGCGACCGCCTCGGATGCCCTGGCGTTCGCTGACGTGTGCCTATTTTTCTGCACATCGTATGGAAAAGTTGTGCGATTAATTTCCAAAATAGAAACATTATTGACACAGAGTAGATGTTTGATAACTTCAGGATGGGACTGGCCCGAATGGGCTTTGGGGCGTGGTGGTTCGCTGGAGGGCGATCCATTCGCAAATGTGGGGGAATGACAGATGTTTCTACGGCAGAATGGATATCTTTCGGCAACGGTTTCCGCGTTGGCCTTGCTGGTCAGCGCGCCTGCAATCGCGCAAACCGCGGGCGGGGAGGCTGAAGAGCTGACGGGCAACGAAATCATCGTCACCGCGACCAAGCGCGAGCTGCGCCTCGTCGACGTGCCGCTCAGCATCAGCGCGATCAGCGGTGGAGACATGGAGCGACGCAACCTCACGCAGATCGCGGATTTCGCATCGCAGGTTCCCGGCTTTTCGATCCAGGCAACCGGAAACGGCGGCACGCGTCTCGTGCTGCGCGGCCAGAATGCGGGCGGCTCGGGCGCATCGGTCGCCACGATGGTGGACGACATCGTTGTTTCGTCGGCCTCGTCGCTGTTCAACGGCTCCTTGCTCACGGCCGATCTTCTGGCGTTCGATCTCGAC
>JAEULI010000072.1 GCA_016793845.1 Sphingosinicella sp.
GCGGGGTGTTTTGTGGGGGGTGGGTGGTGCGCTTCGCTGGGTCCGGCCCCCCTCAGGGTGCGGGGGGGTGGGGCGGGGGGGTGTCACCCCCCACACCCCCCCCCCACGACTCCAAATGATCTTTTGTTTGCCGTTATTTCCGAGCCGGCAGGTGATTCCACCTGCGAAATCACTCTAGGCCGAACGCCGGATGGTGCAGCAGCTCCCCGCGCGGCTCAATGTCGTCGAAGGGCAAGGCCTGAACCACCTCCGGAGGACAGCCGGCGACGCTGAGGCCGGGGAAGGATCGGAAGCCGAACCGGCCATAATAGGCGGGGTCGCCCACCAGCGCCGCGCCCCGGCTCGTCGTTCGTAGCCGGCGGACGGCTTCTGCCATCAGCGCCGTGCCGATACCTTGGCGGTGCCTTGACGGCAAAACTGCAAGCGGGCCGATCAGGCCCCAGCCGCCCTGCGTCCCGATCCACGCCGCCGAGGCGGCCAGATACCCAATCACCTCGCCCTGCTCCTCGGCCACAAGGGAGAGGGCAAGTGCGTGCTCCGCGCGCAGCATCTCAACGATGCGTGCCTCTGTTCCGGTGGATTGTGGCAGCAGCAGCATGGCTTCCGTGACAAGCCGGCTGATCGCTGGGATGTCAGCCGTCGTTTCATTGCGGATCAGCATGTCATACCCCTTGATTGTCGAGTTGCGCGCGAACGGACGTACGGCCGCGTTTGGAAATCCGATATGGGCTGCCCGATCGGGATTCGATCAGCCTTTTCCGCCGCAGTTGGTTGAAAACGGTGAGGTCGAAGTCGGCGAGGAGCATTCCTTCACGTGTGACGCATGTCGCCGACGTGATTTTGGGGCCGTTGCCCCGCTCGTGCAGAATGCAGCCGCCAAGGGCCAGAACGTGCAACGCACGTTGTTCATTTCGTGAGATATTCATGGAAGTCTCGCAAGATAGGCGTGAAAGACACCCCGAGCGCATTGCGCCCGGCGGCTTTGAATTCACGAGGCTCTCTGAGGTTCAGAGAGCCTTATCGTACAAGCTCAGACATCCACTCTCCGGTTACCGCGAAGCGAACATTGTCGCCGCGGACCACGCCAATATAGGGGGCGTGCGTTCCCACTGACAATTGGAAAACGGGCTGACCGTGGACGGCGTTTCAGCCCCTGATGGGAACGATGCGCGCCGCGGCCGGGCGTTCGCTTTCACGTGCGGTTTCGCGCCAGCTTACGACGCCGAACACAACGTCGATCACGCCGCCGTTGGTGGTGAACGGCATCAGCAGCGCGCGGTAGATGCCGGGGTGGCCTGTGGCGGTTTCATAGGGGGCCTCGACCGACAGCGGCACGGCGCGGCTGAGGAGTTCGGGCAGGTAGCTGCTGATGCGCATGAGGAGCGAGCCCGGCGGCGCGTCGGCGAGGCCGATGACGTCGGTATCGACGCCGCCTTCGGCTTGCAGCGCCTCACCGATGAGGCGGAGGTGCGGGGGTTCGTCGTCGCCCATATCGATGACGAAGCTCTGCGTGCAGCGATCCTCGATCATCATGGGATCGAAATCGCACCAGCGCGGCACGCTGCCCGCGCGCGGCAGCGTCGCCCAGTAGTTGTGCGCCTGCATATGCAGGCGCCGTTCCTGCGCGCCCGTGCTGACCGGCGGCAACGCCTTTGCGCGGCGAAGCGCTGAAACCTTGCTGCCGAGTGTCATGTACGCGCTCCCTGAATACAGTGCGCGCGACCCTGCCCCAGCAGGCGTTAACAGCTTGGAAACGAGCGCGCCTGCTCAGCTTGCCGCGACGGTCTGCTCGATCGCGCCGAAGATGCTGTGGCCGGTGCTGTCGTCGACCCAGATGCGGACGCTGTCGCCATACTTGAGGAACGGCGTTTCGGGCTTGCCCGACAGGATCGTCTCGACCATCCGCACTTCGGCGAGGCAGGAGTAGCCAAGGCCGCCCTGTGCGATGGGCTTGCCCGGCCCACCGCCTGCGTCACGGTTCGAGACTGTGCCGGAGCCGACGATCGATCCGGCTTCGAGATCGCGCGTTTTGGCGAGGTGCGCGATCAGCACACCGAAATCGAAGGTCATGTCGACATGCGTTTCGGCGCGGCCGAACGGCTGGCCGTTGAGATCGACCTTGAGCGTGCCGAGAAGCTTGCCGCCGTCCCACGCGGCGCCGAGTTCGTCCGGCGTCACGAACACCGGCGAGAAGGCGCTTGCGGGCTTGGACTGAAGGAAGCCGAAGCCCTTCGCGAGTTCGGCGGGGATGAGATTGCGCAAGGAGACGTCGTTGACGAGGCCGATGAGGCGGATGTGCTGGCGCGCGTCTGCGGCGGAAACGCCTTGCGGCACATCGCCGGTGACGACGACGACTTCGGCTTCGAGGTCGCAGCCCCAGCTTTCATCGGCGAGCACGATCGCGTCACGCGGGCCGACGAAGGAATCGCTGCCGCCCTGGTACATCAGCGGATCGGTCCAGAAGCTTTCGGGGAGCTCTGCGCCGCGCGCCTTTCGCACCAGCTCGACGTGGTTCACATAGGCCGAGCCGTCAGCCCACTGGAAAGCGCGCGGGAGGGGCGAATGCGCCTCGCGCTCGTGGAAGCGCATCATGGGGATCACTTCGTGCGCGAGATCGGTGGCGAGGGCTTCGAGCTTCGGCGCGGCCACGTCCCAGTTGTCGAGCGCGGCCTGCAGCGTCGGGGCGATGGCGGACGCGTCCGCGCACCACGCGAGATCCTTCGACACGACGACCAGACGGCCGTCGCGGCCACCCTTCAGGCTGGCAAGCTTCATTTCTTCCCTCCGGCAAGTGTTTTTATAAGGTGCGGCCAGTAATCCAGGCCGTTGTAGAAGGAGGCCACAGGCGCATTCTCGTCGAGCCCGTGCGCGCGCATCTTCTTCATGTCCATGAAGATCGGCGACACGGCAAAGGTGGGCACGCCCGCGATGCGGAACCACATGCCGTCGGTGCCGCCCGACTCCTGATAGGGCGTGATCGCCACGCCGGGATAGTGCAGCGCGAGCGCCGATTTCACGGCGGCGGTCACGTCCGGGCGCGGCTCCGAAACCGGGCTTGCCGTCGGCGTGCCGCGCACCTTCCATTCGGCCTTCGGGTTGCCGCCCGCCTGTTCCAGCGCGGCCTGCACGGTCGCTACCTCGACGCCGGGGAAGATGCGGCAGTTCACCGTGGCCGTAGCGCGCTGCGGCAGTGCATTCTCGGCGTGGCCTGCGTTCAGCATCGTGGCGACGCAGGTGGTGCGCATCTCGGGCTCGAATTCCTCGCTCGACGAGAGCGCGGCGGCGGCTTCGGCGTCGTTCGGGTTTTCCGAGAAGCGGCGCAGCATCTCGGCGACCTGCGGCTGCGAGGCTTTCAGTTCCTTCGCCATTGCGCCGAACGAGGCGCGCGTGACGCTGTTCGCCTGAATCGGGAATTTGAGCGTCTCGACATTCTTGAGGAGCGTGGCGAGATCGTAGATCGCGTTGTCCTTGCGCGGACGGCTGGAGTGCCCACCTTCGTTGCGGATCGTCACGTCGAACGTGGCGAAGGTCTTCTCGGCGACCTGCATCCCGTAGCCGAAAGGCTTGCCGTCCGGGGCGAGCGCGCCGCCGCCCGCGTCCGAATTGAGCGCATATTCGAGCTTCGCGGGTTTCAGCGCGTCGACGAGCGCGCGTGTCGTGGCCATCCCGGTTTCCTCGTCGCCGGAGAAGCCGAGGTAGAGGTCGCGGTCCGGCACAAAGCCGCTCGTTTTGAGGTCGGCGAAGGCGCGCGTCAGGTGGGCGACGCCCATCTTGTTGTCGAGCGTGCCGCGGCCGAGGAAATCGCCGTCCTTCTCGCGCAGCACGAAGGGGTCGAACGACCAGTCCTCGGGCTTCGCATCGACAACGTCCATATGCGCGAGGAAGGCGAGGGGCTGCTTTTTGCTGCCCGCTTTGCCGGGATAGCGGGCGATGAGGTACACGGTCTCGCCCATCGGTACGACCTTGATGTCCGCGTCCGCGAAGCCCGCCGCTTTCAGATCTTTGACGACGCGCGCCGCCACCTCGGGCACCTTGCCGTGACCCGCGGCGGAGCGAATCTCGACGATGTCCTTGTAGAGGCTGAGCGCCGCGGTGCCCTGCGGCGAATCCGGTGCTGCGGCGTTTGCCATCGGTGCGGCGAGGCACAGCATCGCCGCGGACAGGATCATGGGCTTCATGTGGACCCCCTTCAGGATTTGCTTTTCCAGCTATCCTTGTAACCGGTCCATTCCACAGCGGAAGCCGCTTCGCCGATTTCGAGCGGGTCGCGCGTGTCGATCATCACCGCATATTCGTCCGTCATCGGCTTCGGCTGCTCGAACATGCGGGTCAGCGCCTTGGGGTGCGGGCCGTGCGTGAAGCCGGTGGGGTGCAGCGTCATCATGCCGGGGTGGATGTTGTCGCGGCTGAAGAAGTCGCCGTCGTGGTAGAAGAGCACTTCGTCGTAGTCGTCGTTGTTATGGAAGAACGGCACCTTCAGCGCCTTCGGGTCCGTTTCGAACGGGCGCGGCGCGAAGGTGCAGATCACGAAGCGGTCGGCCAGGAAGGTCGTGTGCGCCGAGGGCGGCACATGATAGCGGTGGCTCATGATCGGGCGGATGTCGCGCACGTTGAGCCGGGCGACCGAAAGCTCGCCGTGCCAGCCCACCGCGTCGAGCGGGTTGAACGGATAGGTCATCCGCGACACCTGCCCCCGCTTTTTCACCGCGACGCGCGTTTCGATGTCGCCCTGCTGGGCGCGGAAGGCGTCGTCGATCTCGGGCGTGTCCATCACCGCCGGATCGAAGATCGCGTGCGGGCCCAGAAGCCCCTTGTCGGGGAGCGTGTAACTGGAGTTCGTCGCCTCGACGGCGAGGATCTGCATCGGCTCGGTCGGCACGATGCGCCACATCGTGCCGCGCGGGATGACGACATAATCGCCCTGCCCGATCGCGAGGTGACCGAAGTCGCAGAAGAAATCGCCTGCGCCGCGATGTACGAAGAGAATCTGGTCGCCGTCGCCGTTGCGGTCGAGGCTCGGCATGGCCTCTGCGAGGCGCCACAGGCGGATTTCGGTGGCCTTGTTGTGGAGCACGACAGGCGCAGACCAGAGAGAGTTCGGTGCTTCGTTGATCTGCGTGAGATCGAAGGCGCGCGGTGCCAGCGGGCCGTCGAAGTCGATCCAGCCCGTGGGCGGATTGCGATGATAGAAGAAGGCGGCAGGGCCGAAGAAACCCTCCTTCGACATCTCGCGCTCGTAGGTGCCTTCAGGAAGGTCGGCGTGCGCCTGACGGCTCGCTTCACCCTTCACCAGCGGGAAATTGAGGTAGCGTTTCATGGGTCAGGCCTCCGCGGTTTCGAGCACGCCGCGCTCGATCTGGTCGCGTTCGATCGATTCGAACAGCGCCTTGAAGTTACCTTCGCCGAAACCTTCGTCCTTCTTGCGCTGGATGATCTCGAAGAACACCGGGCCAAGCATGTTGCCCGAGAATATCTGCAGGAGCAGGCGCGGGTCGTTGTTCTCGGTGGACCCGTCGAGCAGAAGCCCACGCGCCTTCATCGCATCGACCGGCTCGCCGTGGCCGGGCAGGCGCTCATCGAGCATCGCGTAATAGGTCTCGGGCGGCGGGGTCATGAAGGGCAGGCCGAGTGCGCGCAGGCTGTCGATGGTTCCGTAGATGTCGTTCGTGGAGAGCGCGATGTGCTGGATGCCCTCGCCGTTGAACGCCATCAGGAATTCTTCGATCTGGCCGCCGCCCTGCTTCGCTTCCTCATTGAGCGGGATGCGGATCTTGCCGTCGGGCGCGGTCATCGCCTTGCTGGTGAGGCCGGTATACTCGCCCTTGATGTCGAAATAGCGGATCTCGCGGAAGTTGAAGAGCTTCTCGTAGAACTCTGCCCAGAACTTCATGCGGCCGCGATAGACGTTGTGCGTCAGGTGGTCGATGATCTCGAGGCCCGCGCCCTTGGGATGGCGGTCGACACCTTCGAAATAGCGGAAATCGATATCGTAGATGTCGGCATCGTCGCCGTAGCGGTCGATGAGATAGATGAGGCTGCCGCCGATGCCCTTGATGGCGGGGAGCCGGAGCTCCATCCAGCCCGTGGAGGTCGGCATGGGTTCGGCGCCGTTCGCGATCGCGTGCGCATAGGCCTTCGCGGCGTCCTTCACGCGGAAGCCCATCGCGCAGGCGCCGGCTTCATGCTCTTCGGCGAAGAAGGCGGCAGGCGAGCGCGGCTCGGCGTTCAGCAGGAAGTTGACGTGGCCCTGCCGGTAGAGCGTCACGTCCTTCGAGCGGTGCTTCGCGATGGGGGTGAAGCCGAGCTGGCGGAACACGCGGTCGACAAGTGCAGGATCCTGCGCGGCGAACTCCAGGAATTCGAATCCATCGAGCCCTGCCGGGTTTTCGAAAAGGTCGGCCATTGACGCTCTCTCCCTCATTTGCTTCGAGTCGTTATTCCGTGATATTAGTTTCATATGAAACTTGTTGCAAGTGGAACGATATGCCTCCGATCCGTCTCGACACGTTCCTGCCCTACCGCGTCGCGGTGCTTTCCGACCGGCTGAGCCAGCGGCTGGCGCGCGTCTATGAAGGCTGCGGGCTGTCCTCGCCGCAGTGGCGCGTGCTCGCGGCCGTCGCCGAGAAGCCGGGGCGGAGCGCGCAGGACGTGGTGCGGATGACACCGATGGAGAAGGCCACCGTGAGCCGGGCCGTCTCCGCGCTCATCGCGCGTGGGCTGATGCGCCGCGCGGCGGACGACCGCGACGGCCGCACCTCACGCCTGACGCTGACGGCGGATGGGGAGCGCCTGTACGGCGAGATCGCGCCCGGCGTGCTCGCGATCGAGGCGGATATCGCGGCGCGCTGCGACAAGGCTGGACTGCTCGCGGCGATCGACGCGATCGAGAACGGGCTCGGCGCGGAGGACGCGGTGGACACCGTTTCGGTGCGCGGCTAGGAGACAGTCCTGCACGGTGTGCCAAGGAATGGACTAGCATGAATACGGTCGCGGCTCTGCTCGGTATCTTTACGATGGTCATCCAGCTCGTGATCTGGATCATCATCGCGCAGGTCATCATCAGCTGGCTGGTGGCGTTCAACGTCATCAACACCAGCAACCAGTTCGTGCGCAGCCTGCTCACGGGCCTCGACCGGCTGACCGAGCCGATGCTGCGGCCGATCCGGCGCGTGCTCCCCGATCTTGGCGGTATCGACCTTTCGCCGATGGTGCTGATCCTCGGCCTTATCCTCATCCAGCGGCTGGTTCCGGCGCTGGTCTTCGACATCATGGCGGGCTGAAAGTTTTCAAATGGCGGCTGAGCGTATCGACGGCAAGGCGTTTGCCGAGGGTCTCCGCGGACGTGTTTCCGCCGCGGTAGCACCGTTTCTTGCGGCGACGGGGCATCGGCCCGGTCTTGCGGTCGTGCTCGTCGGTGAAGATCCGGCGAGCCAGATCTATGTCGGCTCCAAGCACAAGGCGACGGTCGAGGCCGGCATGGTGAGCTTCGAGCATCGGCTGGCCGCAGACACGCCCGAGGCCGATCTCATTGCGCTGGTCGAAAAGCTGAACGCGGACGACAGCGTTGACGGCATCCTCGTGCAGCTGCCGCTGCCCAAGCACATGCGCGAGAGTGCGGTGATCGAGGCGATCGACCCCGACAAGGATGTGGACGGTTTTCACATTGTGAATGCTGGTCGGCTTGCGACCGGGCTTCCCGGCCTCGTGCCGTGCACGCCGCTCGGCTGCATGATGCTGCTTGAAGACCGGCTCGGCCGCGACCTTTCGGGGAAGCGCGCGGTCGTGATCGGACGCTCGAACATCGTCGGCAAGCCGATGGCGCAGCTGCTGCTCGCGGCGAACGCGACCGTGACCATCGCGCACAGCCGCACCGCCGATCTGCCTGCCGTGGTGCGTGAGGCGGACATCGTGGTCGCGGCCGTCGGCCGCCCCGAGATGGTGCGCGGCGACTGGCTGAAGCCGGGCGCGGTCGTGATCGACGTGGGTATCAACCGTATCGCGGCGCCGGAACGCGGCGAGGGCAAGACGCGGCTTGTCGGCGACGTCGCCTACACCGACGCACTGGAGACGGCGAGCGCGGTGACGCCGGTGCCGGGCGGCGTCGGGCCGATGACGATCGCCGTGCTTCTGCGCAACACGCTCGTCGCCGCGCATCGCCGTGCCGGGCTGCCCGCGCCCGAAGGGCTCTGATGACCGAGCTGTTCATCTCAGCGTTGGCGACCCTGTTCGTGGTCATCGACCCGCCGGGATGCGCGCCCATCTATTCTTCGCTGACGGCGGGCGCCTCCGCGCAGCAGCGGCGGTCGATGGCGATCCGCTCGGTGCTGGTGGCGGCGGCGGTGCTGCTGTTTTTCGCCTTCCTCGGCAAGGGGATGCTTGCTGCGCTTGGCATCAGCCTCGATGCGTTTCGTATCGCGGGCGGCATCCTCCTGTTTCTGATCGCGTCCGAAATGGTGTTCGAAAAGCGCACCGAACGACGCAATTCGCGCGCGCAGGAGGTGGCGTCCAAGGAGATCGAGGACGTCTCTGTGTTCCCGATGGCGATCCCGATGCTCGCCGGGCCGGGCTCGATCGCGAGCGTGATGCTGCTCACCTCGCAGGCGAACGGCTGGGCGGAACGCAGCGTCGTGCTTGCCGCGCTCGGCATTGTGCTCGCGTCCACGCTTGTCGCGCTGCTCGCGGCGGGTCCGCTGATGCGCTTCCTCGGCGATAAGCTGGAAGCGATGATCACGCGGCTGCTCGGCGTCATCCTCGCCGCGCTTGCCGCGCAGTATGTGATCGACGGAATCCGGGCGAGCTTCAGCCTTTGATGCGATAGAGCCGCAAGGGCGAGCCCTTCGGCATCGGCACGGCTTCGAGCCACGCCGGGACTTCACCGGCTTCGAGGCGCGCCCACAGGCCTTCGGGCGCTTCCTTTTTCGCGGCGGCGAGGTCGTTGGTGCCGACGCAGCCGAGCACGTAAGTGGCGCCGTAGCGGGCGGCGATCATCTTTGCCTCTTCATCGTCCGCACGCCACAGACGCACCGTGTCCGCGATGGAGGCCGCGTTGCGATGATAGGGGCCGGCGATGACGCTGTGCGGCGTGTGGACGAGGATCGCGGGGCCCATGTCGAACACGTCGGCAATGATCCCCTTCGGCACGCCGTTCAGCGGCGCGAGTGTCGAGGACGCGGTGCACGAGGCGAGGGGTTCGGTTGCGGGGATGGTGTTCGGAGAGCCGCCAATGCGCTTCGCCGCGAGCGCCGCGAACATGGGAAGCGCGCTGGTGAGGCCGACCAGCACGAGCATGGTTGCGCCGATACGCGGCAGCGTCGACGGGATCGCGCGGGCACGCGGCAGCAGCATCGCGGCGACGGCAGCGGCGGCGATCGCGGCGAGCGCGTTGGGGCCGGTCGCGGCGCGGAGTTGCAGGAACATCAGCCATGTCGTGGTGGCGAGCAGGCCGAAGACAAGGCTCCAGCCGAAGCCGCTTTCCGGTTCCGCGCGGCGCAGCATCATGAAGGCGCAGGCGATGCCGATGAAGGGATAAAGGCCGAACGCGATCGCGGTTTCGGGCTCTGTGCCAATGTAGCTCATGATCGAACGCGCCTCGCTGATGCGGGCGAGAACCGGCAGGAACGCGGGATCGAGCATCGCCATCGGGCCGGCCGCGCAGTGCGGGAAGGCGACGAGCACGGCGATGCCGACGCTCGCGAAGCCGATGACGGCGGCGATGCCGCGCCTCATCGGCGAGGTGAGCACATCGATCTGCGGCAGGATCGCGGCGAGCGCGCCGCCGAACACGAGCGGCGCGGCATAGACGGGCGAGAACGCATCGCAGGCGGCGAGCCACCAGCGTGCAGGCGGCACGAACGCCGGAAAAGCGAGCGCCGATCCCACGGCGAGCGCGACGCCATAGCCCGCGAGCAGCCGCCCGAGCGCGGGCTGAAGGCACCAGCCGAGCACAAGGATCGCGCCCGCAACGACGAGGTGCGGGAGCATCTCAAGCCCGATGACGAGCGCCGCGACAGTGGCGAGACCGGCAAGGGCGCCCGACGAAAAGCGGCGGCGCGAATCGCAGAGCGCGGCGACGGCGCACAGCATGAACGCGATCTGCCAGTTATGGTGATCGATGCGGAGCGGCTTGAACAGCGACAGTATCTGGCCGCTCGCCGCGATGAATACCGCCGCGAGAATGGCTGCCTGCCGCCCGGAGAGGCGGAAAGCCGCGAGCGCGGCGGCGCCCATCGTGACGAGAAGCGCAAGGAGAGGCACGGTGGTTCCAGCGATGCGCTCGGCGACGGCGCGGCCGAAAACGGGCTCGGTGACGACGATGATGCCCGCGATCGGCAGGTCGACGAGGCGCGACCAGTGCATGTTCGCGCCTGCGGGCGGGTTCATGCGGTGCTGATCGACATCGCCCCATGCCTGTCCACCGAGCCAGTCGCGCACCTGCATCAGCCGCTGTGCATCGTCGGTGTCTGGAAGGTCGAGCGCGGCGATATCCCCACGGTTCACGACCACGAGCGCGAGCGCGGCAAGCAGCCATATGATGATGAGCGGCACGAGAAAGCCGCGGGTCCGATCCGTATCCATGCGCGCCGGTCTACGCGGCGCATGGTTAACAGTCGGCTTCGAAGCGGCGCAATATTAACCAGTTGGAAGCCATCGCCGCCCTAGAGTTCAGGCCATCGGAACTTTCCGCCCGAGGAACAACCATGGTCTCGATCCCGTCAGCCTCGCAGTTCGACACCGCGCAGTCGCGGGTCGGCCTTGCCACCGCCGTCGTGCTGCCGTGCTACAACGAGGCGGCGACGATCGCGCATGTGGTCGCGAGCTTTGCGGACGCGCTTCCCGGCGCGGTCATCTACGTGTTCGACAACAATTCCTCCGACGATACGGCGCGCGTCGCCGAACGCGCGGGCGCGATCGTCATCCGCGAGACGCGGCAGGGCAAGGGCCACGTGGTGCGCCGCATGTTCGCCGAGGTCGATGCCGACATCTACGTGATGGCGGACGGCGACGGCACCTATGCGGCGGCCGACGCGCCGATGCTCGTGAAGGCGCTCGTCGAGCGCCGGCTCGACATGGTGGTGGGAACACGGCGCGGCGTGCGGCAGGATGCCGGGCGCTCCGGCCACGCGATCGGCAACCGCCTGTTCAACGGCGTGTTCCAGTGGATGTTCGGCGACGATTTCAGCGACATCTTCTCGGGCTACCGCGTGTTCAGCCGCCGCTTCGCCAAGACGTTCCCGGCAGTGAGCCGCGGCTTCGAGATCGAGACTGAGATGTCGGTGCACGCGAGCCAGCTTATGCTGCCGGTCGCCGAGATCGAGACCGACTACGGCGTGCGCCCCGAAGGCTCGGTGAGCAAACTCCGCACGTTCCACGACGGGTTTCGTATCCTTTCGGTGTTCTTCCTGCTGCTGAAGGAGACGCGGCCTGCGTTCTTCTTCGGCGGGATTGCCGGGCTGCTGACGCTCGCATCGCTGGCGTTCGGCCTGCCGGTCGTCGCCGAGTATCTGGAAACCGGGCTGGTGCCGCGCTTCCCGACCGCGATCCTCGCCGCCGCGCTGATGATCATCGCGTCGATGTCCGCGATCTGCGGGCTCATTCTCGATTCGGTCTCGCGCTCGCGCGTCGAGCTGAAGCGCATGTTCCTGCTGACGCAGCGCGGACTGCCGACGCCGTGAAGGCGCGGCTTCGCGAAGGCGCTGCGTTCCTTGGCGTCGGCGGCACGGCTTTCGTCCTTGGCGCGGTAAGCCTCGAAGCACTCGTACACGCTGGCGTTTCGCCTTACGCAGCCCAGATTCCCGCGCTCGGCCTTGCAATCCTGACGACGTGGATGGGCAATCGGCGCTGGACGTTTCGCGTGAACACACCACCGACGTGGCGGGAATTCCTACGCTATGTCGGAGCCTCGCTCGGCGGGCTTGCGGTCAACGCCGTAACTTTCTCCGCGCTGATCTACGCCGGGCTGCCGACGACGCCGGCATTCGCCGCTGCAACGATCGCGGCGATGGGGTTCAATTTCTTCAGCTACAAGTTCGCCGTTTTCGCGCGCTGACGCCTATTCGGCGAGCGCGAGGGCGGGTTCACGGCGCCGGCGTGTGGCGAGCATCACCTCGGCGGCGCGGCCGCAGACATACCAGATGAGGACGGCGAGCACGGCGGCGGCGATCCCGTCGACGGCATAGTGCCAGCCGAGGTGGATCGAGCCGATCCAGATCAGCGTCGCGTAAATCCACATCACCCAGCCAAGCACGCGGTTGATGCGCATGCCGCCGAGCGCGAACAGCACGGCGAGCGCATTGTGCATCGAGGGCATCGCCGAAAGGCCGCCGCCGAGTACGAGCGGGCCGCCGCCGCTGAAATGATTGAGCAGCGCCTGCTGGTTCTTGAGTGCGGCGATCCCGGCGCTACCTTCGGCGATGAGCG
>JAEULI010000098.1 GCA_016793845.1 Sphingosinicella sp.
CTCACTCGCGTGGCTGGCGCTTGCCGCCGCCGTCGTCTGGCTGATCGCCGGTTCGGCGGGCGTCGGTGCACTGACGCTGACCGAATGGGCGGGTGTTGCGGGCGGTGTCGCCGCGCCGCTTTCGGCAATCTGGCTGATCGCCCTCGTCGCCGCGCGCGTGTGGCCGGGGCAGCAGCGCGAGATGCTGGCGCGAATCGAAGCCGCCGAGGAGCGCTTCGCACTCACCGCACGCGAAACGCGCACGCAGCTTGAAAGCATCGATTCCGTGCTGGCGGCCGTGACCATGCGCGTCGAAGGGTTGCGCAAGGTGTTTGCCGACGAGGTCGAGGGCTTCGTTACCGCCACGGACGCCGCCGTGCACCGCACACGCACGCTCGCCGGAACGCTCGCCGAAGACCGCGCCGCGATCGACGCCAGTTCCGCCGCGCTCGCCGAGAGCAGCGACAAGGCCCGCGCCAGCTTCGATTCGCTAGCAAGCGCCCTCCCCGAAGCGGAAGCGCAGGTGAACCGCATCGCCGGGCTGCTCGCCACGAGCGCGACGGATGCACGCACGCAGCTTCAGGAAACCGAAGACCTGCTCGCCGCGGTGTGGACGCGCAGCGAGGAAGCGGGCGCGCAGGCCAAGGCCGCGACCGCCAGCCTCACCAGCGTGATTTCCGCCATCGCCACCTCCGCTGGCGATGCGGAAAGCCGTCTCGGCACATATGCGACTGCGCTCGAAGCGAGCGGCGACGCGGCGCTCGCCAAGACCGGCGAGGCGCTGGAAGCCACGCGCGCCGGTGTCGAGGCGCAGACGGCAGCGCTTGCCGCCGCCATCTCGCGCACCTCGCTCGACCTTGAGGACATCGGCGGCCGCGCCATCGAAACGATCGCGGGCCGGATCACCGCCATTGCCGAGCATGTTTCCGAGCTCAGCAGACGCATCAGCGAGCAGGACGCGGGCAGCCGCGGCTTCCTCGACACCGTCGAGCGCGGTTTCAGCGTGCTCGATGCCAAGCTCGGCAACGCCGCCAATTCGAGCGAAAGCGTCCTCGCCAGCCTTTCCGCGCGCATCGCGCAGGTGCGAGGCGAAATCGATTCGCTTTCGACGCCGCTCGGCACCACGCGCGGCGCGGCGAAAGAGATCGGCGACGCGCTCGCATCGGTGCGCGCCGCGACCGACCAGGCACTCGCTTCGCTTGCCGAGGGCGTGCCGGCAGGCGCCGAAAAGGGCCTTGGCGCCATCGACGCGCTGCGCGGCTCGGTCACGAACCTGTCGCAGGACATCGACCGCGTCTCCGAACGTGCCGCCGCGATCAACACGCCGATCGCTGCGGGGCGGAAGGCGATCGACGAACTGCTCGACGGGCTCGAAGACCAGCGCGAAAGCCTCGAAGCCGTGGTGGCCAAGGTGCGTGGCGAGATCGAGGCGGCGCAGGGCATCCTCTCGGGCGTCGAACGCTCGGCGGAAAGCACGGCGCTCAGCGCGACGACGCAGCTGATCGACGCGCTCGGGCGCGTGCGCGAGGTTGCGGCGCAGACGGCGGGTACGGTGAAGAGCGCGCTCGAAGCCGTTGTCGAGGAAGCGCGCGAGGCGCTTTCGAAGGCGTCGCGCGAAGCTGTGCGCCAGAGCGCGATCGAGCCCGTGGAAACACAGATCAAGGCACTGGAAACCGCAGGCGCGCGTAGTGCCGACGCTGCGCAGGCCGCCGCCGAGCGCCTGTCGCGCCAGCTCGTATCGGTCGCCGAGACCGCCGCCGCGATCGAAACCCGCGTCAACGAGGCGGACGCACACCTCGACGCCGCACTCCGGAAAGACATCGGTCGCCAGTCCGAACTGCTCGTCGAAGCGCTCAACAGCGCTTCCATCGACATCGCCAAGGGGCTTTCGGCAGAGGTCACCGAGACGGCGTGGAAGCAGTATCTTGCGGGCGAGCGCGGCGTCTTCTCGCGCCGCGCCGTGCAGCTCCTCACGAACCGCGATGCCAAGGAAGTCACGCGCCGCTACAGCGAGGATGCCGAGTTCCGCGATGGCGTGCGCCGTTACATCCACGATTTCGAGGCGATGCTCCGCCGCTTCAACGCGGACCGCGACGGCAACGCACTTTCGATGACGCTGCTGTCGTCCGATCTCGGCAAGCTCTACGTGGCATTGGCGCAGGCGACCGAACGCCTGCGCTGAGCGCTCTCAGATCAAGGCTGGAAAGCTTTGAGCTGGTTGATCGCGGTGTGCGCCGAATAGCCCTTGTAGAGAATCCAGCCGCCAAAACCCACGAACAGCAGGCCGATACCCAGAAACGGGATGAGCGGCAGGCCGATGACGACGAGCACCGCCGCGAGCACCATCGGCATCACGGTTGGCATGTAATAGCCCGCCCCGGTCGTCAGGTTGCGCAGCGCCACGGCTTCGAGCGTCCCGTTCTTGTCCGTGCCGACGACAGCGACACGATCGCCTTCGCTGATCGAGGGCAGCGTGCGCGTCTTGAACAGTACCGGCTTGTTGTCGATGCGCAGGCTTACGAGCTGGTTCTTGATGGCGACCGGGCCGTGGCTCGCGCTCGCGGCGTAGGAATAGTCCGAACCCAGGTTGATCGCACTCGCAGTTCCGTGAACGAGAATAGCCATGTCGCCGTGCCCTCCGCTGTTTCCGGCGCGGAGTGTTGCATCATTACGAAGTCAAAACAACCGGGCGCGGCCGGGTGCCGGGCGGCTCAGTTCGGCATGAAGTTCAGGTAGCCCGCCTCGCTCAGCCACCAGACGCCGGCCATCAGGACGGCCGAGATCAGCGTCGTCCAGAGCACCTTCTTCGCAAGCATCGGGCGCACGGGCGCGCTGTCGGCCTGGCCCTTCACCTTGTCCTCGCCCGCCTCCTCGGAAGTGCGGACGCCGAACGGCAGCACGGCGAACAGCGTCACCGTCCAGATCAGAAGATAGATCGCGAGTATCGATCCCCAGCCCATCAGCCCTTGATCCTTGTGACAGTGACTTCGGTAATGGGCTTCTTGCCCGTCCAGTCGCGCGCGGTGCGGCGGACGGCGACGCGGATCGCCTCTGCAAGCGCGTCCTCACCGTTGCTGCGCGCCTTCGCGGCGGCTTCACTAGCCGCCGAGACACAATCGTTGATGAACTCGTCGCGATCATCCTCGACCGGAACGCCGTGCGACTGCACTTGCGGCGGCGCGAGCAGGCGGTTCTTGCCGTCGATCACGACGAACACGGCGATGAGACCGTTGTGCATCATGCGGCGGCGCGCGAGCATCGTGGCGCCGTCGGCGGGGAGAATGACGTCACCGTCGAGGACGAGACGTCCCACGGGTTCGTGGCTGATGATCTGCGGTTTGCCGGGCGCGAGGCGGATGGCGCTGCCGTTCACCGGCACAACCGCTTCGGGTACGCCGAAGCGGCGCGCGAGGCGGGCGTGCTCTTCCATGTGACGGCGCTCGCCGTGGACGGGAATCGAGATTTGCGGACGAATCCAGCCGTACATCGCCTCAAGCTCGGGAATGCCGGGATGCCCGGAAACGTGAACATGCGCCTGACGGTCGGTGATGATCTCGATGCCCTTCGCGGCAAGCGCGTTCTGCACGCGACCAATCGAAATCTCGTTGCCCGGAATCTGCTTCGAGGAATAGACGACGAGGTCGCCGCGTTCGAGCTTGATATTGTGCCCCCCCTCCGCGATGCGCGAAAGCCCCGCGCGCGCCTCGCCCTGCGCGCCCGTCGAGACGATGAGCAGCTTGTCGCGCGGCACCTTCATCGCCTCTTCCTGCGACACGGTGGGCGGGAAATCGGTGAGGTAGCCGACGCTCTTCGACACTTCGAGGATACGATCGAGCGAACGGCCGACGACGCAGAGCTTGCGGCCCGTGTCCTTCGCGACCTCGCCAAGTGTATGCAGGCGCGCGGCGTTCGAGGCGAAGGTGGTGACGAGCACCCTGCCCTTGTGCCCGGCGATCACCTTGTCGAGCCCTTCGCGCACGCCCGTCTCGCTGCCCGAGGCTTCGGGGTTGAAGACGTTCGTGGAATCGCCGACGAGCGCGAGGATGCCCTCGTCGCCGAGCGCGGTCAGTTCCTCGGCGGTGGACGGCACGCCCAGCACCGGCGCCTCGTCGAGCTTCCAGTCACCGGTGTGGAATATCTTGCCGTAGGGCGTTTCGATGAGGAGCGCATTGCCTTCGGGAATTGAATGCGCGAGCGGCACGTAGCGGCACTTGAACGGGCCAAGATCGACCTCGCCTTCAAGTTCCACGACATTCAGCTCGACATCGCGCTCGATGCCCTCCTCGATCAGCTTCTTGCGGATGAGGCCCGCGGTGAACGGCGTCGCGTAGAGCGGCACGTCGAACTCACCGATCAGGTAGGGGATCGCCCCGATATGATCCTCGTGGCCGTGCGTCAGCACAATGCCGAGCAAATCCTTCTGCCGGTCCTCGATGAACGACAGGTCGGGCAGCACCAATTCGACGCCCGGCAGGTTCGGATCGGCGAAAGTCATGCCGAGATCGACCATGATCCACTTGCCGTTGCAGCCATAGAGATTGACGTTCATGCCGATCTCGCCGGAGCCGCCGAGCGGCAGGAAGATGAGTTCCTTGCCGGGCTTCATGCGGCGCCGCCCATCGCGCGGGCGTGGAGCACGGCAAGGCCGCGCAGCGTCAGGTCCGGTTCGATGGCATCGAAGAGGTGCGCGTGACTTTCAAAGAGCGGGGCGAGACCGCCGGTGGCGACGACCTTCACGGGCGTGCCGATTTCAACCTTCATGCGCGCAATCAATCCTTCGATCATGGAAACATAGCCCCAGTAGACGCCGATCAGCATCTGGCTTTCGGTCGTACGGCCGATGACGCTGCCATCCTCCGGCGCTTCGATGGCGATGCGCGGCAGCTTGGCGGCTGCGGCGACGAGCGCGTCGAGCGACAGGTTGATGCCCGGCGCGATGATGCCGCCCTTGTAAGCGCCGGTCGCGCTCACCCAGTCGAAGGTCGTCGCCGTGCCGAAGCTGATGACGATGAGATCGCCTGCGTGCAGGCTGTGCGCGGCAATGGCGTTCACGGCGCGGTCGGCGCCGACGGCGTGCGGTTCCGCGACATCGAGCGCGATACCCCAATCCGCAGGCGGCTTGCCGGCAATAACAGGCTCGACCTTGAAGTACTTGGTGGCAAGCACGGTAAGATTGTACGTCGCGCGCGGCACCACAGTGGCGATGATGACCGCGTCGACGTCCTCGCGGCCGTAGCCTTCGATAGCGAGAAGCTGGAGCAGCCAGACGGCATATTCGTCGGCCGTGCGGCGCGCGTCGGTCGCGATCCGCCAGCCGCGCTTGATGTCACCCCCGTCGACGAGCGCGAACTTGATGTTGGTGTTGCCGGCGTCGATGACGAGCAGCATCAGCGCTGATCCCCCAATGTGAAAACTTCGCCCGCGTGAATGGGCCGTAACGTGCCGTCCGGCAAGCGCAGAAGGAGCGCACCGTCCGCCGCCAGACCTTCAAACGTCCCGGCGAGGTCGGCGTTCCCGAGGCGGGCGACGATGGGTTTGCCGAGCCCCGCGGCGGCGGTCAGCCAATCGGCGCGGGTGGCGGTGAAACCCTCCTCCCGCCAACGCCGGCGGTGCGCGGCAAAGGCTTCCGCGAGCGTTTCGCAGGCTTCACGTGCCGATGGCGGTGCGATGCCTGCCGCGGCGAGGCTCGTCGCAGGGCGTTCCGTCCCTTCCGGGAAATGCGCGAGGTTGACGCCGATGCCGATGATGACGCCCTGGGCGTGGCCTTCGAGCAGGATGCCCGCGACCTTCACGCCGTCCAGCAGAAGGTCGTTCGGCCATTTGAGCGAAAGGCGTTCACGGGGCACCCAGCGGGCGACGGTATCGAGCAGGGCGTTTGCGGCCACGAACGACAGATGCTGGGCTGCACCCTCCCCCGGCTGCGGTGCGGCGAACGTGCTGGCGAAGAGGTTTCCGACCTCGGACGTCCACGCCCGTGCGCGGCGCCCGCGCCCTGCCGTCTGCCGGTCGGCGCGAACCCACAGCCCGTCTTCCGGGTGCTCGGCGATCCAGTCGTTCGTGCTGCCGGTTTCGGCGAGATCGACGATGCGAAAACTCATCCGGTGACGATGATGCGCGCCGCCGCCGTCGCCCATGCCACCAGCGGCGCGATCGCGAGCATCCCGACGGGCGAGCAGAACACCGCCGCCGCCGTCAGCACGATGCCGTTCACGCGGCTTTCGCCGGGTGCGAGCGTACCCACGGGCTCGTCGAAATAGGCGAGCTTCACGACGCGCAGGTAATAGTACGCACCCACGACCGACGTGACGACGCCGATCACTGCGAGCACATACATCTCGGACGCAATGGCGGCGTTGAAGACGCTGAACTTCGGCCAGAAGCCGAGCATCGGCGGAATACCCGCAAGGCTGAACATGAACACGGCGAGCGCGGCGGCAAGACCGGGGCGCTGCTTCGAAAGGCCCGCGAGGCGTACCATGTCGTCAACCGGCGTGCCGTCCGGGTCGCGGAGTGCGAGGACGACGAGGAACGAGCCGACTGTCATCGCCGCGTAGATGCCCATGTAGAAGAGTACGCCCGCAATGCCCTGCTCCGTCCCCGTGGCAAGACCGATGAGCGCGAAGCCGACGTTGTTGATCGACGAATAGGCCAGCAGGCGCTTGATGCTGGTCTGCCCGATGGCGCCGACAGCACCCAGGATCATTGAGGCGACCGCGGCAAAGGCGATGATCTGCCGCCATTCATCGGCAAGGCCGCCGAAGCCTTCGATCGCGACGCGCACGAGGAGACCCATCGCAGCCACTTTCGGGGCGGACGCGAAGAAAGCGGCGACCGGTGTCGGTGCGCCTTCGTAAACGTCCGGCGTCCACATGTGGAACGGCACGGCGCTGATCTTGAAGGCGAGACCGGCGAAGATGAAGACGAGGCCGAAGACGACGCCGATCGAAGCCGAACCTTCAAGCTGCGTGCCAAGCGCGACGAAGTTCGTGCTGCCGACGAAGCCGTAGATGAGGCTGATGCCGTAGAGCAGGATGCCGCTCGCGAGCGCGCCGAGCACGAAATACTTGAGGCCCGCTTCCGATGACTTCGCCTCGCTGCGATGGAACGCGGCAAGCACGTAGGCGGCAAGACTCTGGAGCTCGAGACCGACATAGAGCGAGAGGAGGTCGTTCGCCGAGACCATCATGCCCATGCCGAGCGCGCCGAGCATGAGCAGTACGGGGTATTCGAACTTGTCCGAATGCGCGCGGCGCAGATACGGAATCGCGATCACGGTGCAAACGGCAGCGGCGCCGTAAACGACGGTTTTCAGATAATCCGAGAACAGGTCTGCGACGTAGAGGCCATCAAAGGCGAACGCGCGGGGGGCATCGTCGATCATGCACAGGCCGGCGACGGCATAAATGCCGACGGCGAGCCAGGACAGCAGGCCGAGGCTGCGGTCACCTCGGAAGGTGCCGATCATCAGCAGCGCCATCGCGCCGACGGCGAGGATGATTTCCGGTGCGGCGATGCCGAGCGATTGCGCGAGCGGCTGCATCAGTGGGTCTCCGCCGGGGTATGTGTCTCAGATTGGGGTTTGGCTGCAGCCGCCTTCACGACGGAAACCGTCTGCTGGTGCGGTGCGGTCGGCTCGAGCCGGGCAACGATCGCCGCGACCGGTGCGCGCACCGGATCGATGAACACGTTCGGCGCGATACCCATCCACAGCACGAAGACCGCGATGGGCGCGAGGCACAGGACTTCGCGCACGTTGAGATCGGTCATCGCGCGCACTTCGTCCTTGGTCACATTGCCGAACATCACCTTGCGGTAGAGGTAGAGCATGTAGGCGGCGCCGAGGATGATGCCTGTGCAGATCACGGCGGTGGCGAAGGTGGACGTGCGGAACGCGCCCATCATCACAAGGAACTCGCCGATGAAGCCGCTGGTGCCGGGAAGGCCCACCGATGCCATGGTGAACAGCATGAACAGGATCGCGTAGCGCGGCATGATCGTGGCGACGCCGCCGTAGGCATCGATGTCGCGCGTGTGCAGCCGGTCGTAGACGACGCCGACGCAGAGGAAGAGCGCACCCGAGACAAGGCCGTGGCTGAGCATCACGACGATCGAGCCTTCGATCGCCTGCTGGTTGAAGCCGAACAGGCCGACCGTGACGAACGCCATGTGCGCGACAGACGAATACGCGATCAGCTTCTTCATATCGGACTGTGCGAGCGCGATGAGCGACGTGACGACGACCGCGATCATCGACAGCGCGAACACGATCCACATCAGCTCCGCCGAAGCCGCCGGGAACATCGGCAGCGAGAAGCGGATGAAGCCGTAGCCGCCCATCTTCAGAAGCACGCCCGCCAGGATCACCGAACCCGCCGTCGGCGCCTGCACGTGCGCGTCCGGCAGCCAGGTGTGCACCGGCCACATCGGCATCTTCACCGCGAAGCTCGCGAAGAACGCCAGCCACAGCCACGTCTGCACCTTCGGATCGAAATCGTGGGTGAGCAGCGCCGGGATGTAGGTCGTGCCCGCGACATGCGCCATGTAGAGCATGGCGAGGAGCATCAGCACCGAGCCGAGCAGCGTGTAGAGGAAGAACTTGTAGCTCGCGTAAATGCGGTCCTTGCCGCCCCAGATGCCGATGATGAGATACATCGGAATAAGGCCGCCCTCGAAGAAGACGTAGAACAGGAACAGGTCGGTCGCCGCGAAAACGCCGATCATCAGCGCTTCCATGAGCAGGAACGCCGCCATGTATTCCGGCACGCGCTTCTCGATCGAGGTCCACGACGCGAGGATGCAGATCGGCATCAGGAACACGCTGAGCGCGATCAGCACGAGACTGATCCCATCGATGCCGAGCGACCACGAGAAGTACGGCTCGAACAGCGGCAGGCTCTCCGCATACTGGAAACTCGCCGAACCCACGTCGAACTGCGCCCACAGGACGATGCCGAGCACCAGCTCGGCGAGCGTGACGCCGAGCGCCCCCCAGCGCGCCGTGTTCGCCCGCGCGTTCTCGTCGCCGGGAACGAACAGCAGCAGCGTCGCCGCCGCGAGCGGCAGCAGGATCATCAGGGAAAGGATCGGAAAGCCCATTATTCGCCGCCCAGCATCTTCGGGAGGAACCACGCTGCCGCGGCGGCGAGGCCGATCAGCATCACGAACGCGTAAGTGTAGAGATAGCCGGTCTGCAGCCGCCGTGCGACGCCCGCACCGCTCATCACCAGCCCCGCAAGGCCGTTCGGCCCGAGGCGGTCGATGGTGCCCTCGTCACCCTTCTTCCACAGGAAGCGGCCGAGCCACTTCGCCGGGCGCACGAAGATCACGTCGTACAGCTCGTCGAAGTACCACTTGTTGTAGAGGAACGCGTGAAGGCCCCGGAACATCGCGACGAAGTGCGCCGGCGCACCCGGATCGCGGAGGTAATTGTTCCACGCGATGAAGAGGCCGAGCAGCATGACGGCGGCAGGCGACAGCTTCACCCACATTGGCACGTGATGCGAGGCTTCAGCCAGGTGCGCGTCGAACGCCAGCGCGCCCTTCCAGAACGCCACGCCACCTTCCGGATCGATGAACGCATGGTGGAAGATGAAACCGGCAAACACCGCGCCGAGCGACAGGACGCCGAGCGGGATCAACATGCTCGCCGGGCTCTCGTGCGGATGATAGCCGAGCGTGCCGTCATCGTGCGCGTGTGCATGATGGTCATCGTGACCATGCGCATGGTCATGCCCGTGATCGCCGTGCGCCGCGTGCTGGATATGCTCGCTCTGCGACCAGCGCGGCTTGCCGAAGAAGGTGAGGAACACGAGGCGCCACGAATAGAAGCTGGTGAGCAGCGCTGCGAAGATGCCGACCGCGAAGGCGACATAGCCGGACTGCGTGCCCGCCGCAAAGGCGCTCTCGATGATCGCATCCTTCGAATAGAAGCCCGCGAAGCCGAACACGCCGAGGATGCCGACGCCGGTGATGGCGAGCGTGCCGAGCGTCATCGCCCAGAAGGTGAGCGGGATGTGTTTCCGCAGCCCGCCGTAGTAGCGCATGTCCTGCTCGTGGTGCATCGCGTGGATCACGCTACCCGCGCCGAGGAACAGCAGCGCCTTGAAGAAGGCGTGCGTGAACAGGTGGAACATCGCCGCGCCATAGGCGCCAACGCCCGCCGCGAAGAACATGTAGCCGAGCTGTGAACAGGTCGAATAGGCGATCACGCGCTTGATGTCGTGCTGCGTGGTGCCAACGGTCGCCGCGAACAGTGCCGTCGCCGCACCTACGTAGGTGACGACAGTGAGCGCCACTTCGCTCGTTTCAAAGAGCGGCGACAGACGGCAGACCATGAACACGCCCGCCGTCACCATGGTGGCGGCGTGGATCAGCGCGGAGACGGGAGTCGGGCCTTCCATCGCGTCCGGCAGCCAGGTGTGGAGGCCGAGCTGCGCCGACTTGCCCATCGCGCCGATGAACAGCAGCAGGCAGAGCGCCGTCATCGTATCGACCTGCGCGCCGAGGAATTCGAACGTGGAACCCTGATAGCTCGGCGCCGCTGCGAGGATATTCGCGATGTCCGTGGTGCCGAACACCATGAACACACCGAAGATGCCGAGCGAGAAGCCGAAGTCGCCCACGCGGTTCACGACGAACGCCTTGACGGCAGCCGCGTTCGCGGACGGCTTGTGATACCAGAAGCCGATGAGCAGATACGACGCGAGGCCGACGCCTTCCCAGCCGAAGAACATCTGCACGAGGTTGTCCGCCGTCACGAGCATGAGCATCGCGAAGGTGAACAGCGACAGATACGAGAAGAAGCGCGGCTGATCGGGATCTTCCGCCATGTACCCCCATGAATAGAGGTGCACGAGCGCCGACACGGTGGTGACGACGACGAGCATCACGGCGGTGAGCGTATCGAGCCGGAGCGACCATTCGACGACGAGCCCGCCGGAGCGGAACCATTCCATCACCGGCTGGCCCTCTACGGGATGACCCGAGAGGACGGGGATGAAGATCGCCCACGACAGCGCACAGGCGATGAAAAGACCGCCCGTGGTGATCGCCTTGGCGGCGGTGTTGCCGATGGCGCGATTGCCCAGCCCTGCGATGATCGCAGCCAGCAGCGGCAGGAAAACGATAGTGTGAAGCACGGCCCGCCCCTCAGCCCTTCATCATGTTGATGTCGTCGACGGCGATGGTGCCGCGGTTGCGGAAATAGATGACGAGGATCGCAAGCCCGATCGCGGCCTCGCCCGCCGCCACGGTGAGCACGAACATCGCGAATACCTGACCCACGAGATCGCCGAGGAACGCCGAGAACGCCACAAGGTTGATGTTCACCGCGAGCAGGATCAGCTCGATCGACATCAGGATGATGATGACGTTCTTCCGGTTGAGGAAGATGCCGAGCACGCCGAGCACGAACAGGATCGCCGCGACGGTGAGATAGTGGGTGATACCGATCATTTGAGTTTCACCCCCTCGCCCACGGGCACGCTGACGACATCGACAGCCTCTTCGGGCCGCACCGCGTTCTGGCGCGCGATGCTCTGCTTCTTGACGCCGCTGCGCTGGCGATGCGTCAGCACGATCGCCCCGATCATCGCGGTCAGCAGTACCATGCCCGCAGCCTGGAAGATGTAGACGTATTTTGTGTAGATGAGCGCGCCGAGCGCTTCGGTGTTGGTAACGTCACCCGCCGCCGCGACAGGCGCCGCAGCCACCGCTCCGGCTCCCGCGCCGAGCGTCCATGCCGTGCCCGCGATCACGAGTTCGGCAAGCAGCACGCCCGCGAGCATCAGCCCGAACGGCATGTAGCGCGCGAAACCGGAACGCAATTCCGAAAAGTCGATGTCGAGCATCATGACGACGAACAGGAACAGCACCGCGACGGCGCCGACGTAGACGATCACGAGGATCATCGCGATGAACTCGGCGCCGAGCAGCAGGAAAAGGCCGGCGGCGTTGAAGAACGCCAGGATCAGCCAGAGCACGCTGTGCACCGGGTTGCGGGCGAAGATCACCGCCGTTGCCGACAGGACGATAATGCCTGCAAGCATGTAGAAGATGATGGCCTCGATCACGGTTTCGCCCCGCCCCTTTTCATGTCGCCGCTCTTTTGCCTGCGGCCGGTTATCGCCACTGCGCGTCCGCCGCAAGGTTGGCGGCGATCGCCGTTTCCCACTGCTCGCCGTTCGCCAGCAGCTTCGCCTTGTCGTAGATCAGTTCCTCGCGCGTTTCGGTCGCGAACTCGAAGTTCGGCCCTTCGACGATCGCGTCCACCGGGCAGGCTTCCTGACAGAAGCCGCAATAGATGCACTTCGTCATGTCGATGTCGTAGCGCGTCGTGCGGCGCGAGCCGTCTTCGCGCGGTTCGGCCTCGATCGTGATCGCCTGCGCCGGGCACACCGCCTCGCACAGCTTGCACGCGATGCAGCGTTCCTCGCCGTTCGGATAGCGGCGCAGCGCATGTTCACCTCGGAAGCGCGGGCTGATCGGCCCCTTCTCGAACGGATAGTTCAGCGTCGCCTTCGGCTTGAACATGTATTTGAGCGTGAGTGCCATGCCCTGGACGAACTCCAGCAGCAGCATCGATTTGGCAGCGCGGAATATGGCGGTCATGACGCAAACCTGTCTGTGAAGAACATCAGCCACCCGGAAACGAGGAACACCCAGAAGAGCGACAGCGGCAGGAACACCTTCCAGCCAAGACGCATGAGCTGGTCGTAGCGATACCTCGGCACGGTCGCCTTCACCCAGGCGAAGACGAAGAACATGAACGCCATCTTGCCAAGGAACCAGATGAAGCCGGGGATCACGTAGAGCGGCGCCCAGTCCACCGGGGGCAGCCAGCCACCGAGGAAGAGCACCGAGGTCATCGCGCACATCAGCAGGATGTTCGCATACTCGCCGAGCCAGAACAGCGCGAAGCTCATCGAGGAGTATTCGACCTGATAGCCTGCGACGAGCTCGGCCTCCGCTTCGGGAAGGTCGAACGGCGGGCGGTTCGTTTCGGCAAGGGCCGAGATGAAGAACACGATCCCCATCGGGAACAGTAGCGGATTGAAGATATTGCCGTTCAGGAACAGGATGTTGCCCTGCTGGCTCATTACGATGTCGCTGAGGTTGAACGACGAGGCGTAGAGCACGACGTTGATGATCACGAGGCCGAGCGAGACCTCGTAAGACACCATCTGCGCCGCCGAACGGAGGCCACCAAGGAACGGGTATTTCGAGTTCGACGCCCAGCCCGACATGATGATGCCGTAGACGCCGAGCGAAGACACCGCGAACAGATAGAGGATGCCGACGTTGATGTCGGCAAGCACCGCGCCTGCATCGAACGGGATCACCGCCCAACCGATGAGCGCGAGCGTGAACGTGATCATCGGCGCGAGCAGGAACACGCCCTTGTTGGCGCCCGACGGGATGATGGTTTCCTTGAGGAACACCTTCGCGCCGTCGGCGAAGCTCTGCAGCAGACCCCACGGGCCGACCACGTTCGGGCCGCGCCGAAGCTGCATCGCCGCCCAGATCTTGCGATCCGCATAGACCGCGAAGGCGACCGCAACCATCACCGGCAGCGCGATGAGCAGAATGAGGATGAGCGTCGCGACCAGATAGCCGAGGTTCGGCCCGATCAGATCCTGAAAGAACGCCGTCATTATTCCGCCGCCTCCAGAACCGTCTCACCGCGGACCAGCGTCGCCGAGCAGTCCTGCATCACTTCGGATGCGCGCGCGATCGCGTTCGTCAGGTAGAAATCGCGTATGGAACGGCCGATCGGTGCGGCGTCGAACTCGCCGCCGCTGCCGAAGTCGATCTCGCCTTCCGCCGCCGCAACACCTTCCTCGGCAAGCTGCGGCCATTCGGCAGCGATGCGGGCGCGGAGCGCGGCAAAGCTGTCGTAGGGCAGCTTGCTGCCGAGCACTTCCGAAAGCGCGCGCAGGATCGCCCAGTCCTCGCGGGCGTCGCCCGGCGCGAACACGGCGCGGTAGCTGCGCTGCACGCGGCCTTCCATGTTGACGTACGTGCCGTCCTTCTCGGCGAAGCTCGCGGCGGGCAGGATCACGTCCGCACCGCGCGCACCGGCGTCACCGTGGTGGCCGATGTAGACCTTGAACACGCCGTCGAGATCGGTGTCGATCTCATCCGCGCCGTGCACGATGAGCGCCTTGAGCCCACCGCCCAGCACCTCGCCGATACCGCCTTCATGCGTGAAGCCGATGTCGAGGCCGCCGACACGCGAGGCGGCGGTGTGGAGGACGTTGAAGCCGTCAGCGCCGATCTTCGCGGTCTTGGCGATCTTGCCGAGCGCGGCGAGGATCGCGGGTGCGTCACCGCGCGTGAGCGCCGCGGCGCCGACGATGATCGCGGGCTTCGTCGCGCTCTTCAGCGCGTCCGCTGCCGCCTTCGGCAGCTTGCCGAGCACGGAAGCGCCGTCGCCGAGCTGCGTGACCGGATAGGTGAGGTCGATTTCCGGGCCGACATTGAAGACCTTCGCGCCCTTCTTCACCACGGCCTTGCGCAGGCGCGTGTTGACGAGCGGCGCATCCCAGCGCGGGTCCGCGCCGACGAGCAGCACGACGTCCGCGTCCTCGATACCCGCAATGCCGGTGTTGAAGCGGTAACCCGCCGCGCCGCCGCCGGGCAGCACAGCGCCGTCCGTGCGGCACTCGAAACGGTCCGAGCCGAGCGACTTCATCAGGTCCTTGAGCGCGACCATCGATTCCACGTCGAGCAGTTCGCCTGCCACCGCGCCGATCTGGTTGCCGCTGAGGTCCGAAAGCCCGGTCTTGATCGCCGCGAAAGCCTCTGCCCACGAAGCAGCCTCAAGCTTGCCGCCACGGCGAACATAGGGCTTGTCGAGACGGCGCTTGGCAAGGCCGAGCGGCGCGTAGCGCGTCTTGTCCGACGCCCATTCCTCGTTCACGTCGTCGTTCACGCGCGGCAGCACGCGCAGCACGGCGGGGCCGCGCGCATCGATACGGATGTTGGTGCCGACGGCGTCCATCACGCAGATGCCGTTCGTCTTCGTCAGTTCCCACGGCCGCGCCTCGAACGCATAGGGCTTCGAGGTGAGCGCGCCCACGGGGCAGAGATCAATGACGTTGCCCGAAAGCTCGGACTTCACCGCCGCTTCGAGGTACGAGGTGATCTGCATGTTCTCGCCGCGATAGAGCGCGCCGATCTCGTCGGTGCCCGCCACTTCCTCGGCGAAGCGCACGCAGCGCGTGCAGTGGATGCAGCGCGTCATCACCGTCTTGATGATGGGCCCCATGTATTTCTCGGTAACGGCGCGCTTGTTCTCGGTGTAGCGCGTCGCGCCGCGCCCGTAGGCGATCGACTGGTCCTGCAGGTCGCACTCGCCGCCCTGATCGCAGATTGGGCAATCGAGCGGGTGGTTGATGAGCAGGAACTCCATCACGCCTTCGCGTGCCTTCTTCACCATCGCGCTGTCGGTGCGGACCTCCTGCCCGTCCGCGGCGGGAAGCGCGCACGACGCCTGCGGCTTCGGCGGCCCCGGCTTCACTTCCACGAGGCACATGCGGCAGTTGCCGGCGATCGAAAGCCGCTCGTGATAACAGAAGCGCGGCACTTCCTTGCCCACGGCCTCGCAGGCCTGAAGCACGGTCGCCCCGGCGGGAACCTCGACCTCGATGCCGTCGACGGTGAGTTTGGGCATCAGACTTTCCTACTCTGCCGCCACGGCGAGGGCAGCGCCCCCACGTTCTGCCATGCGTTCGTTGATGCGGCGCTCAAGCTCCGGTCGGAAGTGGCGGATGAGGCCCTGGATCGGCCAGGCCGCCGCGTCGCCGAGCGCGCAGATGGTGTGCCCTTCGACCTCGGTGGTGACGTCGAGCAGCGTGTCGATTTCCGAGATGTCCGCGTCGCCCGTGCGCAGACGCTCCATCACGCGCCACATCCAGCCGGTGCCCTCGCGGCACGGCGTGCACTGGCCACAACTTTCGTGCTTGTAGAAGTATGAGATGCGGCTGATCGCGCGGACGATGTCGGTGGACTTGTCCATCACGATCACCGCCGCCGTGCCGAGGCCAGACTTCAGCTCGCGAAGACCGTCGAAGTCCATCGGCGCGTCCATGATCTGCGCGGCGGGAACCAGCGGAACGGAGGAACCGCCGGGGATCACCGCGAGCAGGTTGTCCCAACCGCCGCGCACGCCGCCGCCATGCTTCTCGATCAGCTCACGGAAGCTGATGCCCATCGTTTCTTCAACGACGCACGGCGTGTTCACATGGCCCGAGATCTGGAAGAGCTTGGTGCCGAGGTTGTTCGGGCGGCCGAAGCCCGCGAACCACTCCGCGCCGCGCCGCAGGATCGTCGGCACCACGGCGATGCTCTCGACATTGTTCACCGTCGTCGGGCAGCCGTAGAGGCCCGCGCCCGCCGGGAACGGCGGTTTCAGGCGCGGCTGGCCCTTCTTGCCTTCAAGGCTTTCAAGCAGCGCGGTTTCCTCGCCGCAGATGTACGCGCCCGCGCCGCGATGGACATAGACGTCGAAGTCATAGCCCGAACCGCAGGCGTTCTTGCCGATCAGCCCCTTGTCGTAGGCCTGCTCCACCGCCGCGAACAGCGTCTCCGCCTCGCGGATGAACTCGCCGCGGATGTAGATGTACGCGGCCTTCGCGCGCATCGCGAAACCGGCGATCAGCGCGCCTTCGATCAGCTTGTGCGGATCGTGGCGGATAATCTCGCGGTCCTTGCACGATCCGGGCTCGGACTCGTCGGCGTTGATGACGAGATAGGACGGGCGATCCTCTCGCGGTTCCTTCGGCATGAACGACCACTTGAGGCCGGTCGGGAAGCCCGCGCCGCCGCGCCCGCGAAGGCCGGACGCCTTCACCTGCTCGATGATCCAGTCCTGCCCCTTGGCGAGGAAATCCTTGGTGCCGTCCCAATCGCCGCGCTTCAGCGCGCCTTTGACGCCCCAGTCCTGGAACCCGTAGAGGTTCGTGAAAATCCGGTCCTTGTCCTCAAGCGGCGCGATGGTCATGCCATGAACTCCTTGAGAACACGGGGTCCGCCAACGGGCGCGCTGTTCTGGCGGTCGATCTGCGGGCCGGGCTTCGGCGTCTTGCCGGCGGCAAGCTCGTCGAGGAGGCGCGTCATGCTCGCGTAGTCGAGGTCTTCGTAGTTGTCGTCATTGATCTGCACCATCGGCGCGTTCGCGCAGGTGCCCATGCACTCGACCTCGGTGAGCGTGAAGAGGCCGTCCTCGGTGGTGTGGCCCTTGGCGAGCCCCTTGTCCTTGCACGCCTGCATCACGTCGTCGGAGCCGCGCAGCATACAGGGCGTCGTCCCGCAGACCTGCACATGATGGCGTCCCACGGGCGCGAGGTTGTACATGGTGTAGAAGGTCGCGACCTCGAGCACGCGGATGTACGGCATCCCGAGCATCCCCGCGATGAACTCGATCACCGGGATCGGCAGCCAGCCCTGCGTCTTCGTCTGCGCACCGACCTGGCGCTGCGCGAGATCGAGGAGCGGCATCACGGCGGATTGCTTCCGCACCTCCGGATAGCGCGCAAGGATCACCTTCACGCGCTTGGCGTTCTCAGGAGTCCAATCGAAGCCGTCGAACGCGTGGTGCTGTTCGGGCGTTGCTGAAGCGGCGTGACTCACCGGTCGACCTCACCGAAAACGATATCGAGACTGCCGAGCACGGCGGGCGCGTCGGCGAGCATGTGGCCCTTGCAGAGGAAATCCATCGCCTGCAGGTGCGAGAAGCCCGTGGGGCGGATCTTGCAGCGGTACGGCTTGTTGGTGCCGTCGGCCACCAGATAGATGCCGAACTCGCCCTTGGGGCTTTCGGTCGCGACGTACACCTCGCCCGCCGGAACGTGGAAGCCTTCGGTATAGAGCTTGAAGTGGTGGATGAGCGCTTCCATCGAGCGCTTCATCTCGCCGCGCTTCGGCGGCACCACCTTGCGGTCGAGGCTGCCGATCGGGCCTTCCGGCATCTCTTTCAGGCACTGCTTGATGATGCGCAGCGACTGCTTCATCTCTTCGATGCGGACCATGAAACGGTCGTAGCAATCGCCGTTCTTGCCGACCGGCACGTCGAACTCCATGCGGTCGTAGACCTCGTAGGGCTGCGACTTGCGGAGATCCCACGGCAGGCCGGAGCCGCGGATGCAGGGGCCGGAGAAGCCCCACGCCACCGCATCCTGCTCGCTGATGATGCCTATATCGACGTTGCGCTGCTTGAAGATGCGGTTGTCGCAGATCAGCGCCTCGAAGTCGGCGAGCGCCTTCGGGAAGGCATCGGCCCAGTCGGCGATATCCGCGATCAGCTTCGGCGGCAGGTCCTGGTGGACGCCGCCGGGCCGAAAATAGGCCGCGTGGAAGCGCGCGCCCGAGGCCCTCTCGTAGAAGCCGAGCAGCTCCTCGCGTTCCTCGAACAGCCACAGGATCGGCGTCAGCGCGCCGACGTCCATCGCGTGCGCGGTGGTGTTGAGGATGTGGTTGGCAATGCGCGTCAGCTCCGCGAACAGCACGCGGATATACTGGGCGCGCAGCGGCACCTCGATATCGAGCAGCTTCTCGATGGCGAGCACATAGCTGTGCTCCATGGACATCGGCGACACGTAGTCGAGCCGGTCCATGTAGGGCAGCGCCTGCAGATAGGTCTTGTATTCGATCAGCTTCTCGGTGCCGCGATGCAGCAGGCCTACGTGCGGATCGCAGCGCTCGATGATCTCGCCGTCCAGCTCCATGACGAGACGGAGCACGCCGTGCGCCGCCGGATGCTGCGGGCCGAAGTTGATCGTGTAGTTCTGGATTTCGACGTCAGGCGTCGTGGTTGCGACGTCGGCCATCAGCTCGCCTTCCCTTCCGCCTTCTCATCGCCCGGCAGCACGTATTCGGCGCCTTCCCACGGGCTCATGAAGTCGAAGCTGCGGAAGTCCTGCGCCAGTTTGACGGGCTCGTAGACGACGCGCTTGTGCTCTTCGGAGTAGCGCAGCTCGACGTAGCCGGTGAGCGGGAAGTCCTTGCGGAACGGATGCCCGGTGAAGCCATAGTCGGTGAGGATGCGGCGATGATCCGGATTGCCGTCGAAACGGACGCCGTACATGTCCCACACTTCGCGTTCCAGCCAGCCCGCGACCGGCCAGAGGTCGACGACGGACGGCACCGCGTGCTTCTCGTCGGTCAGCGTCTTCACGCGGATGCGGCGGTTCTTCGTCAGCGACAGCAGGCAGTAGTTGACCTCGAAGCGCTCGGGGCGCTCCGGATAGTCGACACCCGCGATCTCCATGAGCTGCTGGTACTCAAGGCCGGGCGTATCGCGCAGCGCTTCGAGCACCTTGTAGAGATCGCGGCGATGAACGGTCAGCGTCACCTCGAAGGCGTGCTCGGTCGCATCGATGATGAGGTCGCCAAGCGCGGCGCGCGCGGTTTCGATGACGCCGTCGTCGGAGGACGTGCGGGGCGCGGGACTTTTCATCGTTCGAACGTTCCCACCCGGCGGATCTTCCGCTGCAGCTGCAGGATGCCGTAAAGCAGCGCCTCTGCGGTCGGCGGGCAGCCCGGCACGTAGATGTCCACGGGCACGATGCGGTCGCAGCCGCGCACCACCGAATAGCTGTAGTGGTAATAGCCGCCGCCGTTGGCGCAGCTTCCCATCGAGATAACGTAGCGCGGCTCCGACATCTGGTCGTAAACGCGGCGCAGCGCCGGGGCCATCTTGTTGCAGAGCGTGCCCGCGACGATCATCACGTCCGACTGGCGCGGGGATGCGCGCGGCGCGGCGCCGAAACGCTCAAGGTCGTAGCGCGGCATACTCGAATGCATCATCTCGACCGCGCAGCAGGCAAGGCCGAAGGTCATCCACCACAGCGAGCCGGTGCGCGCCCAGTGGAACAGCTCCTCGGTCGAAGTCACGAGGAAGCCCTTGTTGGACACCTCGTTGTTGATGTCGTCGACAAAGCCCTGTTCCGGCATGATGATGCCAGAAGCCGAACCGTTGCCAGATGGCGCCATTTGGGTCTCTACTCCCATTCCAGCGCGCCCTTCTTCCATTCGTAGATGAAACCGATGGTGAGGATGCCGAGGAACACCATCATCGATGCCCAGCCGAACACGCCCGTCGCGCCGAGGCTGACCGCCCACGGGAATAGGAACGCGACCTCAAGGTCGAAGATGATGAACAGGATCGACACCAGATAGAAGCGCACGTCGAACTGGCGGCGCGCGTCTTCGAAAGCGGGGAAACCGCACTCGTATTCGGCAAGCTTGTTGGGGTCCGGCTTGTTGGTTCCGGTGAGGTTCGAAACAAGCACCGGCAGGCCGACGAAGACGCCCGAAAGCACCACCGCGACACCCAGAAACAAGAGGATGGGCAGATACTCCGCCGCGACCGATTGCATACGCGATTCCCTGATGTTCGCGGCGCTTTTAGGCGCGTGTCAGCGGGCTTGCAAGGCTGTAAGCCTGCCTTTCGCAATCACTTTGCTGCGCTGCGAAGTGCCCCGCCGATGAGTTTATGCAAACGACTCTGAATAGCACCATTGGAGGCGATAACTTCGCGTCTTTCGATGGCCTTGTCGCCGCCGCGATAGTCGCTGACGAACCCCCCGGCTTCGCGCACAAGGAGGATGCCGGCACCCACATCCCAGCTGTTGAGACCCGCTTCCCAGTAGCCGTCATAACGCCCCGCCGCGACCCACGCGAGGTCGAGCGCTGCCGATCCGAAGCGCCGAACACCTGCGACATTTGGCGCCACG
>JAEULI010000003.1 GCA_016793845.1 Sphingosinicella sp.
AGACGAGGAAGTAGATGAACGCCTTCGCCGCCACCCCCCCCACCCCCCCGATGGCGCGCCATACCGCGATTCCCGGGACGATTGTGAGGAAGATCACCGGCCCGATTATACAATTCACCAGCTTGATGAAGGCGTCGCCGAGCGGCTTCAGGCTCTCGCCGAATTCCGGCCAGATGTGGCCGATCGTACCGCCAAGCACGATGGCGAGCAGAACCTGGAAATAGAGGTGCGCGTAAAGCGGCCGCCTCACTGCCGGAGTCGAAACCGATGGCGGCTGGATCAAGGGCGGTCTCCGGATGGAGCGGGTGAAGGGAATCGAACCCTCGTCGTAAGCTTGGGAAGCTTCTGCTCTACCATTGAGCTACACCCGCACGCTGCCCATTTGAATGGCGCGCCTCTGCTGGTCAAGAGGCGTTGACGTGGACGCGCCCGGCTGCGATGCACGCGCCATGAAACGGATGAGCGGAGCAAACAGGGAAGAAACCAAAGGCTGGCGTCCGGCCACGCGTGCCGTGCGCGGCGGCACCATGCGCAGCGAGTTCGGCGAGACCTCGGAGGCGATCTTCCTGACCTCCGGCTATTGCTACGACGACGCCGAGACGGTGGCGGCGCGCTTCCGGGGTGACGAGAAGGGCATGACCTACTCGCGCCTGCAGAACCCGACCGTGGCGATGTTCGAGGAACGGCTCCGCTTGATCGAGGGTGCTGAGGCGTGCCGGTCGATGGCGAGCGGCATGGCGGCGATGACGGCCGCGCTGCTCTCGCAACTTCGCGCCGGCGATCATGTCGTCGCGGGCCGCGCGCTGTTCGGTTCCTGCCGCTGGCTTGTCGATTCGCTGCTCCCGAAGTTCGGTGTCGAAACCACGGTTGTCGATGGACGCGAGGTCGATGACTGGAAGGCGGCGGTGCGGCCGAACACGAAGCTGTTCTTCATGGAAACGCCTGCGAACCCGACGCTCGATATCTGCGATATCCGCGCCATTTCGGACATCGCGCACGATGCCGGTGCCGTCGTGGTGGTCGACAATGCCTTCGCGACACCCGTTCTCCAGCGCCCGCTCGAATTCGGCGCGGATGTCGTTGCTTACTCGGCAACGAAGATGCTCGACGGGCAGGGCCGTGTGCTCGCGGGCGCCGTGCTCGGCTCGGAAGAATTCATCGAAGGCGAACTGCTCGCTTTCACGCGTAACACCGGACCGACCCTCTCCGCGTTCAATGCGTGGGTGGTGCTGAAGGGCCTCGAGACGCTCGAACTCCGGATGGCGAAGCAGTGCGAGAACGCACTCGCGGTTGCCCGCTTCCTCGATGCGCGTGTGCCGCGTCTGCTCTATCCCGCGCTGCCTTCGCATCCCCAGCACAACCTCGCGATGGCGCAGATGTCGGGCGGCGGCACGATCATGAGCCTGTTCGTTGCAGACGGGCGCAAGCAGGCACATGGCCTGCTGGACGCGCTCAGCCTCGTCGACATCTCGAACAACATCGGCGACTCCCGCACGCTGATGACCCATCCGGCCTCGACGACCCATGCAGGGCTCGACGAGAAGGTGCGTGAGGAGATGGGCGTCACGGAGTCGATGCTGCGTCTCTCCGTGGGGCTCGAAGACCCCGCCGACGTCATCGACGATCTTGACCAGGCACTCTCGGCGGTGGGGTTGTGAAGGAGTTCTTCGCAGCCTCCGCCACGACCGCCGGTGTCACCGTGCGTGCGAACCCGTCGTACCTACCGGAGCGCTCGCTGCCGGAGCGCGACCATTATGTGTGGACCTACCACATCCGCATCGAAAACGGTCGCGACGCGCCCGTTCAGCTCATCAGCCGGCACTGGATCATCACCGACGGGACAGGCAATGTCCACGAGGTGCGCGGTGCGGGGGTGGTCGGTGCACAGCCGGTGATCGCGCCGGGCGAGGCCTATGACTACGTCTCGGCCTGTCCGCTCGAAACGCCGATGGGCACGATGGCGGGTTCGTTCCAGATGCTCGACGAAAAGGGGCAGGGCTTCGACGTCGCGATCCCGCTATTCCTGCTGACAAGCCCGGCAGCAGCGGGCGCCGCCCACTAACCTCAGCAGTTGCCGACGCGCTTGAATTCCTGACGCACTGCGAAGGGCTCACGCCCGCGAATGCCTTGAGCATCGATCGTGAAGTGGTTGCGGTTGTCCTTCACGATCGTCGTGCGACCGCTGCCAAGACCGCGGCAGCTGTAAGCCACCGTGGCGCGCTCTGCGGTATCCTCGACGATGGTGTGGACGCAGCTCTTGCCGTCTGCCGCTTCAAGGCCAACGTGCATCAGCGATTCCGGCGAGATGATGCAGCGGTTTGCACCGCCCGAAACGCTGAAGGAACCCGGCTGGAAATCACCACCGCCGAACAGCGACAGCGTCACCGGCTGTGCGAACGCAGCCGTCGCCACCACAAGGGCACCACCAGAAAGAACCAGACTACGGCGCATGAGCGCGTAACTCCCTGTCAAACCTCCGGCGATCCGGAGATGGTCACACTATAAAGATGACAGATGAATAAGGCATATCCGGGACGTTAATCTCGCATTTCGATTGGGAACAGGCGCGAGCAGAACTCGCAGTTTACATCGATCGTACCTGTTGGTCCGCGCATTTCGGCGCGTTCTTCGGCCGGGAAGCGGCCGAGCACCTCGCGGAAGTGCTGCACCGTGCAGCGGCAGCCGCGCGTGAGGCCGATGGGCGGTGAAACGCGTACCTCATCCTCGTTGAACAGCCGCCAGAGCAGGGTTTCCTCGCTCAAATGACTGTCGGTCAGCTCCGCATCTGTGATCGTGGAGGCGAGGGCGAGCACATGCTCCCAATCCTGATTGTCGGTGCGCGCGGCAAGGCGCGGACCGCCGGTTTCGCCGTGGGGAAGGTGCTGGACGAGAAGTCCGCCGGCTTCCCACGCGCCGTCGTTCCCCTGCCGCACTGCGCCGCGTACGAGCGTCGGCACCTGTTCGGAATCGGTGAAATAGCGCTCTACCGCGTGGCACAGCGTGTCGCCTTCCAGCGGCACGATGCCCTGATAGCGCTCGTCTGCGGCGCTCTGCTCGATGGTGATAGCGAGGTAGCCAGCGCCGAACAGGTCCGGCAGCAACGCGCCGGGCGCGATTTCGCCGAGACGTTCAGCATCGAAGCGCAGGTAGCCGCGGATCTCGCCGGCGCGGTAGTCGCAGACGAGAAGGTCGATCGGGCCGCCCTTCGACTGCGCCTGCACGGTGGTTTGCCCTTCGCCCTTCTGCACGGTGGTGCCGATGAGCACGGTGAGGATCAGCGCCTCGCCGAGGAGCTGGCAAAGTGGGGCGGGGTAGTCGTGCGCGCCGAGGATCGCGGCGAGCGCCGGGCCAAGCCGCGCGACGCGCCCGCGCGCGCTGCGCGCTGGAATCGTGAACGGCAGTACGCGCCCCGTCTGCGGCGCGCCTGCCGAACCGTTGCCGTTCAGCCGAGCTTGTTCAGACACCAGAGCAGGATCGCTTTCTGTGCATGTACGCGGTTTTCGGCTTCGTCCCACACGGCCGACTGCGGCCCGTCCATCACGGCGTCGACAACCTCTTCCCCGCGGTGCGCGGGAAGGCAGTGCAGGAAGATCGCCGAGGGGTTCGCCTTCGCCATCAGCGCTTCGGTCACTTGATAAGGCCCCATCGCAACCATGCGCTGCGCCGCACCGGACTGGCCCATCGAAACCCACGTGTCGGTGACGATGACGTCCGCGCCCGCGACCGCCGCTTCCGGGTTGCGCTCGACGACGATGCGTGCGCCGCGCGCCTCGGCGCGGGCAACGACGGCATCGTCCGGATCGTAGGCGGCGGGAACCGAGAGGCGCATTTCATAGCCGAGCAGTCCAGCAGCCTCGATCAGCGACTGGCAGACGTTGTTGCCGTCGCCAAGCCACGTCCACACCGTGCCGGTGACGCTGCGGCCGAGGCGTTCTTCCACGGTCATCAGGTCGGCGACGATCTGGCAGGGGTGGCCGCTGTCCGTCAGCATGTTGATCACCGGCACGCTGCTGGCGGCGGCGAGCGCTTCCACCTTGTCGTGCCCGTTGGTGCGCAGCGAAATGGCGTCGACGAAGCGGGAAAGGACGCGCGCGGTGTCCTCGATCGTCTCGCCGCGGCCGAGCTGCATGTCCGCCGAGGACAGGATCATCGCCGAGCCACCGAGCTGACGCATCGCCATATCGAAGGAGACGCGCGTGCGGGTGGAGGACTTCTCGAAGATCGCGGCGAGCATGTGCCCGGCGAGCGGGGCGTCGTCGTCGGCCGCGCCCTTCGGCCGTCCGGCGCGGGCCTGCTTGCGGCGCTTCGCCTCGTCGAGGATCAGCCGCAGGGCTTCGGCGCCCGTGCTTTCGAGATCGAGAAAATGCCGCATCGCCCTTCAAACCTTACGTTCGTGGATGGCCCGAAACCGGCCTTCGAAACGGAAAAAGGCGGCCAATCCTGACCGCCCTTCGGACTCGCGCGCCTCCATGACGCACGCGAGGCTTCAAGTCAATGTTACTGGCGGGTGCGCCAGCCGGTGCGAAGCGCCCAGTAGCAGAGCGTCCACAGCACCACGTTGATGGCGATGAGCGCGATGGCGCCACCAAGCGCGGGGCCGTCGTGGATGCCGATGAAGCCCGATCGGAAACCATCGATCACATAGAAGAACGGGTTGAAGTGGCTCGCCGTGTTCCAAACCCCTGCCAGCCGGTCGATCGAGTAGAAGGTGCCCGAAAGCAGCGAGAGCGGCTGCACGACGAAGTTGGTGACGGCGGCGGCATGGTCGAACTTGTCCGCCCAAAGGCCCGTGAGAACGCCGAGGAGGCCAAGCATCACCGCGCCCATCGTACCGTAGAAGAAGACGGCGAGCGGGTTGTGGATCGCCACCGAAACGCCCGGCCACAGCACCATCGCGCCCCACACCGCGAGCCCGACGAGCCACGCGCGTGTCACGGCGCCCGCGACGAACGAGACGAGTAGCTCTCCCGGCGACAGCGGCGGCATCAATATGTCCACGATCGTGCCCTGGATCTTGCCGATCAGGATCGAGGACGAGGTGTTGGCGAAGCTGTTCTGGATCATCGCCATGACGATGAGGCCGGGGGCGAGGAAGCTGTTGAACGGCACGCCGAGCACGGTGAGATTGCCGCGCCCGAGCGCGACGGTGAAAATCGCGAGGAACAGCAGCGTCGTGATGGCGGGTGCCCACACGGTTTGCAACTGCACCTTGAAGAAGCGCCGCACCTCCTTCACATAGAGAGTCCGAAGGCCCGGCCAGTTGATATGGCCGATAATCGGCACGCCGGGTTCGCTGTGGACCGGCGCGGCCGGTTTCGCTACGGAAGGCTTTGCAAGCTGATCGTGCATCTGCGTGGGAGTAGTGGCTGTGGCCATGCCCCGCAAGCCGGTCGGCTCTTTTGTTTGAAGACAAGAAGTGGGAACGCGATGTCCTGGACGGACGAACGGATCGAGACGCTTAGGAGCCTCTGGGAAAAGGGGCTGACCGCGAGCCAGATCGCCGACAAGCTCGGCAACGTGAGCCGCAACGCGGTGATCGGCAAGGCGCACCGGCTGGGGCTGAAGGCGCGCCCATCTCCTGTGAAGGGCGACAGCGACGGCACACCGCGCGAGACCGCGAAGAAGGCCGCAGCACCCGCCGCGCCGAAACCGAAACCCGAAGCCGCAGCGCAGGAGGCATCCGCGCCGCAGCCGCGCCCGGCACCTGAAGCCAAGGTGCCGCCGGCCCCCGCCGCTGCCGCGCCGAAGCCGGCGATGCCCGTCCGCGCCGCGATGCCCGCCGCCCCGGTGAAGCCGCGCGCGCCGGGCGAAAAGGTGACGCTGCTCGACCTCAGCGACAAGATCTGCAAGTGGCCGATCGGGCACCCCGGCGAGCCCGACTTCCAGTTCTGCGGTCGCCCGGTGAACCCCGGCTTCCCCTACTGCACCGCTCACTGCGCCGAAGCCTATCAGGCCCAGCTCCCCCGCGACCGCAGCCGGCCTTCCAGAGCGCCGATGCCCCCGCTACCGCGCGTCCGCTGATCTGTTTCGCGCGGCTCCGTCCGTGCGAAGTGGACGAAGTAGAGGCCAAAACGCGTTTTTCAAAAACGCGGCGCTGATGGCTGTCCGCAGCACGTGAAAGGGCGTGCCTTTTTCGGTATTTTTCAGATGCGCATCTGCGATGTCCGCCGCGCTTCAAAGAGCGCGGTGAGGCTTCCATAGTTTTTCCTATTTAGGAAGAGGGCGGACTTTCAAACGCTGTCGCTTCGGCAGCGTTGGAGTTCGCCGTGCAATGTGTCGATCAACGCGGCGGCAGGCATCGCGCGCGAGAGCGGCGCGCCTTGCCCGGCCCATTGCGCGCCGAAGCCGTACTCACCTTTCGCCTTCGCTGCCGCGTGCAATGCTTTTCCCGCGTCGTAGGCGATGGGGTAGTCGGGAGGTTCGCAATCCGACAGGGATGCTCCCAAGCCGCTGAAGCGATTGGCAAGCACACGGGCGGGCCGCCCGGAGATGATTGGTGTCAGCGTGGTGTGGTACGCTCCCGGTCCCGTAAGCGCGGTTCGATACGCTTCATCTGCCGCGGATTCACTGCAAGCGATGAACGCGGTGCCGAGCTGCGCGGCAACAGCGCCGAGATCGAGCGCGGCCGCGATACCTGCCCCATCCATGATGCCGCCCGCCGCGATGACGGGACGTCTGCATTCCTTGACCAACAGGCGGGTGAGTGTGGCCATGCCCAGCGCGTCGTCAGGTGCAGAAGGATCGAACATACCGCGATGGCCGCCGGCTTCGATGCCCTGCGCCACGATGGCGTCGATACCCGCATCTTCGATGAGGCGTGCTTCCTCAATGCTGGTGGCGGTGGCCAGCAGGAGAATGTTTCTCTCCTGCAAGGCGCGGATCGTCGAAGCGGGCGGTAAACCGAAGTGGAAGCTTACCACCGGCGGCGCTGTTTCCAGCAGCATTGCCAGCATGTCGGCATCTTCGGCGAAGCTCTTGTAGATCGTTTGGAGCGTGGTAGGCGGCTCGGCTTCAAACTCGGCGAACAGCGGTGCAAGTCGATCCAGCCACGCGGCTTCGCGCACCGGATCGGCCTTGGCGGGGCCATGGACGAAGAGATTGACGTTAAAGGCGCGGTCGGTGCGCGCGCGTAGTTCGTCAATCATCAAGCGTGCGTGATGGGCGTCCGTCGCGCCCACGCCGATCGAGCCGAGCGCCCCAGCGTTCGAGACGGCAGCGGCAAGCGTGGGCGTGGATACGCCCGCCATGGGAGCCTGGATTACCGGAACCGACAGGCCGAGCCGATCAATGAGAGGCATGGGCAACCTTTCTACAAGGACGCGATCTCCGCCTTCGGCCTCATCTCTACCCAACCCGCTCCCGCACATAGCGCCCCGGCGCGTCCTCGATCACCTTGAGCGTGCCGCCTTTGGCGCCTTTGCCGGGGGTGCGGGCGGGGACTTCCTTGCCGGATTGGGCGGTGAGCCATGTGATCCAGTCGGGCCACCAGCTTCCGGGGTGTTCGGTGGCGGTGGCGGCGAAGTCTTCGAAGCGGGCGGGGAGGGCGTCGTTTGTCCAGTGCTGATACTTCTTCGCGTCGGGCGGATTGACGACGCCCGCGATGTGGCCGCTGCCCGCGAGGACGAACCGAACCGGTCCGGCGAAGTGCTGAGTGAGTTTGTAGGAGGATCGGGCAGGGGCGATGTGGTCTTCCTTGCCCCCTTGGATATAAACAGGAGTGTCTACCTTGGTGAGATCGATGGGCGTGCCGTCGATGACGATGGCGCCGGGCTGGATCATCCTGTTGTCGCGGTAGAGACCTTCGAGATACTCGGCGTGCCATTTGGCGGGAACGTTCGTCGCGTCCGAGTTCCAGTAGAGCAGGTCGAAGGGGAAATAATCCTTACCCAGCAGGTAGTTGTTGACGACGTAGTTCCAGATGAGGTCGTTCGCGCGAAGCATGTTGAAGGTCGTCGCCATGTAGCGGCCATCGAGATAGCCCTTGCCTTCCGAGAGTTCCTTCACCGCTTTCAGGTGATCCTCATCGACGAAGACGCCGAGGTCGCCGCATTCGGAGAAATCGACCTGCGCGGTGAAGAACGTCGCCGTCTTCACCTTCTCCGCCTCGCCCCGCGCGGCCATGAAGGCCAAGGTCATCGCGAGGGTGGTGCCCGCGACGCAGTAGCCGATGACGTGCGTGGACTTGATGCCGAGGCCCTTCAGCACCGCATCGATCGCGGTGATGAAACCCTCCTCGATGTAGGTCGCGGTGGTTGCGTCGGCGATGCTGGCGTCGGCGTTCTTCCATGACACGACGAACACGGTGAGGCCCTGCGCGACCGCCCAGCGGATGAAGCTCTTCTCCGGCGTCAGATCGAGGATGTAGAACTTGTTGATCCACGGCGGGAAGATGAGGAGCGGGGTCTCGTAGACGTTCGCGGTGCTCGGCGAATACTGGATGAGCTGGAACATCCGGTTTTCGAACACGACCTTGCCGGGGGTGACGGCGACGTTGCGGCCGACTTCGAATGCCTTTTCGTCGGTCATCGTCATGCGGCCGCGCTGGAGGTCGTCCAGCAGGTGCTGCGTGCCTTTCAGCAGGTTCTCGCCCTTGCTCTCCACCGTGGCCTTCAGCACTTCGGGATTGGTGAGCAGGTAGTTCGAGGGCGACAGCGCATCGATGAACTGGCGCGTGTAGAACATCGCCTTGTTCCGCTCCTTGTCCTCAAGCCCATCGAGCCCGCCGACGAGCTGGAGGATATACTGGCTGGCCAGAAGGTAGGAGGACTTCAGGAAGTCGAACGCGGGCATTTCGGACCACGCCTGCCCCTTGAAGCGCTTGTCGGCGGGGAGCTGCGGCGGTTGCACCTCGCCGGGGGTAGCGAAGGCCTGCCAGAGCGTCATCGCATCGCGCCAGTAATCCGCCTGAAGCTGGACGAGGCGGGCCGGATCGGTCATCGCGGCGGTTGCCATCTTGCTCCACGTCTCGACAAGGCCGAGCGGATCGGGACCGAGAACGACGCCGTCCGTGGCCTCTTTCGCCATGAATTCCATCATCATTTGCTGCATCTTGCCCGCAAGCCAGGTCCAGCGCTGGGCGTGCTCGGCAAGACCTTCGATGTCGGCGGCGGCAACCATGACGATCTCCCCGGGAGCAGCAACTGGCGCCGACGATAAACAAGCGCTCGCCAAGCGCCAAGGGCGGTCGCTATAACGGCGGCCGCCGCGATCCAGCGGCCCATACACGGGAAAGACCCGACGAGGAGACAATGTCAGACTTCTACCGCATCAAGCGCCTGCCGCCCTACGTGATCGCCGAAGTGAATGCGATGCGGGCAGCAGCACGTGCGGCAGGCGAGGACATCATCGACCTCGGCATGGGCAACCCCGACCTGCCGCCGCCCGAGCATGTGATCGAAAAGCTGTGTGAAGTGGCGCGGAAGCCCGACGCGCACGGCTATTCGGCGTCCAAGGGGATTCCGGGTCTCCGGAAGGCGCAGGCGGGCTATTATGCGCGGCGTTTCGGCGTCGAGCTCGATCCCGAGAGCGAGGTCGTGGTGACGCTCGGCTCCAAGGAGGGGCTTGCCAACCTCGCGCAGGCGATCACGGCGCCCGGCGACGTGGTATTGGCGCCGAACCCGAGCTATCCCATCCACACGTTCGGCTTCATCATCGCGGGCGCGACGATCCGCAGCGTGCCGACGACGCCTGACGAGCGCTATTTCGAGGCGCTGGAGCGCGCTGTGAAGTTCACTGTGCCGAAGCCTTCGGTGCTGGTGATGGGCTATCCTTCGAACCCGACGGCGGAGGTCGTTGACCTTGCTTTCTACGAGCGCGTCGTCGCGTTCGCGAAGGAGCACGGGCTGTGGATCCTCTCGGACCTCGCCTATTCGGAGCTTTATTACGACGGCGTGCCGACGCCCTCCATCCTGCAGGTGCCGGGCGCGAAGGACGTGGCGGTGGAGTTCACCTCCATGTCCAAGACCTATTCGATGGCCGGATGGCGCATGGGATTCGCGGTCGGCAACAAGACGCTGATCGCGGCGCTGACGCGCGTGAAGTCGTACCTCGATTACGGCGCATTCACGCCGATTCAGGCGGCGGCGGTGGCGGCCATCAATGGCCCGCAGGATATCGTCGAGAAGAACCGCGAGCTCTACAAGCGTCGCCGCGATGTGCTCGTGGAGAGCTTTGGTCGTGCGGGATGGGATATTCCGGTGCCGCGCGCCTCGATGTTCTGCTGGGCGCCCTTGCCGCCTGCGCTCGCGCACCTCGGCAGCCTTGAGTTCTCGAAGCAGCTCCTCACGCACGCGGGCGTCGCGGTGGCGCCGGGTGTCGGTTATGGCGAGGAAGGCGAGGGCTTCGTGCGCATCGCGATGGTGGAAAACGAGCAGCGCATTCGTCAAGCGGCGCGCAACGTGAAACGCTATCTTCAATCGATGGGTGTAAACACGCCGGGCCAGCAGAAGGCCATCGGCGAGTAAGCGCCTGTCGGAATGTCTTGAGAATCGGGGTTAAGCAGTGAACTCTCCCTTGCGCATTGCGCTTGCCGGGCTCGGTACGGTCGGCGCCGGCGTCGTGAAACTTCTGGACGAAAACCGCGACCTCATCGCGCGCCGCTCCGGGCGGCCGATCGAGATTGTCGCGGTTTCGGCGCGGGACCGCTCGCGCGACCGGGGCGTCGATCTTGGCCGGTTCGAGTGGGTGGACGATACCTCGTCGCTCGCCGAGCGGGACGATGTCGATGTCGTCGTCGAGCTGATCGGCGGGTCCGACGGGCCTGCCGTGGCGCTGGTGCGGGAGGCGATCAGCCGGGGCAAGGGTGTCGTCACCGCCAACAAGGCGATGATCGCGCACCACGGCCTCGAACTCGCCGCTGCCGCCGAGAAGGCGGGAACGCCGCTGAAATACGAGGCGGCGGTGGCGGGCGGCATCCCGATCATCAAGGCGATCCGCGAAGGCGCGGCGGCGAACCGCATCGACCGCGTCTACGGCATCCTGAACGGCACGTGTAACTACATCCTCACCGAGATGGAGGAGAAGGGCGCGGCGTTCGCCGACGTGCTCGGCGAGGCGCAGCGGCTGGGCTACGCCGAGGCCGATCCCACCTTCGACATCGACGGCATCGACGCCGCGCACAAGCTCGCCATTCTCGCGAGCCTCGCCTTCGGCAGCGAGATCGATTTCGCGAGTGTTCGCACCACGGGCATCCGCGCTGTCGCGGCCACCGACATCGCGCACGCTGCCGAACTCGGCTTCCGCGTTCGCCTCGTCGGGGTTGCCGAGGTGGTGGGGGATCGTATCCACCAGCGCGTGCATCCGTGCCTCGTGCCGCTCGCCAATCCGCTCGCCAAGGTCACAGGTTCGCTGAACGCCGTGGTAGCGGAGGGCAACTTCGTCGGGCGGCTGTTCTTCGAAGGCCGCGGCGCGGGCGAAGGGCCGACGGCGAGCGCCGTCGTCGCCGACCTCATCGATATCGCGCGCGGCGAGGCGGGGCCTGCCTTCGCCATGCCTTCGCATCACCTCGAGCCGATCGGTGCGGGTGAGGCGGGGGACTGGCGCGGGCGCTATTACCTGCGCCTTTCGGTGGCGGACGAAACGGGCGTGCTTGCCGAACTCGCGGCGATGCTGCGCGATGCGGGCGTTTCGATCGACAGCCTGATCCAGCGCGGTCAGGCCGATGCGGGCGGCGTCTTTATCGCCATCGTCTCGCACGAAACCGATGAAAGTGCAGTCCGCAACGCCATAAAGGCGATGCGTGCAAGCAGCAGCGTGCTCGGCGAGCCGATGCTGATGCATATTCTGGACTTTTGAGGCGAGGGGGCTACCAGCCTTTCCGCATGTTCGAATCAAGGGGAGTTCAAGGCCGATGGTGAAACGCAGCGACGTGCTGGAGCGCGTGCTCGTTCTGGAAATGGTGCGCGTGACGGAATACGCCGCGATGGCGGCCTCGCACCTCGTGGGACGCGGCGACGAGAAGGCGGCGGACGCTGCCGCGGTCGATGCGATGCGCGATGCGCTGAATGAACTCGCCTTCGACGGCACCATCGTGATCGGCGAGGGCGAGCGCGACGAGGCGCCGATGCTCTACATCGGCGAGAAGGTCGGCGCGGCGATCGGCACCGGGCCGAAGATCGACATCGCGCTCGATCCGCTGGAAGGCACGACGATCACCGCCAAGGCCGGGCCGAACGCGCTCGCCGTGCTCGCCATCGCCGAAGAGGGCTGCCTGCTGAACGCGCCCGACGTCTACATGGAAAAGCTCGCCATCGGGCCGGGCTACGCGAAGGACCTCGTCAGCCTCGACAAGAGCGTCACCGAGAACGTCGAGGCGCTTGCCAAGGCGAAAGGCGTGAAGCCCGCCGAGATCATCGCCTGCGTGCTCGATCGCCCGCGCCACGAGAAGCTGATCGCCGAACTGCGCGCGATCGGCTGCGGCGTCGTGCTGATCCCGGACGGCGACGTGGCGGGCGTGATCGCGGTGACGAACCCCGAGACGACGGTCGATATCTACCTCGGTCAGGGCGGCGCGCCGGAAGGCGTGCTCGCGGCGGCGGCACTGCGCTGCGTCGGCGGCCAGATCCAGGGCCGGCTCGTTTTCCGCAACGACGACGAGCGCCTGCGCGCGGCGAAGTGGGGCATCACCGACCTCGATCGCATCTACGACACCGAGGACATGGCCAAGGGCGACGTGATCTTCGCGGCGACGGGCGTGACCGACGGCTCGCTGCTCGACGGCGTGAAGCGCTTCAAAGGCGGGCTGGTGACGACAGAATCGGTCGTGATGCGCGCGTCTTCGGGCACGGTCAGGTGGGTGCGTGGCGAGCATCGCCGTTCCGAATCCTGACGCCTTCGTCTTCGGCGTCAGCCGCTCGGTCTCCGGGCGGCAATGGCGCTGGCGGGGCGGCCCACCGGGTGATGCCGCCGACGCGCTGAGGCTCGGCATCAGCGACGTGACCGCGCGCCTGTTCACGGCGCGCGGCGTGCGGGTGGAGGATATCGCCGCCCTCGCGCAGCCGACGATCCGCGACCTGCTGCCCGACCCCTCGATATTCCGCGACATGGACACGGCGGCCGCGCGCATCGCCGACGCGGTGACGCGCGGCGAGGCCGTGGTGATCTTCGGCGACTACGACGTCGACGGCGCGACGAGCGCGGCGGTGCTGATCCGTTTCATCCGCGCCGTGGGTGGCACGGTTTCACATTATATTCCCGACCGGCTTCTGGAAGGCTACGGCCCCTCTGCGGAGGCGCTGGTGGCGCTGAAGCGCGCGGGCGCGGACCTCGTCGTCTGCGTCGATTGCGGCACGCAGGGTTTCGAGGCGCTGGAGGCCGCGAAGGGCGCGGGGCTCGACGTGATCGTGGTCGATCACCACAAGGCCTCGACGCTGCTGCCGCCCGCCGTCGCCATCGTGAATCCCAACCGTATCGACGAGGATGAGGGTGCCGCGTTCGGGCACCTTGCGGCGGTCGGCATGGCGTTTCTCGTGGCTGTGGCGGTGAACCGGGAATTGCGCGTGCGCGGCTGGTTCTCGGGTCGGCCGGAGCCGAAGCTCACTGAACTGCTCGATCTCGTCGCGCTCGGCACCGTGGCGGACGTGGTGCCGCTCACGGGCCTCAATCGCGCCTATGTTTCGCAGGGCCTCAAGGTGATGGCGACGCGGCGCAATGCAGGTCTTGCCGCACTGGCCGCTGCTGCACGGCTGGAGCGCGCGCCGCGTGCATCCGACCTTGGCTTCGCGCTCGGTCCGCGTATCAACGCGGGCGGGCGTGTGGGACAGGCGGACCTCGGCGTGCGGCTGCTGACCGGGGAGGGGGACGAACTCTCCGCGCTCGCAGACGAACTCAACCGGCTGAACGACGAGCGGCGCGCGATCGAGACGCTGGTGACCGAAGCTGCCATCGCCGCGTGCGAGCGCGCGGGCAATGCTCCGATAGCGGTGATCGCGGGGGACGGCTGGCATCCTGGCGTGATCGGTATCGCCGCGAGCCGCCTCAAGGATCGCTTCGGCGTGCCTGCGCTCGTGATCGGTATTGATGAGGCGGGCACGGGCAAGGGTTCGGGGCGTTCGATCCCCGGCGTCGATCTCGGCGCGGCGGTGCTCGCGGCGCGCGACGCGGGGCTGATCAGCGCGGGCGGTGGCCATGCGATGGCGGCGGGCGTTACCGTGGCGCGCGAGCGTGTCGACGACCTCGCACGTTTCCTCTGCGAACGGCTGGAGGGAGACGTGGCGCGCGCCCGCGCGGTCGATGCGCTCTCCTTCGATCTCGCGCTCGCGCCTGCGGGTGTTACGCCCGCACTTGCCGAAGCGCTGGAGGCTGCCGGGCCTTACGGGGCGGGATGGCCCGGGCCGCGTGTGGCGGCGGGGCCTGTTTCGGTGGTGAAGGCCGATATCGTCGGCACGGGCCACGTGCGCGTGATTCTGGCGGGCGCGGACGGTGCGCGCGTGAAGGCCGTCGCGTTCCGCAGTGTCGATACGCCGCTCGGCGCGGCGCTCATGCAGGCGGGCGGGCGGCGGCTCTGGGTGTCGGGGCGTGTCAGTCAGGATGATTGGGGATCGACCCCGCGCGCCGAACTCCACCTCGACGACGCGGCTTGGGCGGATTGATCGATAAAATCAATCTGTCTGTCTCAAAAAAGTAATTTTGCCTTCACTCCGTGCGTTGCTAAAGGGTCGCCATCCCCCAGTAACCCACAGCAACGGAGTGCACATGTCCCTCGTTAATACCCCGATCAAGCCGTTCAAAGCGCAGGCCTTCAAGCAGGGCAAGTTCGTCGAGGTGACGGACGCGGACGTGAAGGGCAAATGGTCGATCTTCTTCTTCTACCCGGCGGACTTCACCTTCGTGTGCCCGACCGAGCTTGAAGACCTCGCCGACATCTACCCGACGCTCCAGAGCATCGGCGTCGAGGTGTATTCGGTCTCCACCGACACGCACTTCTGTCACAAGGCGTGGCACGACACCTCGCCCGCGATCGGCAAGATCAACTACTACATGCTGGGCGACCAGAACCACGACATCTCGAACAACTTCGAGATCCTGCGCGCCGGCGTCGGCCTCGCCGATCGCGGCACGTTCGTCGTCGATCCCGAGGGCACCATCCAGCTCGTCGAGATCACGCCGGAAGGCGTGGGCCGCAACGCCGCCGAGCTTTTGCGCAAGATCAAGGCGCTTCAGTACTGGGTGAGCCACCCGGGTGAAGTGTGCCCGGCGAAGTGGGAAGAGGGCGAGAAGACGCTCGCCCCGTCGCTCGACCTGGTCGGCAAGATCTAAGTACCCCTGGGTCGCAGGGGTCTCCCGGGGGCGGTTCGCGCCGTCCCCCGGGAGCTCGCGGCCACATTGAATTTTTTGGAGTGAACCATGCTGGACGCCAATCTGAAGCAGCAGCTCGCCGCCTATCTGCAGAACATCACGCAGCCGATCGAGCTCGTGGCGTCGCTGGATGATGGCGCGAAATCCGTGGAGATGAACACGCTCCTCGAAGAGATCGCAGCGCTTTCGGACAAGGTGAGCGTCGTCCGCAAGGATGACGACAAGCGCAAGCCCAGCTTCATGATCCGCCGCGCGGGCACCGATATCGGCGTGCGCTTCGCTGGCCTTCCGATGGGGCATGAGTTCACTTCTCTGGTGCTTGCGCTGCTGCAGGTCGGCGGACACCCGTCCAAAGCCGCGCAGGACGTGATCGAGCAGGTGAAGGCGCTGGACGGCGACTTCGAGTTCGAAACCTATTTCTCGCTGTCGTGCCAGAATTGCCCGGACGTGGTGCAGGCGCTGAACCTGATGGCGGTGCTGAACCCGCGTATCAAGCACACGGCGATCGACGGCGCGCTCTTCAAGGGCGAGGTTGACGAACGCAAGGTGATGGCGGTGCCGACCGTGTTCCTGAACGGCGAGCCGTTCGCTTCCGGCCGCATGGAGCTGGAGCAGATCGTCGCGAAGATCGACACCGGTGCTGCGGCGCGCGCTGCGGAGAAGATCAAGGGCAAGGCGCCGTTCGATGTGCTCGTCGTCGGTGGCGGCCCCGGCGGTGCGGCTGCGGCGATCTACGCGGCGCGCAAGGGCATCCGCGTGGGCGTGGCGGCCGAGCGTTTCGGTGGGCAGGTGCTCGATACGATGGGCATCGAGAACTTCATCTCCGTGCAGCACACCGAGGGCCCGAAGCTCGCGGCGCAGCTCGAGCAGCACGTCAAAGAGTATGACGTCGACATCATGAACCTGCAGAAGGCCGAAAAGCTGATCCCGGCGCGCGTGCCGGGCGGGCTGCACGAGGTTCGGCTGGAAAACGGCGCATCGCTGAAGGCACGGACCGTGGTGCTCGCAACCGGCGCGCGCTGGCGGCAGATGAACGTGCCGGGCGAGAACGACTATCGCAACAAGGGCGTGGCCTACTGCCCGCACTGCGACGGGCCGCTGTTCAAGGGCAAGCGCGTTGCGGTGATCGGCGGCGGCAACTCGGGCGTGGAAGCTGCGATCGACCTCGCGGGGATCGTCGCGCACGTCACGCTGATCGAGTTCGACAGCCAGCTCCGCGCCGACGCGGTGCTGCAGCGCAAGCTCGCCAGCCTGCCGAACGTGAAGATCATCACCTCCGCGCTCACCACCGAAGTGCTGGGCGACGGCGAAAAGGTGACGGCGCTGACGTACAAGGATCGGAACAGCGACGATCTGCACCAGATCGAGTTGGAAGGCATCTTCGTGCAGATCGGCCTCGTGCCGAATACGGAGTGGCTGAAGGACGCGGTTGCGCTCTCCCCGCGCGGCGAGATCGAGGTCGATCATCGCGGCGAGACGAGCCAGCCGGGCATCCTTGCGGCGGGCGATTGCACCACCGTGCCCTACAAGCAGATCGTGATTGCGATGGGCGAAGGATCGAAGGCGGCGCTCTCCGCATTCGACTATCTGATCCGCACGGTGCCCGCCGAGGAAACTCAGGCGGCCTGAGCCTTCACATGCGGCTTGACCGGCCGGGGCGACCCCATTAGTGGGAGCGCCTCAGCCGCGCGGCCCCATCGTCTAGCGGTCTAGGACGTCGCCCTTTCACGGCGAAAACACGGGTTCGAGTCCCGTTGGGGTCACCACCATTCGCACGTTGTGCGGATATGGCCGTGCAGATGGCGGCTGCTTTATCCTCCGATATCGTTTGATGCTTTGTACGCGTGTTGCGGGGCCTTGGGTCGACAATGAACAACGACCCCTTTCGTTGTCG